>JAKIWH010000024.1 GCA_022750125.1 Thermoplasmata archaeon
GCAGCCACGCGCTCCGGGATAAGGGCTGAAAGCATCTAAGCCCGAAACCCCCTCAAAAACGAGAGACCTCTAAGGGCATTCGTAGAAGACGAGTTCGATAGAGCCGGGGTGTACCGGGAAAGCCTTCGGGCGATCCCCTCAGCCCGCGGCCACTAACGCCCGCAGCTACGTTACCTGCTGGCGTTTGGCAGTTTCACAGAACGCGTGTGGTTCATTTTTTAGAACTCCCCGGACCACGATCACCGCTAGGCCTAGCTTACGGCCTCGCGCTCGCTGGCGGACCGATGGCCACCGAGCACCGGCACTGGCCCGTCCGGGCCTGGATCCGGGTCCGCCTTCCGGAGCCCGAGACCCCCCCGCTCGTCCTGATGGGCGCTCCCCCGCCGCCCCAGCCGCCCGGGGATTTCCTCGCTCCCGTTCCGCCCGGGCCCGACCCACGAAAGCGAATCTTCGCCTTCGAGGAGGAGGAGGGGGAAGGGGTGGTGCGGATCGTCTGGGACGCGGACGACCCCGAGCGGCTCAATGTCGAGCTCCGCCTACCGGGCTACGGCTCCCGGCTGCCGCCCGAGCGGATCCGGAAGTTCTGGACCGCCGTGCGCGCGCGCCTCGCGCCGCTCGGAACGGTGCGCGTCGAGGCGAGCGATCCCCCTCCGTAAGGCGAAAGATTACTACCGTCCCGGCCCGTCCGAGCCTGTGCTGCGTTCGACCTTCCTCCACCTGAGGGGCATCGGTCCTTGGACCGAGGCCTCCCTCTGGCGCTCGGGGCTCTCGAGCTGGGAGGAGTTCCGCTCGAGGCGCACGCTCGACGGAGTTTCCCCCGACCGGAAGGCCCGTTGGGACGCAGAGCTCGACCGGAGCGAAGAGGCGCTCCGGAGCCGGTCGGCGGAGTTCTTCGCGGAACGGCTCCCGGCGAACGAGCATTGGCGGCTCTATCCCGAGTTCCGCAAGGAGACGGCGTTTCTCGATATCGAGACCACCTCCCTCTCCCCGTACGACGGGATCGTGACCGTGGTTGCCGTACACGGCGGCGGCGAGACCCGCTCCTTCGTCGCCGGCGACACCCTCGAGGAGCTGCCGGCGTACCTGCGGCGCTTTCGAGTCCTTGCAACCTTCAACGGGATCTTCTTCGATGTGCCGTTTCTCGAGGTCGCCTTCCCGCGGTGGGTCGCGCCGCGGGCCCACATCGACCTTCGGTTCGTGCTGCGACGCCTCGGTTACTCGGGCGGGCTCAAGCGGATCGAACAGCAGCTCGGGCTAGGCGATCGCTCGGGCGTGGAGGGGCTACGGGGGCTCGATGCGGTCCGACTGTGGCACGATTGGCGCCGGGGCAAGAGGGAAGCCCTCGACCTCCTCGTCGAGTACAACCGCGCCGACACGGTGAACCTGGAACCGCTCCTCGATTTCGCGGTGGGGGAGCTCGGGAACCGTCTCCGGCCCATGTTCCGATCGAGCGGACTCGACGCGTTTGAGTCCGGGGGCGCGGGAGTGGAACCTCCCGAGCTCCCTACCCGGACTGGCTAGCGTTCGAGTGCGGACGTCGCGGGCCGCCGGCGGGGCGGGACGCCGACCCGTTCCCTCCCGCTCCCGCGACCGTAACTGTCTCGGGAGCCCGAATGGGGACCCCTTCGGGCGGCGTCGCTCGGCGGACCCGTTCGAGCGCGCGCGTGCAGTACTCCTCGGACCGGTCGATGTGGAGGAAGTGGCGGCCCTCTCCCCGCGCGACCGCCGCAACCGTTCCCGTTCCACCGAACATGTCGAGGACGAGGTTCTCGCGGTAGCTGTAGAACTTCACGAGGCGGCGGATGAGCTCCTCGGGGAACGGTGCGGGGTGCCCCTTCCGCCGCGTCTCGGGCGGGATCTCCCAGAAGCCGTCCGAGAACCGCTGGAACTCGGGACCCGTGATATCGATCTGATCGCGGGAGCCCTCGAGTCGCCAGCTTCCCTTCGAGAAGACGAGGACATACTCCCAGGAGGGCACGATGTGGGGGTTCGCCGGACTCTTCCAAGAGCCCCAGGCGGTCCGACGGCCCATCGTCTGCTTGTACCAGAGAATCTCGGTGCGGAGAATGAAACCAAGGCCCCGGAGGTCGCTCGTGAGATCGTGGTGGATGGGTCGGAACTCCTTGATCGAGGTAGGGGCCACGTTGAGGGCGAAGCGGCCGCCCGGCACCAGCACCCGCAGGAGCTCTACCCACACCGTCCGGAGCCAGGCGCGGTACGACTCGTACGGCATCCGGTCGTCGTAGCCGAGGTACTCGATCCCCACGTTGTAGGGAGGCGAGGTGATCGCAAGCTCGACCGAGGCCGTCGGCAGGGTCGCGAGCACAGCTCGTGCGTCCCCGAGGACGACGGCATCCACCCAGCTCACCCGGGGAGCGGTCGTCGGCGGGGAGCGACCCTTACGTATGGGAGGCACCGCAAACCGAGCCTAGTCCCGGACTTGAAGATTGCCGCGGTGCGTTTCGCGGCTCCCGAGCGGGCGCCCGCAAGCCCGTGGGGATCGCTGACCCGAGCGGGAGGGTTCCGGGGCTCGCCGTCGAGGTGACCTAAGCCCGAGCAACGCCCCATGCGACACTGTGACAATATTGATATTCTAGACCTCGGTCCACCGATGGGGGGAGGAGTCCTCCCGAAGAGATGGCGAAGAGAAAGGGGATGCTAGGTGGGCTGCTGTTGATCATCGGCGCAATCCTGCTGATCGTGGCGCTCCTGACGAGCTGGTATACTTTCACGACGAGCTTCTCGACCTCCCAGTCGGTCGGGGGCTCGACGATCTCGGGCTCGGGGAACTCCCACGTCGACCTGCATCCAGGAAGCTCTTACGCGTATTCCTCTTCCCAGAGCTACACTTGCACCGGTGCCGCCAGTGCCTTTTGTCCTCAAAGCGCTAGTTCGAGCGGGACCTGCCCGTACTCCGGGAGCTCGAGCACGGGATGCAGCAACACCAACGAGAAGCAGACCGGCCAGCTCTACTCCGTCACCGAGTTCCTCGTGATCGGGGGCCTGGTCCTCGGCTTCCTCGCGGGGATCTTTGCGCTCATGTCCTCGGGCAAGCCCGGGATGCGCAAGGGCGCGATGGCGCTCGGGATCATCGCCCTCCTGCTCGCCCTCGTGGCCCCGATCACCCTCCTCGCGGCCCAACCCGCGGCGATCAAGAGTGACTTCACTCCATCGGGTGGATCTGCCCCGAACAGCTCCGGACCGTGGAGCAGCTTCTTCGGATCCTGCTCGACGGGCAGCAACTGTGGGTTCGGAAGTGGCAGCGGCGGGAACGGGACCTTCACGTGGGGCCCGTCGGTGGGTTGGTATCTTTCGATAGGGGCGTTCGTCGTGTTCCTCCTCGGGATCCTCATGGTCCGTGGGGGCCGCGATTCCTCCCCGACCGATGCCTCGATGAGCCAGAGCTCGGCGTCGATGGGCAGCGATAGCTCGATGGGATCGGGGCAGCCGGCACCCCCGCCGTCGGCTCCACCGTAATCCGGGAGCGAGTTCCGTAGCGCCAACCTCTTCCTTCCCCTTTCTCAAGCGCGAACGGGCAGCGAGTTGGCCCACCCCGGCGATGGACGCGCCGGAGTCGCGACGCTGGAGGTTCTCACCAAACCGTTTTCCTCCGCAACCGCTCGACGAAGGACGATGATCCTCGGGATCGAACTTCTCCTCCTCGGGCTCATCGCGGTCGCCGCGGGGCTCGTCGGGTCGCTTGCCGGGATTGGCGGGGGACTCGTTCTCATCCCGGTCCTCGTCGTGTTCGTCGGTGTCCCGTTCCCCGTGGCCGTCGGCGCGAGCGGTCTCACCATCATCGCGACGTCGACGACCGCCGGGGCGACCTTCGTCGAGGACCGCCTAACGAACGTTCGAATCGGGATGCTCCTCGAGATCGCCACCGTCCCGGGCGCCTTCGCCGGTGCTGCGCTCACGATCTACGCGACGCGCTCCGGCTTCACGCCGCTCCTCCTCGTCGGGCTGGGACTCGTAATGTTGGCCACGGTTCCGGGAACGTTGCTCCTTCTTCGGGGGAGGGTCCGTCCGACCAACGAGCCAGATGCGCTCTCCCGGAAGTTAGGGCTCGGCGGAAGCTACTTTGACCGGCACCTCGACCGAGAGGTGGAGTACACCGCAGGTCGTACAACCCCCGCGTTCGGGGTCATGTTCGGCGCCGGGGTGATTTCGGGGCTGTTCGGCATCGGTGGCGGGGTGCTCAAGGTGCTCGCCCTCGACCGGGCCCTGGGCCTCCCGGTAAAGGTCTCGACCGCGACCAGCAACTTCATGATCGGAGTCACCGGGGCGGCGGGGGTCTCGCTCCTCATCGGCGCCGGTTACGTCGAGCCGCTGCTCACGGCCCCGCTCGTCCTCGGAACCATTGTGGGCTCGTACATCGGCACCCGGGTCCTGCCGGGGCTCAGCAACCAGTTCGTCCGCCTGCTCTTTGTCCCGATACTCGTCCTGTTCGCGGCCGAACTCATCCTCAGGGGGTTCGGGCTCCCATGAGCGCACTTCCGCAGCCGGCCGCCGCGGACCGCAACTTGCCTAAGGCCGCTACTCACCGGATGGCAACCATCCTCCGCACGGGGCTCGCGTTCGCAGCCGCAATCGCCCTCGTCGGGGTCGTTCGGGTGCTGATCGAAGGGGGTGGACTGTCGCTCGCACTCTTCGACCCTGTAGCCAACCGCGCAGCGTTCGACCTCTCGAGCGTTGGAGCCCACCTCCTCGCCGGCAACGGCGTCGGGATCGCGGCCCTGGGCCTCCTCGTCCTCGTCGCCACTCCGGTAGCCCGAGTCGCCTTCGGAATCTACGGATTTTGGCGAGCCAAAGATGGGACGCTCGCCCGAATCGCAGCGGTCGTTCTCGTCCTGCTTCTCGTTGGCCTGTTCGCGCTCGGTCCGTTGCTCCGCTAGCAGCGGAAAAAAGTCGTTCGTCTCGAACCCATAGGATTAATCCCCGAACGCCGAGCACCGGTCGGTGCCGGGTCGCCTCGATGGGGCGCACCCTCCGGTCCCGACCGCTGGTGCGGGGCCGGAGCGTGTGTCGATGTCAGCCGCAGGTTTGCACGACCGCTCCGCCTCGCCGAGCGTCGAGGCGTGGTGGCGATCGCTCTGGGTCCCCCCGCCGGGCTCCGAGAGGGAGGCCCCGCAACGAGGGAGCGGTGCCCCGTGGTCCGAAGGAGGGGTGATCGGTTTCTCGGAGGAGGAGACTGCCGAGGTGCTCACCGACCTCGCGCGGATGCAGGTCGAGCTCAGGCGGTCCATACCCGCGGCAGAGACGCCCGCGCCTTCGATTGCCGGAGCGTTGACCGAAAAGCGCGCGGTTCCTGCGGAGGAAAAACCGACTCCGGTGCCCGGGAAACCTTCCCTTTTCCTCGACGAGCGGCTCGCGCGCGCGCGGGTAGCAGCCTCGGGACTGGGTCGAGAGCTCCATCGGGTAGAGGAGGACTCCCACGGACTGCGCGAAAGTATCGATAGGCTCGAGGGGGACCTCGACGAGGCGGTCGAAGAGCTCGCCTTCATCCGCGCGAACGACTGGGCTCCCGATCCGCACGCTCGTTCCCGCGGAGCCGGTCCCCCACCCGGAGCGCTAACCTCGGTCTCGCCAATCGCTGGACCCGACCGACCCGCGGGTGTTCCGCAGCGGACCCGCGCACCGCCACAACGCCCCTCCGGGGGAACGCCGTTCGAGGCGTTTACCTCGGAGCGATACAACGCGACCGTGGTCGACCTTCACCGACGGTGGCCGAGGGTGGTCTGGATCACTCTCGGTCTTTCGGCCGCGATCAGCCTCCTCCTCGAGGCGGTGATCCTGCTTTCGCGAGAGCCGTTCCCGGGGTGGTGGCTCGCCCTACTCCCGGTCATTTGGATGCTCCCGGTCCCGTTCTTCGTCGCCGCCTTCCGAGGCACCCACCGGGTGCTGCGAGAGTCGCCTCTTCGTCTCTCGGGGGGATCGTGAGCGTCCCCACCGTCCTCTTCCAGGTAACGGCGATCGGCAAGAACTCGCGGGCGATCGACGAGACCGCACGTTCCGTGCTCTACTGGGTCCGTAACACCCCCCGCCTCGGCTTCCGCCACCTACTCTGGCTCGTGATCGAGCCGGAGGGGTACGCCGCGGCACCAGGAATCTACGAGAAGCTCCGGTCCGCGGGCGTCCAGGTGAGGATCGTGCCGGGGGAGTACGCGACCCCCCTCGGGACGCGAGGGAAGGCTCGGGCGCTCGAGTATGCGGTGGAAGCGCGCCGGGAGCTCGGACTCTCGGGACCCGGCGTGTGGGTGTACCACCAGGACGAGGAGACCTGCGTGGGCGAGGACACTCTGAGCGGCATCGCGGATTTCGTCCGAGAGGGGTCGGGCCTCCTCGGGGCCGGCGTTATTCTGTACCCGCTCGACTGGGGCGGGACCGCAAGCCACGTGCAGGAGCTCAGCCGCTCCTACGACGACTTCCGGGTCCTCGACTCGATGACCCGACCTGGCAATCCGACCGCGGGATTCCACGGCTCCCATTTCCTGGTGCGGGCCGACGTGGAGGACGCGGTCGGCTGGGACTCGAGGGGGTACGCTCCTGCGGAAGATCTCCTGTTCGAGATTCGCGTGCGCGAGAGGTTCGGCTCCGTTTTCGGGATCCTCCGTGGGTTCGCCTACGAGAAGGGAGCGTTCTCCCTCCGGGACCAGCTGCGCCAGCGTCGGCGCTGGGTCCACGGCATACTCCACGCGCTCGCGCACGCCCACGAGCTCCCCGCCCGCCGGCGGCTCACGCTCGGCTACTCGGCGCTCTCCTGGTTCTCCGCGCTCCCATCGGTAGCGATCCTCGTCGCGAGCATCGTCGTCCACTACGGACCGATCCTGCTCCTCACGGGCGTGTTCACCGGGTTCGTCTGGGTCTCGATGGTGCTCGCCTATCTCGAAGGGTACCGCCTCCACTCCGCCTACATCCCCCGCACCACACCGCTCCCTCGGCTCGTCCTCGCGGGGCTCCTGGGAGCCCTCGTCGACGTCGCGGCGCCGTGGAGCGCAATCTTGTCACGACCGTCCACGCGCGACTTCATCCCGAAGGACCGTCCCGACGGACTCGCCGTACGGGGACCACCGCGCGGCCCCACCCTAGCTCGCGCCAGGTACGCTCTCCCGCTGCACGCCGAACCGCACCACTTCCGCCCGTCGACGGAGGGAGCTCCCACGGCCGCGCCACCCCGATCTCGCCCCGCCTAGACAACGGGCGGAGGGATGCTCCCGCGGGAAGATTCCGCCGGACTGCGCTCTACGGCAAGGGCAAACGCCGACTCCGCAAACGAAGCAGGAACGCAAGCGGCGCAAAGAACACCGCGGGGCCGAGCAGGACGATCCAGAGAGGGGCCGAGGAACAGCCGTAGGAGGCTTCGGTGGGGCAGGGCCCCGGGGGGTCGCAGGACGGTGGGGCCGGGCACGAAGCGACGCCGACGGAGCTTGCGAATCCTGCGAGGAGCACTCCGCTCAACGCGAACGCTAGGGGGACGAGCGCGTAGCGCCGCCGAAAACCTCCGAGGAGGCCCACGTCGTCCGCTGCGACCGCCGCGGGGCTCGCCGGTTCGAATGTCGCGCAGTAGAGCCCACCCGCGACCACGAACGCCGGTCCCAGGAGGAATCCTCCGAGACCGCCATCGAAGAGCCCGAGGAAACCAAGCGGAACGAGCGCGGTTCCGATTACGAGCCTCGTGCGGGGCCACACGTAGGCGAGAAACCCGACGCCGCAGACTACGGCGCCGAGGCCGGGCCCGGTGAGGAACAGCCAGGAGGCCCGCCCGAGCGGGGTGACGCTAGGGCCGAACTGCGGGTTCGCCGACGGAAAGAAGAGGATCCCGAACAACACGAGCAAGAGGCCACCGATGGTGGCGAGCGCGGGGCCCGCGTGCGGACGATCATCTTCGCTCACCGTGTACATTCCCAATCACCCTTCGCCGGCGGGACTACGGGGAGCCCGGCGCGAGCGGGATCCGAGTCGTCAGGCCCTCGGGCCTAGCTCGCCGAGCGGGGCGGCGGCAGTATCACATTTGGCCGAAGCTCTGCCAGACCATCAGCAAATTGCCTTCGGAATCCTTGAACATCGCCGAAGCCCCGAAGCTCTCGAACACGATCGGTCCCTCGATCTTCGCGTTCTTCTCCATCGGCTCCGCCTTCTCGAACTTGACGCCGTGCTTCTTGAGCTTCCCGACGAACCGCTTGATGTCCTTGACGAGGAACGCGTGGTAGGCGAGCTTCCGCTTCTCGCGCTCCGGGGGCGAGACGAACCAGACCTCCGCCCCGCCCACCTTGAGCGACGCCCAGAAATTCTTCATCGGGCCCGGGGCGCGCTCCCGCAGCTTCGCGCCGAGTACCTTCGTGTAGAACTTGATCGCGCGGTCCATGTTCCGGACGACGATGAGACTGACTACGTGTGCTTCGGGCGCCATTGCTGCTTCCTCTCTGCCTGGGCCGCCCTAGGGCTGCCCGCGCGGCGTCCAAGCTCGCGGGGGTTATCTAGTCTCTCCGTGGGCGAAGCGCACGACCAGCGGAGGCTTTCCGCCCGTGCGCGTCGCTCGAACCGCAGCGGTTCGGTGCTCAGTCTCCGCCCGTCACGGTAACAGTGGTGGACGCGGTGCTGTGGTAGAACGCCTTGCTGCCGATGAAGCTCGCCGAGATCGACACATAACCGACCGTGTTGTCGAAGGGCGTCCACGTAACGCTGCACCGGCCGGAGCTGAGGGTGCAGACGGCCTTGTTCGTGAAACTTCCAAGCCCGTAGCTCGAGAGCTTGACGCTCCCCGTCGGCACGTTGGAACTGTTCCAGAGGTTCGTGACCGTGGCGGTGCAGGTGGTCTTGTTCGGGACGTTGAAGCTCGAAGGGTTGCACGACACGGATGTCGCCGTAAGCGCTGCCTGGGTGAAGTGGAACACGATGGTTCCGTTGTCGGTAGTGTAGGTGTAGGTGCAGCCACCCCCCCGGCCGCTGTGGCCATGGCAGGTGATCGTGAAGTTCGTGTTCGTGGTCCCGTAGACGACCTTCCCCGAATTCACGTCCGTTCCGACGAAGTTACCCACCGTCCAGTAGGTGTAGGTGCCGGTGAGCCGCGCGATGTAGGCGGCGTAGCTCAGGTTGTACGACGCCTTCGCCTCGCCCGGCAACTGGAACGACAGTTTCGAACCCGTGGTCGTGGCCCATCCGGTCCCCGCGGTAGTGTTGAACTGGAACTTGCAACTCATCGTGGTCGTGCAGGTCGTGACGAGGCCGTGCACGGGGGCGGTCGCTCCCGAGACCGGCAGCAGGGCGAGAAGGAGGAGGCCCACGGGTCCAATCCACGCTAGTCGCAACATCCGCATGCGTGGGGCACGCGGATAGGGGGTAAAAACCTCTCCCTTAGAGCCGTACCGCGAGGATTCGGGAATCCCTCCGACGCATGGGCAGGTCCACGGTCCTCGGCGGGTACCGCAAGGGCTGGCAGGTTCCGAGGCTAGCTCCGGAAATTAAGGCCCGTTGGGAGGTCGGGCGGCTCGGCCAGGGATCCCGCAGCTTGCATCGCGGGGGTATATGTTCCGGGTCCAAATCCCCCCCGAGCAGCCCCCGGTGCTGCCCTAGTGGGAGAGGAACCATGGACGGAAAGATCTCGCAGGTCTCGCTCGTCGTGACGAACAAGGAGAGGTCCCTCACTTTCTTCACCGAGAAAGCTGGATTCGAGAAGAAGACGGACCTCACCGGGCCCGGTGGATACCGGTATGTCACGGTGGGCCTCAAGGGACATGAGTTGGAACTCGCACTTTTCGAGGTTGGCTCGGCCACCGACCCTACCCAGAAGGGGTGGTCGAAGAAGTGGGCGCCCGGAAAGACGCCGCCAATCGTGCTGCTCGTGCCGGATTGCCGGAAGACCCACAAGGAGCTGAGCGAACGCGGAGTTGAGTTCCCTCAGCCCCACGAGGACCACCCCTGGGGAACGGTGGCGACGTTCAAGGATCTCGACGGGAATCACTTCTCGATCAGCCAGCTGCGCGGCGGGTGGGCGAAAACCTAGTCGGGCGCGCTCTCGCTCGCACCCAGAAATCGGCGGCAATCGGAACTCGTGTCCATGAACCATTCGTCGGTAGCGAAGAACTTAGACCGGTGGATCGCCGAGCTGGGGGACCGGCGAGGAGAGCTGATCGGACAGGTGGGCCGACTCACGAGTCAAGCAGACCCGGACATGGTTCGAGAGTGGAAATGGATGGGCACACCCACGTGGTCCCACTCCTAGGTGTCCCCGCAGGTGAACTCCGGAGAGTCCATGCCAGAAACTGGACCCGAACCCTTGTGGATCCGAACCGCTCGAGAGCCCACTCGAAAGGACCGAATCCTCGGCTTTACGACGCTCTTCGCGGCGGGAAATCGAGTCACCGTCGATCGCGTCGGTCTTTCCCCTCAAGGGGTCGTCTTCGATACGAAGGGGAAGACCGCCTTCGTTTCGTGGGCCGAACTGGTTCCCTCCAAAATGCAGTACGGGCAGGGGTATCTCATCCTCATGGCGAAAGAGGGAACGCCCCCGCGGGGCGGAGCATGGGTCGTCGATAGCGCCCAAGGAAGGGCGATACTCTCGCACCCGAACTGGACCGACGCTGCGTACGCGCGCTCTGTCATCCCTAAATGGCTCACGTGACGGAGACGTTCCGAACACGAGTAGGGCGCTCGACCGTACCCGGCTTCAGAGGTTGGCTTCAGCTCCTAGAGGAGACGGATCGCCGATCCCTGACCCGCGTTGGGAAGCCGCGGGGGGCACCCAGAAGGGTTCGGAGTTCGAATCCCTCCTCCCCCGACCGCTCACGGGTGGGGCGGCCGTGTCCTTCTGGACAACCTCGAACCGCCGTTTCTGCCGCGTGAGCATTCCGGCCCACACCGAAATGCCGTCGGTGAGGGCACCCGCGATGCCGTTCACGACTACCCTCCACAGCGGGGGACGCGGTGCGACGTACTCCCGGTGCAGCTCGTAGCCGATGACGTAGCTCATCACCATGATCGACCAGACGATACCCGCAAGGAATCCCCCCAACGGCACGATCGCCCCGAACCCGAGCGCGAGCGAGGCGCCGATCGCGAGCGTCGACACCCCCGCGCACATCCAGGAGCCGAGCCCGTAGGCCAGCACCGCCCGCCGGGCCGCGGGGAGCTCGAGGTGGAGCCAGGCGGCCCGCAGGTTCCAGACCCAGCGGCGTCGCTGCTTGATCTGGTCCATCAGATTGAGGGGCGACTGCTCGTAGGCGAACCCCTTGAGAATGTGGAAAATGTCGGGGAATTGTTCCCGGACGCGGACCTCGAAGACGAAGTCCTCGCTCACGATGAGGTTCTCTCCGATGTCGTAGCCCACCTCGTCCTCGACATCGGCGCGAACGAGGTAGTGCGAACCGTGGAAGCCCGAGAGGACGTTCCTGCGGCTCGTGAGGGCATAGAGCCCCCGGATGTCGTCCTTGGCCCGGTTGAAATCCGCGACGAAGGAGGCCCGGAAGTCGTCCCCTTTCTGGGGGTAGATGATGATGCCCATGCCGACCGCCTTCCTCCCCCGGTGCTCCCGGAGGAACTCGTCGATCCCGAGGACCGTGTCCTCGCCGATCGCCGTCTCGTCGTCGTGGTGGTAGACCCAAGTGTCGGCGAGCGGGAGGGCCTCGGTCCGGCGCAGCTGAACGGAGAACTGGAGCGCTCGGCTCTTCCGCAGCGCTCCGCCCTCCGTCCGGTAGGAGTTGGGCACGACAATGATTCGGACCCCGTCCTGGCGAAGCTCGTCCAGCGCTTCCCGGTTCGGCCCGTACCCCCACTCCTCGACCACGAGCCAAAGCTGCGTCTCGTAGCAGACCTCAGGGTGCGCGCGGGTCCAGTAGAGGACCGATCGCGCGGTGTTGACCACGGTCTCCGCGTTGACCCCTGTGCTCGTGATTTGGAACTGGACGACAGGTCGGGTGACCCCCGTCCAGGGAGAGGGCGCGGCGAGAAGGAACTTCTTCGGATGGAACCAGTAGAGGTAGGCGAACATCGACACGAGGATGAGCGGCACGGGGAACGCCCAGACGAGCGTGATCCACTCGAGCGGGCGCAGGTGCCCGGTGACGTGCTGCGAGAACGGCGGTATGACGAAGAGTCCGATGGCGCTCAGGGCCACGACGACGATCGCGTACTTCCAGCGAAAGGTTGCGACCCGAAGGATGGTTCGATTGTACCGGTCGAGCGTGTAACGTGCGTAGGGGGGCTCCGACACAGGTGGTTGTTCCGGCTGGCGAGCCGCCCCCCCGCGGGTTGAAGCCCAGGGGAAACGAGGCACGAAGGCCGATCCGGTGGACAAGCTGCGAGGACGTGGTTCATAAGACTACCGCCGGAGAAAATTCGTGAGCCCGGGGTCAAAGCAGCTTGAGCCGGGCTCGAGCCGTTGCGGTGGTGGAGCCCTGCAAGCGAGAGGGCGACGCGGAGTCGACGAGAATAAAATGTCGGGATCCGCGGACTTCACCGTGTGATAGGCGGCCGAGAGGTCCGCGCAAGCAATCCCGTGGGCTCTCCTCAGTAAGCGACCAAGGGTGGTCGTTACTTCTTCTTCTTCTTACCCTTCGTCGTCTTCTTCTTCGGCATGACGGCCGGAGAACGCACTTGCCTACATTAACAACGCTGCTAGCGCCGGCGCGCAATGAAGGGGAGGCGCTAAGTTCGAAACGGCGGGCGGAGAGGGTGATGGCTCACCGTCCGGTGCCTGCCGTTCCGCATCGGTTCTATCGTCCCCACCGACGGACCGCGGGCGAGAGCAAGAGAACTAGATTGATCAGGGCCGCCCCGAGGCCAGCGAAGAGGTAACTCCTCGAGATCCCGATTAGCAGGACCAGCACTCCGCCGATGGCCACTCCAGCAGGAATCATCGCGAAGCTCCCTGCCTCGTCCGTCGCGAAGTATCGGCCGAGGTACTCGTCGGGCACCGATTTCTGAACGCCCGAGAGCCAGGTCGTGTTCCCAAGCGAGAGAAGAGCCCCTCCTCCCACCGTGAGCGCCACGGCTAGGGGGAGCGACGACGTGAGGGCAAGGCCGACGATCAAGAACCCGACGAATCCCCAGCTCGCGGGGAGCCAGAGGCCGGGGGCGCGCTCGGTGTGAAGCCGCCCGGGGAGGAGCGCACCGATCGCGAATCCGGCAGTGTTGGCGGCTACGATGATCCCGAATCCTGTCGCGCCTTGGTGCAGCTGGACCGCGACGTAGATTACGGTAAAACCCCCCCAGATCGAGAGAAAGAAGTTCGCCACCATCGCGGTCAGCGTGATGACGAACAGGGCCCTCTGAGACCGGAGAAAGCGGAGTCCCTCGCCTACCTCGGTCAGGAGGGACCGCTTCGCCGAGGAAGCTACCGAACCCGCCTGTCGAGCCGCGGGGATCGCCATCAGGAAGATCATGGCTCCCGAGATGGCGAAGGTGAGCGCATTGAGAGCGAGCCCGACCACGGCACCCAGCGTCACCACGAGAACGCCCCCAATGGGGCTCCCAACGAACGAGGCGATGGTGCTCCCCCCTTGGAGGAGGCCATTTCCGTCCTGCACCTCGGAGGGAGGTAAGAGCCTCGGAATCGTCGCGTTCGTGGCCGGCCGAAAGGCCGTGCTGAACGCCGCCACCGCGAACACTACACCAATGAGGACACCCGTGCTCGCGCCGTAGAGCAGCACGAAAACAGCTAGGGCCCCGAAGCAGACGGCCCGCGCCACATCGCACGCTAGCATGAGCCGTCGACGGTCCCACCGATCGATGAGCGCGCCCGCGAACAGGCCGAAGATCAACGTCGGGAGGAACTGGAAGACGCCGAGGAGGGTGATCGCGATGGGGGAATGGGTTTCGTTGTAGACGAGCCAGATGATGACGATGGAACCGATGGACGCCCCCGCCGCTGAGGCGACCGAGCCGATCCAAAGCAGACGAAAATTAGCGTGTCGCAGAACACGGGTTGGAGACCCGGACGAGCTCTCAGCAACGGTCGTATCCGTCGTCTCTACCGTGCGGATTCGAACGGGCCGCTCTACATGAGCCCTCAGGTGGCAGAGTTCGGGCCGGTACCTGACCGGACGAGTCGAGCGGTCTGACCCAGCCCGAAGGGGCGGCCTGGCTCAACGGAGGATCCGGGTCGGACGAAGGAAGTTGAGCGATCTGATTGAGGAGGCTCGAGTGCTCGGCTGCCCATGGCGTGCTCAACTCGGCATCGACACTAATCCGCTCGAGAGGAGGGCGAGCCGGCGCGGGAATCTACTTTCGGCGACGGGCAAACACGATCACGGCTGCGACTGCGACTGCGGCTACTGCGGCCACCACCAGCACCGCGGTGAGCGCCGAAATCCCGCCCCCTGTGGTGGAAGGGGCTCCGGGAGCGTGCGTCTGGTTGGCAACAAGTGTGAGATTCTCCCAGGTGAGATTTCCTGCCGTTGCCGTCACGTTGAGATGATCAGTCGCATATCCGGCAGCGCTCGCGATGAGGTCGTACGACCCCGGGGTCACGGAGTCGTTGAAGCTGCCACCGGCGAGTGCCTGGACCACCCCGCCGATAGAAACCACCGCGTCAGCGGGAACGACCGTCCCCACGATGAAGGTGGGGCGGTACGAAAACGCTACGGCTACGGGAAAAGCGACACCGGCCGAGACGAAGATCGTCCCCTGATTGGGGCTCGCTTCGAACTCGTAGAGCGAACCAACTGCGTACGGCGTCGAGCCGTTCGGGGCCGGCACCTGTAGGGAGGTCCCCGTCCCCTGGACCTGACCGCTGCTCGCGTTGACCCACCAAGGGGTGGAGGCGGGAAGTCCTGACTCCGTGAAGGTGGCTTCGTAAGTGAACTGGGCAAAGAGAAGCGTGATACGCGACGTCCCGGGGAGGGTAAGGGTCGATGGATTCGAGCCGGGGCGGTAGTAGCCCGGAACTGGGGTGTAGATCACTGGGTAGGTCCCGTTCGCGAGATTCAGGCCAAGGTTCGTGCCGTTCGTCGAATAGGGCGTCCCGTTGACCCTGACCCCCCACGCCGTCCCTGCGGCGAGCCCGGTTTCGTTGATGGTCACCGCGCCGGCCCCGGAGAGGTTGACGGGGGTGGTCACCCCCGCGGTGATCGCGAACGCGTCCGACGCATTCGTGAAGTTCTGGAGATAGAGCGAGTGCGTTCCGACGGCGAGCGTAATGTTCGCCCAGCCTCCTTCGAACGGAGTCGCAACACCGTCGACGAGGACCGTGGCATGGCCCCTCGTGGGGACCGACAGGTTGAGGAATCCCACTCCGCTCAGATTGTAGAGGACGCCGAGGGTTCCAGGACCGCTAGCGAGGTGCGCCCCCGGTGGGGTCGTCGCGACCTCGGTGACGTTCGTGGAGGTCTCGCCGGTGTTGCTCCCGAAGTTCCAGGCGGTCGGGATCGCCTGGTAGTTGTGCCCGTTCCACCGCGAGAGGGTCAGGTTGATGTCGGATTTCTTGTCCGTGCTGGCAGAACCGCCCCCCGCCCCGACCCATACCCACTCGGCGTCGTAGTAGAGTCCGGGGGCGTAGGGCGTCGGTGCGAAACCATTCACCCGGAATCCCGAATCGCTCGCATTGACCATGTGAGCGAACGACACGTTGTCGTAGGTGACCCAGCCCGCGCCGAGATCGTATTCGTAGGCGACGTACGGGATCCCCGCGCTCGTCGAGGTGACGACGCGACCGGTTAGGGTAACGGGAAGGCTGAGCATGGTGCACTGGCCGGGGTACGTCGGCCCGCAACCGGGGATGAAGTAGTAGGTGTCGCTCGCGAGGGCCGATCCGGCGTTTCCCTTGAGCTCGCCTGGGCTCAGCGTCGCGCCCGGAGAGGAGAAATTCCAGACATACGCGCCTCCTATGCTGAACATGTCGGAACCGGCGTCCAAGTGCAGTCCGTTCTGGATCCAGTAGGAGTAGCTAGCCCCGCCCCGTTGCAGCACCACCACCGAGTTCAGCTCGAACGCCGTGACCTTTGATGTCGTGCCGCTGATGGTGACCGAGAGAGATCGGACGACCGCTCTTCCCTCGAAGCTCGGAGTGGAATACGCGTAGCCACTCCCGCCCGGCGACTTCCCCGTGACGCCAAAATCGGCAATTCCCATGGGGGCCGGTTCACTTGTGTAGTACTGAACTGGATTCACAAGTGAAGGATGCGGTCGCAGCGGCGTTGTCTGGGCGTTCGGGAGGTCCCCCCACGAGGGCGCCGAGGAAGCCGGTGAAGATTGAGGCGGGTGCTCGGGTCGCGCCAGCGTGCCAGCGACGCTTGATTCTCGACTGGATTGAGCACTCGGGGCGAGCGTTCCAGTCCCGGTGTGTGTGAACGCGGCGGTAGGGATGAGCAGGATTCCTAGGAGGCCTACGATCACGACGAGGGACGACCTTCCGCTCCTCGGCTCCGGCATGGCCATGCTCCGTGGGACCTAGCGGCGGAAAAAAGCTCTACCCTATACCGCGAACGATAGTCGGCTGAGGCGAGCACTAAGGATTGTCGACACGGCTAGAGTTCGAGCGTACCGATAAATTCGTACGGGCGGGGGGCCAGCCGGCAGTCCGCCGAACGAGCGCGACGCATCGTGGGCTTCAACGGTGCACGCGCCTAGAGAGCCTCCGGATTCTTGACCCGGGGCGAAGGGCTCCCCTTCGGCTAGCTACGGTGTCTCGTGGTGAAGCTTGCACCAGGCTTCGTACTTGGCGCTCGCCGCGTCGAGGGCCTTGTTGTAGGCCGCCTCAATGAGGTCCGCCTTCGCTTGCGCGTGATCGTGGGTGGCTTGCTTCCAGGTCCGGATGAACGGTTCCATCGTCTTATCGAGGGTTGCGAGCGCGATCTCCTTGGGCGTGAGCACGGCCTTCGGCCGAGTGTCCATAGATGACCCGGTCTTCTTCTGCGCGGCTTTCAGGTGCTTTGCTTCCATTTTCTCTCCTCCACTTGCCTTCAACGACGCTCTTCGATTCGTGCTCGGACGATGGTACCCCGGGCGGAGACTCGTACGGAGTTCGCGCGTGACCGCGCGACTCGTCTGAGTTCTGCTCCGGTTCACTAGGTCTTTGCAGAGGAGTATCGCCATCGATAGGAGATGAGGGTTGGGGGTGAGTAGGCGGACGGTGTCCAATCGAAGAGGGATTGCCGGGAAGGCGATGACGGTTCCCACGATGACCCAGGGTTCGCTCGGGTAGGAACGGGATGAATTGGGACCGACAGGCACCCAGAAGGAAAGAGCCCCGAACCACCCATGAGTGGGTGGAGGGCTGACCCCAAGACGGCTAGCCGGCCGAGCGCAGAATTGTGGCTCGGCGTACGAGGGCAGACGAGTCAACTGGCGGGCCGATCATCGGCTACGGTCTCAAACGAGCAGGGCGGCTCACTCTCCTTTCTCACCCATGTACGCCCGGGCTTCACGCGCGAACTCGGCCCACCGCTTCCGGTGGGTGAATGGAATTGCGAGGTATTCTTTCAGGGGGGCGCCCACCCCGGGGCTCCAACCGCGCCCAATCCTCCCGGCAATCAGTTCCGCGACTCGTTCGGGGGGCAGCTTCACGACGAGCTCTCCGGTTCGGTCCAAGACTGCGAACATCTTCCGACCGACGAACATCGACCGCGTTCCGAATCCCTTCCGGTGGGCCGAAATCGCGCCGTCGCCCTCGGCCATCTCTTGAGCGAGGCGGGCGAAGTTCAGACGAGCCTCTTCAGGGGCCGCGGTTTTCGACACAAGTCACCAAGGTCACCCTGAAATTAAGGGATCGCCGAGTCTTCAGATTCGCAGCCGACTGACGGGCTGACCGGTCGAGGATACCCGTAGTCGAGGGCAAGCGCGTGTCGAGCTAGGCAAGCAGGTGAACCGGGTCGACGACGCGCAAGTAATCGAGCTCAATGCCCCGGGAGGTAGGGCCAAGCGGAACGTCAGCCCCGACCAATTCGAGGGCAGCGCGACGGAGGTGGCGAGGAGGGTGGGGGTGAGCAGGAGGATGGAGTTTAATCGACGATCGCGGGGTTGATACAGCATGCTAGTTCCTGGCGAAGAGGGCAGTCCTCGTAGATAGGCTGAAAGTCTCGGGGCCATGCATGTAAGGCTCGTGGATTCAAGGCCCAGCGGGTTCTCCTACGACTTATCCGAACTCATTCCCGAGCGGGCTCGGTCCGGCCGCGGGACTCCGACTGCATTCCTGGTTGTCGCCGTGACAGGGGCCGTAGCGATTATCGTCGGCATCGTCGAGGCGGCTCTTCGGGGCGTGAGTCCGCTATCGGTCGCCGTCGTTGTTGTCGGACTCGGATTCCTCATAGTCGGCTCTGCCGTCATCGGACTTGCGGGCACTTGGATTCGCTCGATTCAGGCCGACGACACTGGGATGGCCTTTACTCTGACCAATGGGAAGACGAGAACCATTCGCTGGCATGATCCCGGGATTCTACTCTATCTCTGGGATCGCTCCGGGTGTGATGCCCACTCCGCTGGTAGGAGGGGTAGGGCCTCCCCGTACAGTATCGCCTCGGCAGCGAATATTGGCGCTCCAGGGGTCATCCCCAAAGAGCTCTACGACCGACTGCTGCCGTTGTTCAGGGCCCAGGGCCTTGCAATTCGAAGCGCGGTGGTTTCAGGCGGCGAGGACTCTGGAGCGGTGCGCAACATCATAGCCCCTGGTCCGACTGAACAGTAGAAGGGGCGCGCTCGTGAGCTGCCTTGCCCATCGGAGGGCTCCACCCGTCGGGGCAGCTGCGTACGAAATCGAAACACGCCCGGCGGGGGGGTGTGTGCAGAATAGGCCGAATCGGTACTACCCCTGTGGGGGCATGGGGGGGTAGTACCAATTGCCCGAAATTTGCACTAGCCCCCTCCCTAGCATCTGGTCGACGCGCTCAACTGCTCGGTGCTTGCTCCCCGATGAGGGAGGGATCGAATGACCTTCCGGCGGGCTCGATCTCGCGAAGCGGATAATGGCCGGAGGGCGTACGTTTGCCGTCGATGCGGGCGGGACCTTACACTACCCCCGCCTAACCCGGCGAAGCATAGCTTGGAGTATCTGACGCCTCGCGTCGTTCAGTGCGAGGTCTGTGGGACCCACGCCCGGGTCCCCTTCGCGTCAGCAGTCGCCCGCGAGCCGGGACGCGGCTGAGCCCCGCGGGAATCGCAGTATCCGCCCAACCGTCGGAGCAGGCTTCCGGGATCGGCCCACCGGCCGTTCGAGGGACAGACCTATCGCATGTCCCAGTAGGTCTCTCGTCCGCTCGCTTGGTCCGCCCGGCCCCGGCACCAGTTCGCCCAGTAGAAACACGCGAGCAGCCTGACGCGATCCTCGGGAGGGGCTCGCTCGATTAGGTCCCAGGATTCTCGGACGTGCTCGCGGCAGGTGGGCCCCATTTTCTGCCAGATGTAGGCGGCGAAACTCTTGTCGGTGGCCATGAGGAGGGAAATCAGGCCGAGCGGAAGGCGATGAAGCACGCTGGGAGGGTCGCGGTGGTGAGTTAGAGGGCAATCCGCCGGGCCAACCGGGACCAAGACCCGTGGCTGGAGCTCGACACCCTTTTGGGAAGGCCCTCATCCGGATTCGTGATGATCTCGACCAGCATCTGGGGAGTTCTGGGTAGCGATCCTAGCGCGGGCTTGGTTGAATTCCAGCAAAGAGTGGGTAATCCTGTAGGAACCGAAGGGGTACGTCGACACGGACCAGTTCGAGGGGAGCGCGACGGAAGTGACGAGGAGGCTGGGGGTGAGCCGGAGGACGGTGTTTAACTGGCGGGCGGGGCGAAGATGCGATGGCGGGAGCCACCTCGATACTGACAGGCACTCATAGGAGCGGTCGGCTCGACCGCCGCTCCTCAGAAGTGGCCGGTTCCTTGGGGTAATCTCACTCGTCCCGAACGTTCTTGAGCTTCTTGTCCGACCTCGTATCGCGCCCATCGGCATTTCGGAAAGTCCCTGCCGGAACTCCGAGCTTCTTCTCCACGGTCCCAACCGTCGCGTCACTGCGAATCTTCCGTCGTGCCTTGGCGGCCATGGCCGAGGCAAGTGAGTTTTTGGATAAAGATTGGTGGTCCGCGCCTGAGACCGGTAGTACATAGACACACCGGGGAGTTGGCTCCCGAAATCCAGTCGACCTTCTGAAACCCACGTCGACCCGGTCCCGTTCCAGGGGAGCGCGACGGAGGTGGCCCGGGGATTGCGCCTGAGCCTAAGGAGGGTGCTCAATAGGAGGAAGAATGCGCGGCATTCATAGTTTGCTGAAGGAGGTTGGATGTCGCGACGGGGGTCGAGATTTCTAGAAGCCCCGCACCCTTCGAACGTTACTGAGACGGCCTAGAGGAATGCCTCCCACCGGCGTGAAGCGTTCGAAGCTCTCAAGAAAACTTCCGATTGATCCGCGGAACGGACCAAAGCTCTCACTTGGGTCGCGATCCGGGAAAGTGGGAACCTCGAAGGTTGGCCGCCAGTCTTACTAACCGGTTCCCGTCTGGAGGACCGTGTCTAGGAGAATCGGGCTCGCAACTGGCGCTGCCCTGAATGGATTGATTCTGCTCCTCGTGCTTCCTCAGCTCATTCAGGCCTCTCCCATTGTCCGCGACGTCCCTCCCTATTCCGGGGCGTTTGGATTTCAATCTCACAACATAAAGAATGCATCATGCGATTATCCAGTGCTTTCCCAATCCGAGAGCAGTGCGTCTGGGATCATCCATTCCATGATTCGCGTCGTCGTATCATGCAGAAACGGAAGCGCATCGGCCGACACGACAACAAGCCAGGGGTTCGGAGGTCCTATGTTCACCTCAGCGGTGTCCGGCAGCTTTCGTGTTGTCTACGGTGTTCACGTGACTTGGAGAGCTCAAGCATACTGCGCTCCGGTCCAAACGTGCTCGATGAAGCACTACTCGTTGTCCATCCATCTGATCGGAGGACTTTACGACAATACCTCGATGACTTGGGCCACCGCGCCAGCTTTCCACCAGGTTTCTGTCATGCACCAGAAAGGGAATGCTACGTTCTCTGCGAACAACAACCAAACTGTGTTCATTCGATTCCCCGCAAATCTCACCGCAGGCAATTCGTACTCATTTTACCTGGGGGTGAATACGACCGCCGACGTTAGCGCACTCACACGTTGCGTTCGCCCCTACGGTTGTGGCGCGGCGCTCGTGCTCGTGAATCTAGGGACGCCTCAGTTTGTCCATCAGTTCGCGTACGTTTCGTCGATGGAAATCGTATAGTTCGGCAGGACGAGTCAGACCGGCCGAGCACCATTGGCCGCTGGGTGCCGCACAGCCAGCCGGAAGCGCTCACATCGACCCCCCTCCGTTCCAGATGTATCGATTCGGACAACGTTCGGCACGTGCTCGAGCGTCACGCTCAGTTGGCGGGAGACGTGAGTAGCGAAGGGTTGAGGGGAATCGGTAACACCCATTACGCCGGGGTGGGGGGGTAGTGCAGCTTGCATCGAATTGGTACTACCCCTGTGGGGGCATGGGCGCGGCCAGATTCGAACTGGCGACCTTCACCGTGTCAGGGTGACGTCATAACCACTAGACTACGCGCCCGACCCGGGCGGCGAGCGAGGTCGCCCCCTTATTTGTTGCGCAGCGAAGAAGAGCGCTACCCGTACCCCCCGGGGAATTCGGAGGGGTCACGGTGCTCGTTCCACGAGTAGTAGCCCATCTGCTGGCGCTGAGCTTCGGTGACGTCTTTCTGGAGGCCGGTTTGGAGGGATCCGTACACGGCTCGGATCTGCTCCTCGATGGAGCGCGCCCGGTCGCGCGCCTCGCGCACGTGCGCGCCCTCGATGATCGGACTTCCACCGATCGTCGCGATATCCCCCGCGGTGCGGAGAAGCCCGCCCAACTCGCGGAGACGTAACGTGAGGGAGTTTCGACGACCATCGATTTTTTCGGCACGGCGGCGAGACTCGCTCAAGAGCTCCTCGATCGCCTCGCGACTCGCGGGCCGGATCCGGCCGTCCGAGGCGATTTCCTGGGCGACGAACTGGGCAAACCGAACCCGGTTGTGCTCGGTGTCCGGCATGGCCGTTTCGAGGAGCACCTCGTAGCCGCCCCCAGCAATCCGCGAGCGCAGGGGCGCGAGGATCTGGTGAATGTCCTGGATGTTGCAGGCGGCGACGAGGATGAAGTCGCAGGGCACATTGTCGAGGCGAACCGCGGCCCCTCCCGATTGGGGGTTTCGTCCGGAGATGGGGAACCGCTTCTCCTGCATCGCCGTGAGGATGAACCGTTGTAGACCGCCGAGGTGGGGCAGCTCGTCGACGAACAACACACCTTCGTGCGCCTCGTGGATCGCCCCGGGAATCACGCGCTCGAACGGGAGGGTTCCAAGCTGCGGGTGCCCTCCATATGGGTCATGGCGAACGTCCCCAAGGAGTTCCGTCTCGCTCGCGCCTGTTGCGAGGACGAAGCAGTTCCGGTCTAGCTTCACGAGGACCTTGTGCGGACTTTCCCGCTGCTTTAGCCTCCGGCGTTCGAGCGCCCTTTGGTCGAGCACGCGGATCCGATCCCCCGCGCGCTCGTAGGCGACCACCTCCTCGATGCCGTTCTTGAGCCGCGTCGTCCGCACGGTCTCCTGCGGATTTCCCCCAGGGCTCACCGTGAGCTCGAGGATCCCTCCGACGAGGTCCCGGAAGGGGTTGCCGCTCCCCGTGACCCCCGGAACGACCTGCTTGAGGTTCCCGCAGCTCGGGCAGTACCGCTCGGGCGGATGCGAGTAGAAGCTGCACCGCGGACACCGGTACCCCA
>JAKIWH010000025.1:0-1512 GCA_022750125.1 Thermoplasmata archaeon
TCCTGCTCCTGTCGTTGTTCGTGCCGCTCAAGCTCCCCAAGGGGGCCGACCTCAAGGCCGTGGGCGACGCGCCGGCCCTCTATCTTCGAAGGCTGATCTTCAGCCGGCCCGGCTGCTACGGATTCCTCGCGGCGGCCGCGGTCGTGGGCGGATGGTACCTGGCCACCTTCCTCTCCGGAACTCCGCACCCAGGCTACTTCTCGCCGGGCTCGGCGATGCAGATGCATCCGGCGACCTACGGCCAGTTCCTTAGGAACCTGCTCCCAGGATTGGTCCTGAGCAAGTACACCGTGTTCTACCTCCTCGTGTTCCTGGTGGCGTTCCTGTTCGCCGGCTTCGGTGGCTTGATCGCCTTCCGGCCCGGTTGGATCACCGCGCCCCTGCTCCTGCTGATCGGATCGTGGCTCGCAATCGCGGGGATCGCCATCGTTGGTTGGCTCCTCTCGATATCGACCGATTACCACCGGTTCGGCTTCTTCCTCGTCATCCCCGCCGGCCTCAGCATCGCCTTCGCCATCGACCGTCTCTGGCTCGCTCGGGGACCCACGGGTTCCGAAGGAAGCCTGATCCGCTCCCCGCGCGGCACCGCCCGCGAGCTGCGCCCGATACCGCCGACCTTCCGCCCGACGCGGCGCGCGCGCGTCGTGTTCGTGGGGGTGTTCGCTCTCGTCGGGAGCCTGATCGCGGCGGGGGCAGCGGCGCCCACCTACGCTCGGTACGTGAATGTGAACGCGGGCCCCACGCACGACCAGCAGTTCGTCGATGCGCTAAACGCGATCGATCACTCGGGCGTCTCGGGGAGCATCCTCACGATCAAGGGGAATCTCAAGTGGACCTGGGCGATCACGCACCGAGCCGCGTACGCGCCGCGTCCTGGGAACGCGTTCCTGTTCTATCCCGTGCAGATCACCGACTCGGCGCTCGCCTACTACGCCCTGACCTCGAGGAACGCGATGACGAACGGGCTTGTTTCCGTCTCCGTCGCCGGCAAGGACCCAGCGTTCCTCGACGGGGTCCCGGATTTCTCGGTCTACCAGAACGGGGGGGTGGCGGGTACGATGCGTTTGCCGCCGCAACTCGTCCAGGTGAGCCTCATGGGCGCGGTCAATCACACCGCCTACACCGTCGGGCTCACCGGCTCGCCTGCGTACCAGTCGCCCGTCGTCGCTGGGCTTCCGGCGGTGATCACTTACAGCGAGCCGGAGTTCCTGTTCCAGCAGACCGTCTCGATCGCCCCGGGGATCCCGACCGCCCACATCGCGACGAAGGTCAGCCCCACCGGGGCGGACCGTATCCTCTCGGTCCAGGAGGTGTTGACCGGTCCCGCGCTCGTCGGAGTCACGACGCAGCTCACCGCAGTCCCCGGCACCTTCCAGTGGCAGACGTACACCCTGAGGTACACCGGCCTCCTCACGGACGGCACGGTGACGCCTTCGACCGCGCTGCAAGGGGTGACCGACTACTACCCGGCCGCCGGCGGCGGAGCCGCCGTCCTGCTCTTCACCCCCACCA
>JAKIWH010000025.1:1522-22397 GCA_022750125.1 Thermoplasmata archaeon
CGAGCCTGCCCGGCACTTCGGTCAACGGTTCCGTCGACATCACCACCCCGAGCGCTGCTAGCAACATTCCGAACCTCCCGCCGATCGTCAACACTCCCGAGGTTTGGCGCGAGCTGGGAGTCCGGTTCATCGTGATCCCGAACCAGGCCTCCTTCGCGCTCTACTCCGGGAGCTTCCTCCTGGACGAGGCCCAGTACCTCACGGGAGAGTTCGGCTGCCAGGTCTATTTCTCGAACGCCGAGTGGAATGTGCTGATCGTGCCGCCGTCCGCGTACTCGCTCACCTCAGGCTAGTTCGGGAGTACCCGAGTGATCGAGGCGGAGATCCCCGCAGCGCCAGCCCCGCCCGAGGCCGCGCCGACGGCGACCGCCGACGAGAGCCGGGAGCCGTTCCCGTGGTTCCGGCTCCTGCTCATGCTCTCCGTTATCGCCGGAGCGATCGCCGGCGTCGTGGTCGTCTACGCCCAAGCACCGGTCCCGCGGGGGGTCGACCCGGGAGACTGGATCACCCGGGGCGGTGCCTACGTCCGCGTACATCTACCCACCCCTCGTCTTCCCGCTGTTGGGGGGCCTCCTGCTCCTGTTCGGCTCGCCCGTGTCGACGGGGTTCGTCGCGGGCGGGCTCATCCTGTTCCTCTTCGGGATCTCAATCGCGTACCTCGCGTTCAAGTTCCTGCGGTTCGGACCGCTCCAGGTCGGGTTCGTCGGCGCGTGCGTCTTTTCCGGGACGCTGCTCTACATGCTCTTCTGGGGAGCGTACCCCAACTTTTTCGCGTTCGTGTTCCTCAACCTGCTGTTCGTCGTCCTTCTCGCGTTCTACCGTTTTGGGCTCCCCCGGGACGGGTTCCTCCTCGGGGGGGTGCTCGCGCTGCTCTACCTCGCGCACTCACTCACGTTCGCGATCGGCCTCGCGACCGTCGCCGCGACCGCCTTCCTCCTGCTCCTCCTCGATGGACCGAAGTTCCTCTGGGGCCGCCTCATGAACCGCGGGCTCTGGGTGGGAGCGGCCCTGCTCGCGGGCGTCGTCGCTGCCTACTCCCTCTCGCTGCGCGTGACGAACGTGACCCCTCCGAACTACCTCGGGGCCAACCCCGCAGCGCTCACGATCGACAACATAGGCCAGCTGTTCGTGCCGCTCTCGACGGGACCGGCCTTTCTTCCTCCGGGTTCGGCCGTCTACCTCTCCCCCACCGCGATGATCGCACTTCTGGTGGGCTGCGGAGGGCTCCTCGTCGTGGCCCTCGTGCTCGCGCGACGGCTCCGGCCAAGTTGGACCGACGCTAGGTTCACGGTAGCCGGGGGCGCCGTTCTTGCCGCCCTGCTCGTCCCGGCCGGCGGGGCGCTTGCGCACGTGGGCACCGACTACCCGCGGTTCCTCTACTTCCTTCCGGTCCCGACGACGCTCCTTGTCGTACTCACGCTCGATAAGCTCGTGGAGCGCTGGAGCGGCGCGCCTTCGCTCGCTTCCGAGCCCGCAAGGGGAACGCCGGTTCGATGGTCGGTCGAGCCCTCTCGGGCCGGGGTCGCCGCGGGCTACTTCGCGGTGGCCGCCGTGCTGGTCCTGCTCGTCGCCAACGTTAGCATTCCCGCGGCGCTCACCGGCGAGCGGGTCGATTCGGGCACCACCCACTCCGCCGACTTCCTGGGCGCGGCGCAGTGGCTCGCCCAGAGCCCGACGCCGGGCTCCGTCCTGACGCTCCAGGGAGCGGCCCGTTGGGTCCAAGCGCTCTCGCACCGAGGCACGTTCGACATTGGGCCGACCTGGCTCGACTTCGAGCCGTGGCAGATCGTGAACTCGCAGGCGGCCTACTGGGCGCTGAACAGCCAGTATGCTGCTACGGACGGATCGGCGATCCTCTCCTACACACCAACGAACACTACGCTCCTCAACCAGGCGCCGATGTATTCGGTGTACGTCGACGGCATTACCTTCCCGATCTCGCGCCTCCTGCCCGGAGCGCTCTCCGTGAGCGTTGTCGACGTGAACGGGAGCCGAACGGTCTCGGGTAGCACGTGGGGTCCGGGCACCCTCTCCGTCGACCCGGTCACGGGGGCCGGGTCGATCGTCTACACCACCCCCTGGTTCGTGACCACCGTAGCCGGTGCGTTGGGTCCCGGAGGGGGCGCCTGGATCAACCTGAGCGTCGCCGCGGCTCCCGGGGAATCGCTCTCCGGCATGTCGGTCGCGCTCGCCTCGCCCCCTGCCGGCGTGTCGTTGCTCCACGCCCCGTCCGCCGAGAACATCAGCGTAACACCGTCGGGGTTCGTGTGGTCGAGCACGGGTTCGCTAGGCCAGCTACCCAACCCCGCGACGATCCTGACGACCGGCCGGTTTAGCCCGGCCCCGAGCTCGAGCAGCGTCTCGTTGTTTCCCGTGAACGAAACGCTCACGAGCCGCTTCGCGGCCGCGAGCGGTGCGCAGACGCTCAACGTCTCCCTCCTCCTCACCACCCCGGGAACCGGCGACCCGGGCGTGAGCCTTCCTCGGGTGCTCGACACGAGCCGCTTCCTCGTCGAACACGACATCCACTTCCTCCTCCTTTCGGCGGGCGCCCCGTATGCCCCGAATATCGAGTTTTTCCAGACGGTCTTCGGGTACACGACCGTCTACCAGAACCCGAGCTGGCAGGTGCTCGAGGGGTAGTCGCATGAGGCTCCGCTCCGGCCGCGCCGTCGAACTCCGTTGGACGAGGAAGCTGCTTTCGATCGTGGCCCTGACCCTGCTCGCGCTCCCATCCCTGCTCCTGGTGCCCGCCGTTGCCGCCGGAGCACCGGGAGCGGCGCCCACGGCCTCGGCGCAGCCTGCGCCCGCAGACTTCCAGACGAGTGCGAACGGGAACTTCTCCGTGTGGATCCCTCCCCCGACGGTGACCCCCGTCGCCGGCGCCGTCGTGATGGGTCAGTTCGTCGTCTCCCTCACTAGCCCGCTGCCGGCGAGCGGAACCCTGTCCGTGTGGGTCCCCCAGGCCGAGGCCACCTTCTTCTTCTCGAACGGCTCGGTCCACCTCTTCCGGCCGGCGTTCGAGCTCAACTTCTCGTCGGGGAGCCCCACCAGCTCCCCGCTCGAGAACCTCTCCACTCTCGTGCGCGTGGGTCTGCCGTTCAACCAGTCGAGCTCCGCCATCCTCTCGAGCCAGCTCGCTGCGGTGATGTCGGACCAGCCCTACGGCGCCGTCCACCTCGCCGTGACCTGGCACTGGATCCTCATCTCCCCGGACGGTTCCACCTTCTCCGGCGCGTGGGGGCGGCCGTACTCCGTCCTACCCGCGCTGTTCGTCCAGATGACGAACGCGGGCCCGACGGTCCTTCACCCGGGGGACAGCTTCGGCATGTGTCTCACGGGTCCGCTCGGGGGCCGGACCTTCTCGTTGCACCTCGAGATCGCGAACCCCCTCAACGACTTTGTTCGAGTGAACCGCACCGTCGCCCCCAACACGACCGGACCGCTCTGCTGGTCCGCGCGGGTGGCGACGTGGGTTTCCCCCCAGGTGCTCATCGCCCACGTGTGGGCGTACGATCGAGTGACGCTGCTCCTCTACATTGTGAAGGTCACCATCGTGAACGCGACGTCAACGCTTTTCGGGCTCCCCGCCTTCTGGGCCACCGGCCCCGGCATCGCGACCTTGGGTGCGCTCGCTGTTGGGCTAGGGGTTGCCGTGTGGGGGGTGTGGAGCCGCCTGCCCCGTTCGCACCGCCCACCTCCCCCCTCTGGATCGAGCTAGCGAGAGGAAAGGCCCGCGTCAAGCGGGCGAGGCCAGGGCTGGCCCTCGTCGCCCCGGGAGGACCGGCCAGTAACGACGGATTCGTTCTAGCCCGGCAGCGAGTCGGTTTGCTCCTCGACGTTGAGACAGCATTATAACGGCCGTTTTTCGTAGCTACATTTCCCATGGGCCGAATTCTAGTCATTTTCTGCCTCGCGACGGTAGTCATGGTCGTCGCGGGCGTCCTCTTCGCCCTCGACCAGCTCATCCGGGCCGCCTGGCACATGCTGAACATCTGGTTCCCGGGCTCCGTAATCCCGAGGCTTCCGTACCAACCGCTCGCCCTCCGATGGGGAGGGCCGCTCTACCGGATCGTCGTCGTCTTCTTCGCGATCGCCTTCCCCGGGGCGCTGCTACTCCAGTACCTGGTGGACCGTGCGAAGGGCCGGGCGGCTCCCGAGGGAAGCGTGCCCCCGCCCTTCGACGTGGCGAAAGGTCCCGTGGTGGCGGTCTTGACCGCGTACAACGACGAGCTTTCGATCGGGCTCGCCGTCGACGAGTTCCGGACGAGGTCGGAGATCTCGGAGGTGATCGTGATCGACAACAACTGCATCGACCGCACCGCGGCTGTCGCCAAGGAGCACGGCGCGACCGTCATCGTGGAGACCCGCCAGGGGTACGGTCACGCGTGCATGGCGGGGCTCCGCTACGCGCTCGAGCACACCCCGGCCGCCGCGATCGTGCTCGCCGAGGGGGACATGACCTTCTTCGGCGACGATATCGCCAAAGTGCTCCCCTACCTCACGGACGTCGACATGGTCGTAGGGACCCGGGCGACCCGAACCCTCACGCGCCCGGGCTCGCAGATGGACTGGTTCCTCAGCTGGGGGAACCTGTTCCTCGCCTTCCTGATCCGGCTCCGTTTCTGGGACTGGACGTTTTTGGGCCGCGTGCAGCTCACGGACGTGGGGTGCACCTTCCGGGCCATCCGGCGGGAGGCGCTCCAGCGCATCATCGGGCACCTGGACGAGGGGGGAGACTCCTTCTCGCCGCACATGATCCTCGTGGCGCTCCGGGAAGGTCTCTGGGTGGTCGAGGCCCCCATCCAGTTCCGGAAGCGCGTGGGGCTGTCGAAAGGCGCGGGGCGGGGCCGGAGGCGCGCGTTCCGGATCGGTGTCGAGATGATCGCGCAGATCGCCTTCTTCTGAGCCCCTCGGGCGGTACCTCGGCTCTTCGGCGAGGGTGGCACCCGCGCGGGAGCGTAGGAGATGGGCTCTCCGAGCCCCGAACCGTGCTGAAAGGTTTTTATCGGTCGACAGGTGAAAGAAGCAGGATGTTTCTCTCACTAGGGGTGGCCACCGTGCCGGATGGCCGGCCGGTCGGGCCTGCTCGAGACAGCCCAGCCCCTAGTGCGGCGGAGCCCTGCGCGGCGCGTCGAGGTTGTGCGCGCGGCCAGGCTCAGGGACCCGATGCGTCGTAAGTTCCTAGCATCGGTCCGCTCCCCTCGCCAGCGGACGTGGCGCGGAAGTTGCGGCCGGCTGGCCAAGCGTCCGCTCCTCTGGGCGGCCTCGAGCATGGTTATCCTCGGCCTCCTCCTTCCAACCCAACTCCCCAACGGACCAACGGCGACTCGATGGATCGTCGACAGCTCGAGCCCCCACCCGGACGCGCTCTCTACTTCGAGCCACCAAGCAAGCCCGCCGCCGTCCCGTCCGGTCGGGCTCGGCGGATCCGTCGCTGGCGCGCCCGCCGCCTCCTCAGCCCCTCAGTGGGTCAACGTGACACCGGGGATTCCCGTGCAGCCACCTGCGCGAGCCAACGCGTCCGGCTCGTGGGACCCCACCGATGGTGAGTACCTCCTTTTCGGGGGCGAGGTGAACGGGCAGGTGCTCGGCGACACCTGGGTGTTTCGCGGAGGGCAATGGGCCACCGTCCACTCCACGTTCAATCCTGCCCCCCGCTACGGAGCGGGGCTCGCCTTCGACCCGGTCGACAACTACACGGTCCTGTTCGGAGGCAGCAACAGCACTTCCCGGCCCACGAGCACGGTCAACGACACCTGGTCCTTTGCGCAGGGACAGTGGACGCGACTCACGCCCACCACCCCGCCCCGAGGTCGCACGTTCCCGTCGATGGCGTTCGATCCGTTGGCGGGACGGGTCATCATGTTCGGCGGGTTGTTCGCTCTGAACCAGAGCGCCTCCACTTGGGGGTACGTGAGCGGCAACTGGTCCTCCCTCGTCGCCGGTGGCCCGGGCGAGCCCCCGGACCGGTTCGGAGGCTCCATGGCCTTCGACGCGTCGGCGGGCCACCTCATCATGTTCGGCGGGCTCGACCCCCAGACCAAGATCCCGATCACCTTGAACGACACCTGGAGCTTCGCGTGGAGCGGACCGGTCGTCGGGGGCACGGGAACCTGGACGAACCTGAATCTCACCCTGGCGCCCTCCACCCGGTACGACGCCGCGATGGCGTACGACGCGAGCGAGTCCGCGATCGTCCTGTTCGGGGGTGCGACGCTCACCGGAGTTCCTCTCGGCGACACCTGGCTCTGGAGCCCCACGGGCTGGAGCAAACTGTCGTTCAACGTAGGGACACAGTCGCCGACCGTGCGGTACGGATCCGCGCTCGCCCCGAGCCCGAGTCCCGGGGCGAGCCCCAACTCCGTGAGCCCGCCGCTCCTCCTCTTTTCGGGGCTGGGTCGCGGAAGTCAGCTCGCGGAGGACACGTGGTTCTTCGGCTCGCTCTCCCTCGCAGCGCTCCCCCCAAGGATCGACCGCCCGGGCCTCGACGTGGGCACGCGGGGTACAGTCTCCGAGCTCGCGTTCGGCGGAGCCACGCCCTACACCTACTCCTGGAACCTGCTGCCCCCGGGCTGCCCCGCTCCCAACCGCGTCTCGTTCACTTGCACCCCTTCGGTGGCAAATACCTACCAGATCTCCGCCACCGTGAAGGACGCCCTCGGCGCGTCCATGACCTCGACCGCCACCCCCTGGGTCGTGAACGCCCCCCCGTCGGTGGCGGCGTTCACGATGCTCCCCTCCCCCGCGGTCGTGAGCCAGCGGGTCTCCGTCAACGTCACCGTCGCGGGCGGGACCGGCCCCTTTTCGTTCCGGTTCGCGGGGCTGCCCCCCGGGTGCGCCTCCCAGAACTCCACCGGATTCTCCTGCTTCCCGCAGGCGACCGGATCCTTCTCGGTCATCGTCAACATCACCGACGCGGACAACCTGAGCTCGAGCGCGCACACGACCCTCACGGTGGCGGCCCCGGTAACGCCGGGCATCGCCGCGTGGCAGTACGCGGTCGAGGGCTCGCTGCTCCTCGGGCTCCTCGTGCTCGTCGTCGTCGTCCTGCGTAAGAAGCTCCGCTCCCCGAGTTCGGAGACCGCGGGCCAGAGTGCCCGGGCTCCCCCGACGCCTGCTCCCCCCAGTTCCTCCACGGGGGTGCCGCAGGTTCCACCGGCGGGAAGATCGCCCCCTTCGAAGCCATGAGCGGAACACTGCGGGGCGACCGCGTGCCGATGGCCGTGGAGAATCTGCGCTCGCCTGGGATCCCCTCCGTGCTCCGGCCGAGCGAGATGCCGCGCTCCCGCACCCCTCGTGGGAGTCCATCGGGATCGGATACGCCGATCTCTAGCTCCCCCGACCTCGCGAGTGCAAAGGAGCAGGGACGGTGATCGGGGCGGAAGCCGCGGGCCCCGACGCCGGCGTCCCCTCGCCCTGGACCCCTTCGCAGCTGCCGACCGCTGACACGGCGCCTGCTCCTCCGAAACGCAGCCTTCGCGAGAAGGTCGTGCGCATCTTCGAGCTGCTGGGGCTCGAGCGACCGAACCGTTGGCTCTGCATCCTCGCGCTGTCGGTGCTCGTCGACATCGTGGTGTTCTCCTGGGCGCAGATCCTCGCGTACGGCGCTTACTACACGTTCTCGCAGGATTTCGGCTCGTTCAACCAGTCGTTCTACACCGCCGCCTTCGACCACAAGTTGTTCTACTACACTTCCAATATTCCCGCCGGGACGAACGGGACCTTCTTCGCCGTCCATTTCTCGCCGTTGCTGTTCGTGCTCCTTCCGTTCTACGCACTCGCCCCCGCGCCGACCACCCTCCTCGTGTTCAAGGTGACCGCCCTGGGCCTCGCCGCGTTCCCCGTCTACGGCATCGCCCAGCACCGGCTCGGGTCGGCGAAGTGGGGCCTCGGGTTCGGTCTCGCCTACCTTCTCTCGCCGCTCACCATGACGCTCGACTGGCTCAGCTTCGACATGGAGGTGTTCCTTCCGTTCTTTGTCCTCTCCGCGTTCTACTTCCTGACGCTGAAGCGGCGGGTGGGATTCTTCGTCTTCTGGGCGCTCGCTCTCGCCTCCATCGAGACCGTCGCCCCGCTGCTGGGGCTGAGCGCCTTCCTCGCTCTCGTCGGTGCCTACTGGGGTCCTCGTCGGGCCCCGACCGCCGAGCGCCGCTCGGAACGTCTCCTCTGGTTCGGGGCCTGCGCCCTCACGATCGGCTGGTACCTCCTGGCCTTCGAAATGGTTCGCTCCTTCAACCCCGCGGGGGGAACCTTCGGGGTGGGCTACCAGAGCCACTACACCGTCCTCGGCGCCTCCTCCTTCTTCGACGTCATCCCTCGGGCGCTTCTGAATCCAAGTGCGGCGGGGGCCGCGCTCGCCCACGCGGGCTCGACGAAGCTTCTCTACACCCTGATCCTGTTCGGGTGCCTCGCCTTCTTTCCTCTCTTTGGCGAGCTCCGCTACTCGTTGCCGGTGGCGTTCTGGCTCGCCCTCGCCCTGCTCAGCAACTTCCCGCCGATGTACTCGCTCGGAAGCCAGTACCTCGGGTACATTAGCCCGTTCCTGTTCGCCGGCGCGATCGGGGGGGTCGTCTACCTCCGCTCCCTGTTCGCGCGGGAGTTCGGCCAGCCCGCCCCCGCCGCCACCGGTCCGCCTCACCGGTGGGCGCTCCCGGGTCGGGAGGAGTCGATCCTGCCGGCCTCGCTCGGCCTCGCGGTGCTGCTCTGCCTCGTGGTGGCGAACCCTCTCACCGCACCTCCGGTCGCCGGCCTCTCCTCGATCCAGTACGGTGTCCCCTCCCCGACGCCGCACACGCAGCTCCTCGACCGTACGATCCAGCTGATCCCGAGCCAGGCGGGGGTCCTGACGACCGCGCACCTGTTCCCCCAGGTCTCCGACCGTCCCAACGCGTACGTGCTGCCCACGACGCAGCTGTTCGCCGGGAACAACAGCTACTGGGGCTCCCTCGACGCATTCATCAACGAATCCTCCTTCGTGCTGCTCGACTTCACCATCGACCAGTACCCGGCCCAGCTCATCCTCTACTTCGGCAACTTCACCGGCTTCGGTACGGTCGTCTGCTCGGACGGCGTGTACCTTCTCGAGCGCGGCTGGAACCAGGCTCCGCTTCCCGGCTTCTGGTCCGGGAGCAGCACGACCTTCCACGGGTCGAGGTTCGCGACCCGCCTGAGCTCGGCCGTGAACGAGAACGAGACGCTCTACTACGTGAACTCAGGGACCTCGGGGGTCAACTTCTGGCGGGGCCCGTCCGTGAGCTTCGTCACGCCGGGGACCTACACCCTCAACGTGAGCTTCCGGGTCCATACGAGCTCGCTCAACCCGCTTTTCTCCTTCCGGCCGCTGTGGACCCCGATCGTGATCGACCCGGTCCAGTACCTGAACACTTCCGCCGGCCACCACTACGCCTACGTCTTCGTACGGGAGTCGCCGGCGGTCGTGGCGAGCGCTAACGTCTCGATCCTGTCGAGTTCCCAGGGCGTCTGGGTAACGGAGAACTCCTCCCTGACCGTCACGGTCACCGGCTTCGGCACGCTGAGCTCCGTCGGGGTCTCGCTCGGGCCTAACTTTGCGATCTATCTAGCCGCTCTCTCTCTCTCGCTCGTCGGACCCCCACCGTACTTCGGCGACCAGGCGGCGCCCTAGTTCCTCGGAGCGCGGCGGGGCCCGGGAGGGCCGTCGCGCCCACCGCGGAGTCCCTCGCGGAAGCGGACACGAGAGGGAGCGACGCCGCCCCTTGTGCGGGCGCGACCCTCGCGAACAATGTTATTAGGGCGGGTCGACGGGTACGAGGCTGTGCGCATTCGTACTCCGGGTGAATGTGCAGCGCGCCTCGAGGCCGATGCTGCCTCCGAGCGGAGGACCGTCGTGCCCGGTGTCCTGGAGCGTCCCCGGGGCTTCTGGCGTAGCGTGGTGGGACCCTGCGGGGGTTGGACCGGCCCGCGATGAGCCCTCCCTCCGCCCGGTCCCCGAACTTTCTGGTCGTCATCTTCGACGCCCTGAGGGCCTCGGACTATCCCGGGGGAACCTCCCCCGTCTCGGAGATGCCGTTCACCACGAGCCTGCTCAACGATTCGGTTCGATTCCCCCACGCGTCCACGGTCGTCCCATGGACGATCCCCGCCCATGCGAGCGCCTTCACCGGACTCTATCCGTGGGAGCACGGCTGCCACGCCCACTCGAACCTCGTCCTCGAACCGAGCGTACCCCGGCTTCCGGCCGCACTAGGGGCGCACGGGTACCGCTCGCTCCTCCTCTCCGCCAACACGCTGCTCTGCCCCCGGTTCGGGCTCGTCGACGGGTTTGACGAAGCCGGCTGGGGGGGATGGTGGGAGTCGTACATCCGGCGCGCACGGACCGACTCTCCCCCGTGCAGCACCCGATCGGTGGCGAGCGAGGCGAAGCTCCTCGAGCGGTTCCGGGACGGGGCGCTCGGCAAGATCGTCATCAACGCGACCGAGGCCGCGTACCGCTACCCGTTCCTGTTCGACGTCGCCGACACCGTCCATCAGCGGCTCGCCGGAGGGAACGGGGAACGGGATGTCTCGACCGCGCCATGGATCGAGCCCTCCCTCTCGGAGTGGCTCGCTCGGCAACCGAAGGACGCTCCCGTCTTCTGCGCCATCAACCTCTGCGACACCCACGAGCCGTACTTCGCGGCCGCCGGGGCGAGGGAGGGGCTCGGGCAGTGGTGGAGGACGGCGCGGGTTCGGCAGGATTTCGTCCGCTGCATCTCGGGCAGCTGGAAGCCCACGGCGGAGGAGCTCGCCACGCTCCGCGGACTCTACCGCGAGATGGTGCGCAACCTCGACCGTCGGCTGCGCGGCATCGTGGAGGCGTTCCGGCAGGCAGGGCGCTGGGAGAACACCTCGCTCATCGCCACGAGCGACCACGGCCAGGCGTTCGGGGAGCACGGCGAGCTGTTCCACCTGAACGGGGTCATCGACCCGATGCTTCGCATCCCGCTCGTCTACCGGCCGGCGGGCGGGACCGGTCGGGCGGTCGAGGGTAAGGGGTGGGCAAGCCTCATCGATGTCGTCCCTACGCTCCTAAGGGAGGCGGGCATGAACGGGATGAGCGTTCCTTCCGCCGTGCCGTTGCAGGAGCTCATCGACGCACCTCGACCGGCGCCGGTCTTTGCGGTCTCGGACGGTCTCGTCTGGAACCACCTCAAGAAGGCGGTCCCGGCGGAGCGCAAACCGGAGTTCGACCGGATCCGCGTCATCGCGTACGCGGAGGAGTGGAAGCTTGTGTACGACGCGACCCGAAACGAGACCCAGGCGTACGACCTCTCGTCGGACCCAGGGGAGCTCCGGGACCGCTGGGGGGACACGCCCGAGTTCGTGGCACGCTTGCGAGCGAGCGCGGGGGAGATCGGGGAGCGGATGACCCAGTCCCGTCCGGTCCCGCTCGCGCCCGATATCGAAGAACGTCTTCGCGGCTGGGGGTACGTCTAGTCGGGGGCCCGTGCCAGCGCTGTCGCAGCCGGGGGACGCCAGCTCAGTAGCACCGACAGCGGGGGACCCTCCGCGCCCGCTCCGCGTACTCGTCGTTGCCGCGCGCGACCCACGGAATCCGAGGGCCGCGGGGGGAGATCTCCATCTCTCGCTCCTCGCTCTCGAGCTCGTGCGGGCCGGGCATACCGTCCGCCTCTGGTGTTGCTCTTCGCCCGGGCTTCCCCCCGTCGAGACGCGGGAGGGCGTCGAGGTGGAGCGGCTCGCGCCCACCCGGCTTCTCGCCCCGTTCGTATGGGTGCGGTTCCTGATCGGACGTGCGGCCCCGTACGACCTCGTCGTCGAGGAGGTGATCGGGGGCGAGCGCACGCCGTTCCTCGGCATCCTCCTCGCAGGACGACCGTGCGTGGGCATGTGGTACCAGGACAATCGTCCGCTGTTCCGCGCGGCCTACGGGCCGGCCGCGGCCCGTCTCGCAGGGGTGGTCCAATCGATCCTAGTCCGTGTCTACCGCGCAGGATTCCTCCTCACCCCCTCCGAGCGGACCCGCGCGTGGCTGATCGGCTCGGGGATCTCCGCCGACCACATCGCGATCCACCAACCCAAGGTGCTGGCGCTCAAGGGCCCAGACGGAAGCCGTCCGTTCGGGCAGCGCCGGAACCGGTTCATCTGCCTCGGGAATTTCCGCCCCTACAAGCGGTTCGACGAGGCGGTCAGCGTGCTCGAAGCGCTCCGCGCGGAGCTGCCGGACGCCGAGCTCGTGATGATGGGCCGGAAGGACGACCCCAGCTACCTCGCGTCCCTCGAAAGGCGGGTGCGCGACTCGAAGTGGAGCGCGGGGATCGAGCTCCGCACCAACGTCTCGGACGCGGAAAAATTCGATACGCTGCTCACCGCCAAGGCGCTCACCATCCACAGCCCGATCGAGGGGTTCGGCTGGACGATCCCCGAGGCGGGACTGTGCGGTGTCCCGACGGTGGCGAACGAGGGGACGCCGCCGGAACCGCTCGAGGAGGGAGTCAGCGGGGTGCGGGTTCGGTCGGGGGACGTGGGTGCGTACGCTCGGACGCTCAAGGAGTGGATGACCGACGAACTGCTCTGGAAGCGGTTCTCCGACGGGGCCCTCCGTCGGGCGCGCCGGTTCCTAGACTCCGGGCTCCGTCCCGAGATCGACGCGTTCCTGCGCCGTACCGTTCGGGAGTGGCGGCGCCGGGGCCCGGCCACGCCCGCGACCGAGGAGGCTCGGAACGCCGAGGCGAGCTCGGGCGCTAGCCCTCCCGACGAGTAGCCAACGAACCACCGCGTCCGAACTGCGCCCAAGGTGGGCCTGCGTTCTACGCAGGTGGCGCGGCGCTCAGCTCGACGGTGCCGGCTTCCGGCCGTCCCCCCACGCCGCGATGGGGCGACCCTGCATGTGCGGCTGGGGGTTCATCCCGTACCAGGTGAGGAGGGTGGGGGCCACATCGAGGATCGACTCCTGCTTGCCGAGCACCCCGGGCTCCGCGTCCCCGTTGAGCAGTAGATAGAGCCCTTCGAACGAGTGCACGGAGTCGTCGGGACCCGTGTCGTTCTCCTCGAGGAACCATTTCTTGTGGCCGAGGGTCCCGGCGGATCGCCACTTGAGGTTCCCAAAGTAGGCGATGAGGTCCGGGGCGTCTCCGCGGACCGACTTGTAGAGGTCGTTCGGTGTGTACACTTGAGCTTCGAGCGGCTTGCCGTCCGGTCGGTGCACCTTGGCGAGCTTCGCCTTGAGCTCGTCGATGAGGCCCGGCACCGCGGACTTCGGAACGATCCCCTCCTTCTCTCGGCCGGCGACGTTGAAAAAGATCCGGGCGTAGTAGCCCCCCGCTCCCCACATGCGGGTCTTGCTCCAGTCCACGGTGAGCTTCTCGAGCGGGACGCCGGGAGGGGTCGCGGTGGACTTCAGCGCAAGATACCCCTCGTCGACGAGCCATTCGTTGATGCAAAAACAGCCGTCCATCGCCTGGCTTCCGTGGTCGGAGGCGATGAGGACCCGGACGTCCTTGGGTACGGCCGCGAGGAACTTGCCGATCTCCTCGTCGAGAATCCGATAGTACCGGTCGGCGAGCTCCCGGTACGGCGCGTTCTCCTCGTACCTGGGATGATGCGTGTCGAAGTACTTCCAGAAGGTGTGGTGGAGCCGGTCCGGGCCGATCTCGTGGAGCGCGAAGAAGTCCCACGGCTCCTTGTTCCAGAGGTGGCGCGCGACGGCCCACCGGTGGCGGGTCATCGTGATGAGCTCCTCGCCGACGCGGGAGCGGTCTTCGGCGCGGAAGGTCACGTCGAACTCGTAGCTCCCCGCGACGCCCAGGATCTCCTTCTTGAGCTCGAGCGGCCGGACGAAGTCCTGCGCTTTCGACGGGGTGAGGAAATCGGAGATGAACACTCCGTTCACGGCGGGGGGAGGGTACCCGGGCGGCATGCCGATCACGCAAACGCGCTTTCCCTGACGGGAGAGCAGGTCCCAGACGGTGGGGTACGCGATCATCTGCGGGGTCGGGGTGTACATGTCCCAGTAGGTCCCTGGCCGCCGGTGGCGGAAGCCGTAGATCCCGAGGGTCCCGGGGTCCACCCCCGTGAACATCACGGCCCAGGCCGGGACGGTGATCGGGGGATCGATCGTTCGCAGCACGCCGCGCTGACCCTGCTCGACGAGGGTGCGCATGTTGGGCATGACACCGAGGAAGCGATCGAACAGGAGCTCGGGGGGAATCGAGTCGAGACCAAGCACGAGGGCTCGAGGTCCGGGCATCCCCTGCCGCGAGAATCTCGCGGTTAAAAGTTATCCGGTGAGTACGAATCCGCATTCGTCGAAAACAAGCCCCCGGCCCGCCGGTGCGCGATCCACGGCGCAGGTCGACCGCGCTCCGCCGGCGTACGGTCTGGCACGGGGTCCTCCGGGATCCGCGTCCCTTCCTCGGGAGCTTAGGGAGCCAAGACGAGGTCGACGGGAGCTTGCGAACGCTCGGAGCTGAGATCGGCCCGCCGTTTAGCGGAGCTTCGGCCGAGAGAGTCCTGCTCGTGTCATCTCGGCGTGAGGTCCGCGGCGACCGACGGCAAACACTCGACCGCCGATGCGGCGAGCCGTGCGGACGTCCGTGAATCCGACATCCCCCATCATCCGTTGGAGGGCGGCGCGCGACGGGACGAACCAGTTCCACCCGCCGCGGCTCACCGCCCCACGGTTGCCCCGCGTGACGACGCTCGGTCCCTCGTACGTGCAGACGCTCGCAAGGCTCGGGCTCGCGGCGGTCTCGACGAGACAGACTCCGCCCTCCCGGAGCGCGTTGTAGGTGAGCCGGAGTCCGACGACCGGGTCGGTGAGGTGGTAGATGACCCCGGAGAACACCACCACGTCGTACGCGTCCTGGAACTCCGGCGCTTCTAGATCGTAGAGGGACAGCGTGCGAGGCTCCAGCTTCTCCACACCGAACGAGCGCTGTTGGTAGGCGAGCGCCTCGACGTAGATCTTCGCCTCCTCGATCGCGACGACCTCGGCGCCCATGGCGGCGAGCAAGAGGCTCATGCCCCCGGTCCAACAGCCGATCTCGAGGACTTTCCGTCCCGCCAGAGAGATTGGGATCCCGCGCAACTTGTCGATGAATACCGACAGGACCGCGAGGTGGCGGTACCCCATTCGTCCCGAGAGGCGGAAGCTTCCGAAATCGTGCGTATGCCCCCAATGAAATCGCACCGAGAGGTCCCGTTGCGCGCCTCCCACCGCTGCCGAGGGATCGCCCTGGCCGTTGACGAACCCCTCCAGGGTGGCGCGAAACTCGGCGGGCTCGACCCCTACGAGGTTCTCGACCCGGTAGCGCTGCATCAGCTTCGCGAGCTCGTCGTACGATTTTCTCGACCCCACGAGCCATCGACTCAGGAAGGGGCTATCCCGGAGGGAGGCAGGGACCAGATTGTCTAGGGCCTTCTGCGAGCGCGTCACTCCGTGCTCACGCCTCCGGAATGCGCCGCGCCCGTAGGGCCGAGGTCTCGAATGCGTTCGGCCCGGACGCCAGGGGTGCGGGCCAGGTGCCTAGAACGGTCGAACTCGGCATGCACGAAGATGCGGAAGTGAGCCGCGCGGTCAACGGCGGATCGTAGCGGAGCACCTCGCCCGTCTCCGGTCGTAGGTTCGGTCCCTACTTGAGCCCGAGCGACAGAACGGCGATAGAGTAGGAAGACGATCCTGTTCGGCGCCGGCCGCTCCGCGGGCGCGAGCAGCGGATACGCACCGGCGGCGTAGCCGCCCGCCTACCCCGCCCAGAGTTGGCGCAGCTCCCTCTCTCCGCCGTGCGAGCAGCGTTCCGGCCTGCTGTAGTAGGCCCGTCCGGGGAGCGAGCAACTGTCAAGAGGGGGAGCCCGTCGAGCCAGCATCTATGCGTATTCTCCTTGCAGGCGCCGCTTTGGAACCCGGGTGGCCCGGGGGAGAGCCCGTCGCCGCGGAGACTTTGGCCGCGGGTTTTCGAACTCGAGGTCACGACGTCATCGTCACCGGGCGGCGCCGTGCCGGGCTCGCGCTCGTCTCCCTCGCCGCATCACCGTTCGATGTGGACCCTGCCGCGTTTGCGAGCTACAGCCGCTCGCTGGCAGAACTGCGACCGGAGCTCGTCTACGGTTTCTTCGACTTCGATGCCTCGCTCCCGGTCGCCTGCCGAGTCCGCGGGATTCCGTACATCGGTTGCATCCAGATCCACTGGCCGGCTTGTCCGATCGGGACCCTCTACATCGAGGGCCAAGGGCCGTGCGCGGGGCCTTCCTGGTCGGCCTGCGTCCGCCACATGTCGAACCGCACGCCACCGGTTCGGCTAGGGCCGTTCGCGAACCACCTCCCGGCTCCAGTCGCGGCCGCCACGTTCCTCAAGTTTCAGAGCCGGCGATTCCTCCTCTCTTCCGCAGCGGCGCTCCTCGCGCCTAGCGAGGACGCAAAGCACAGGCTAGAGTCGGCAGGTTACACCGGAGTGCACGCGATCCATAGTGGACTGGATTTCCGAACCATCGAGGCGACGCCATGGCAGGCGGGCCCCAAGGTCGTCCTCTACCCCGCAGGACACGACAGCGAACGCAAAGGGTTCAAGGATTTTCACGCGATGGCGGAGCAGCTCAAGCCGGAGTTTCCCGAAGTCTCCTTCCGGGCCACCAACTTCGCCGGCGACCAGGTCGTGGACGGGTCGCCCTACCTACCCCGCGGGGAGTTTCGGGCTCTCATGGCCCGCTCGTACGTCGTGGTGACGCCGGTCCTGTGGGACGAACCGTTCGGATTCGTCGCGCTCGAGGCGATGGGATGTGCGAAACCGGTCGTGACCTACGGTGCAGGGGCGTTGCCGGAGATCGTTCGCGATGGGGAGACCGGGCTCGTGGTTGCGCGGGGTGACGTCGCGGCGCTCGTCGCCGCCGTACGCCGCGTGCTCGTGAACGAGACTGAGGCTCGCGCGTTCGGCCTAGCGGGACGTCGCAGGGCGGAAGCATCGTTCTCGGCCGACCGGATGGTGGAGTCCTACCTTGCGGTCGGCGAGCAGATCCTCCGAGCGGTGTAGACCGGGAGCGCACGCGGCCCTCGGAGCCCGCTCGGCCGTTCCCCCTGCGGCTTTATGGGCGCCCGGCAACGAAGAGCATGCCGAAGGAGATGCTGCCCGTCGTCGACCGCCCGGTGATCCAGTACGTGGTCGAGGAGGCGGTCGCCGCCGGCGCGGACGACATCCTCATCGTGACAGGTCGGACGAAGCGCGCCGTCGAGGACCACTTCGACCTGAGTCCCGAGCTCGTCACCGCCGAGCCGATCCCCGCGATGGTCGAGCTCGACCGACTCACCGAGCGGGCCACCGTGCATTTCGTCCGACAACGGCAGCCGAAGGGACTAGCGGACGCGATCGCGTGCGCCGAGCGTCACGTCGGGAAGGAGCCGTTCGGAGTGCTGCTCGGAGACACGATCAACGTCTGCGACCCCCCGCTGCTCGCGCAGCTCTCCCGGCGGTTCAAGGAGCTCGGGAGCCGGAAGAGCGTCGTGGCGGTCGAACTGGTCCCGGACAGCAAGGTCTCGGACTACGGGATCGTCGACGGCAAGGAAGTGCGAAGCGGTGTGTACGAGGTGCGGCACCTCGTGGAGAAGCCGCCGCTCGCCGAGGCGCCGAGCCGTCTCGGCATCACCGGCGCCTACCTGCTTACCCCGACGATCTTCGACGCCATCCGGCAGATCGAGCCCGGCCGGAACGGGGAGCTCCAGCTCACCGACGCCCTCAACGTGCTCGCCGAGCGGGAAGGCGTGTACGCCGTGACCTTCGACGGCGTCCGCTACGATATCGGCGACCGGTTCATCTGGCTCAAGACGAACCTCGAATTCGCGCTCAAGGACCCCGAGCTGCGGGAGCGTCTCGTGCCGCTGCTGAGGTCGCTACGACCGTGAAACCCCGCGCGATCGTCACCGGGGCGGCGGGGTTCCTCGGTTCCCACCTGGTCGACCGCCTCCTTACGGATGGCTGGATGGTCCTCGGCATCGACAACCTCTCCTCGGGCCGGCTCGAGAACCTCGCGCTCGCCCGCGAACGCCAGGGGTTCCAATTTCGCCGCGCCGACCTTCGGCGGAAGCTCCGCCTACCTCCCGCGACCGCGATCTTCCATCTCGCCTCCCCCGCGTCCCCGCCCCGGTACGAGGCGGACCCGATCGGCACGCTCGAGGTGAACGCCTTCGGTACCGCGCAGGTTCTCGCGCACGCGGTGAGCTGTGGAGCCCGCGTCCTCGTCTCCTCCACCTCCGAAGTGTACGGTGACCCTCAGGTACATCCGCAACCGGAGAGCTACTGGGGCCACGTGAACCCGATCGGGGTCCGGTCCTGCTACGATGAGGGGAAGCGCTTCCTTGAGGCGCTTTGCGCCGCTTGGCAGCGCCAGCGAGGGGCGGACGTGCGTATCGCGCGCATCTTCAACACCTACGGTCCGCGGATGGCGCCGGACGATGGGCGGGTCGTCTCGAACTTCTTCGTACAGGGCTGGAGGGGTGCCCCGATCACCGTGCAAGGGACCGGCCGGCAGTCCCGGTCGTTCTGCTACGTCGACGACCTGATCGAAGGTCTCGTCCGGCTCTACGCGGCCCCCCCCGATACTGGCCCCGTCAACCTGGGTAACCCTCGGGGTGAGGCCACGGTCCTCCAGCTCGCCACACGCATACGGCGGCTCACGGGTGATCGATCTCCCATCGTGTTCGTCCCACGGGCCGCGGACGATCCAGAGCGCCGCCGTCCGGACCTCCGCAAGGCGCGCCGAATTCTTGACTGGGAACCGAAAGTCCCGCTCGCAACGGGTCTCTCCCGAACCTCGGAGTACTTCCACCGCCTCGCGGACCGACGAGGCCGATGACGCGGCGCTCGCGCTCCGCCATGAAGCTGCGCGTCCGGAGCCCGGATCCACGTGGGGCGATCGGCGTAGTCGGACTCGGATACGTGGGACTCGCCACGGCCGTCGCGTTTGCGCACTACGGCCGGAGCGTGGTGGGCTTCGATGTACTCCCGGACCGGCGGGAAGCGATCGCCCGGGGCGAGGCGCCGTTCTTCGAGCCGGGGTTCCAGGCGACCCTCACCCGGGTGGTGCGTTCGGGGAAGCTGTCGGTCGTGGACTCCGCCCGTGCGGCGCTCGAGCGATCGGAGCTCCTCTTTCTTGCCGTTCCGACGCCCAGCACCGACGAGGGCGAGGTGGACCTCTCCTTCGTCCGGAGCGCTTGCGAGGAGCTCGGCCGCGCCGTTCGAAGTATCCCCGGATGGCGAGGAATCGTGGTGAAGAGCACGGTCGTCCCGCGATCGACCGAGAAGGTGGTCGAGCCGACCCTTCGCTCCGCGAGCGGCCGCAGTTCGGCCCGGTCGCTGGGGGTGGCGGTAAACCCTGAGTTCCTCTCCGAGGGCACCTTGGTCGCGGACGCCCTGCGCCCGACCCGGATCATCGTGGGGACGAGCGACGCCCGAACCCTGCGGTGCCTCCGCGCGGCGTACCGCGGGTTTCCCGCGCCGCTCCTCAATCTCACCCCCGCTGGCGCGGAGCTCGTCAAGTACACCGCGAACGCGCTCCTTGCCACCAAGGTCTCGTTCGCGAACGAGATCGCGCGGCTCGCGGAGCGGACCGGCGTAGATATCGACGGGGTCATGGCCGCGGTCGGACTTGACCCGAGGCTGGGTCAGGGGTTCCTCCGTGCCGGGCCCGGCTTCGGGGGAAGCTGCTTCACGAAGGACCTGAAAGCGCTGCTCGCCTGCGCCGCGGAGCTCGGCCTGCGGCTCGAGATTCCTCGCTCCGTTCTTGCGGTGAACGAGAGCCAGCCCGCCCATGTTGCCGACCTTGCCGAGCTCGCCCTCGGGAGCCTTTCGGGCCAGACCGTCGCTCTCCTCGGCCTCGCCTTCAAGGAGGAGACCTCGGACGTGCGCGATTCCCGGGCGTACCCTCTCCTTCGGGAGTTGCTCCGCCGGAACGCTCGAGTCATCCTGCACGACCCCAACGCCGGTCCGGCGTTCCTCGCAGGGCTACCGCGGGAGCTCCGGAAGCTCCAGGGAGGCGACTACCGGCTCGAGACTCGGCTGCTCGCCGCGCTAAGCGACTCGGACCTTGCCATCATCCATACGGGCTGGAGCGAGTACGCGCGCCTGCCTTCTCGGGAATGGCAACGACTCCGCCAGCGGGTCGTGGTCGACACTCGGCGCATCCTCCGACCCGATGCGCTCGCGAGGCTCGGGGTCGAGTACGTTGGGGTCGGTCGACCCCTGCCGGAATCCCGCGCGCCCCGCGCCTGAGCCCGGCCCCGGTTTCCCTGGCCGGATTTCCTTCCAGAGTGCGGTCACTTTCCTCCCGGGTCGGGGAGTCCGAGATCACCGAGGAGGCGAGTTCACGCGATGGTCCGAGGCTGACAGGCTAGCGCCTCGCGCCGCCGGCAGCTCGCGCTCCCCGATGGATGCGGTTACACCCTGGTGCGACGCCGTCGGGTCCCGAGGACTCCGATCGCGGCTCCGGCCCCCAAGAGGAGGAACGACCAGATCATCGGGGGAGCACCGGAAGCTCCGCCGTTGGAGCCTGGGGCGGAGGCGATGGGCCGGTTCGGAGCAGCCCGGCTCGAGGGGGTAGAAGGATCGGTTCCAGCGCCTGACCCGGCACCCGTGCCCGTGCTCGATCCGGCCCCTCCCTCGTTGGTTCCGCCGGATCCACCCGCTACCTGGCCAGAGCCGTTCCCGCTCGCCCCGCCGCCGCTCCCGCTTCCGGAGCCTGTGTTGTTACCCGTCGAGTTCCCATTCCCAGCGCCCGAGCCAGTTCCGCCCGAACACCCAGAGCCGAGGGTCCAGGTGTCGTTGAAGTAGGACCCGACGGTGGGATCGTAGGAGGAGGCCGCAAATCCACCGAAGAGGATCATGCAACTCGCGCCGTACGGAGCGACGCT
>JAKIWH010000111.1:0-878 GCA_022750125.1 Thermoplasmata archaeon
CCGGGCCCGTTCGACTTCTTGCCGGCGGGTAGCGTGGCGAGCACGGCGCTCCTCGTCGCGGCACCCGCAGCGATCCTCGCGCTCGCGCTCGCCTACCTGATGTTCGGCCCCTCCCGGCGGCGAAGCGCGGGCACGGCCGGAGGGGGCTCCACCTGATGCGGCACCGATCCCGGGAGGATCTGCCCCCCACGACGGTAATCGTCGAGAAGATCCGGCCCGTCGAGGTGCCCGCGCTCACCGAGGCCAAGCGCCGGCTCGGCCGGGGCGAGGTGGCCGAGACGCTTCGGTACGCCTACCCGAAGGTGGTCGAGGACCTGCAGCGCGCGTACGCCCGACCGTTCGCCGTTGGCTGGACGCACGAGGAGATCGTCCGGGACGGGTTTACCGAGGAGATGCGACCGCTCCTCGATTTCTTCGAGGCGCTCTGGCGGCTCTACGAACCGTTCCGGTACGGGACGAGCGCCCCACCCCCCGACGGGCGCGCCGTGCTCGAGCTGTTGCAGAGCCTCTACGCCGCCCCGCCGATGTGGCGGCTCTACGTCGAGCCCGCCCGACCGGAAGCCGAGGTGCTCCGGAACGAGCGCGCCGCGCCTTCCGAGACCGAGACCGAGACGGTGGGGTGAGCTCGCGCGTGGACACGCTGCACATCTTTCTGCTCCACCTCGCGAACCCACGCATCGGCCTGCCGCTCCTCCTCCTCGTGGTGGCGATCCTCCTCTGGCTCGCCGCCGCACCGCGCGGACGACCCCGCACGAAGGGGTTCGACCCGCCCGTGCCGGTCCCCGACCGGGACCCTGTGAGTCGGACCGTCCTCGCGCTGCGTACGGAGACCTACTCCGCGGTGCTCCTCGAGGCGTTCGACCGGCTCGATGCCGCGC
>JAKIWH010000111.1:888-4655 GCA_022750125.1 Thermoplasmata archaeon
CTTCCCCGCTCGACCCCGGCGGCCCTCGCGATCCCCCGCGCGGAGAGTAAGCAGCTCCGCAAGCTCGCGGAGCGGCTCACCCGGCTCCACCTCTACGCGCGCGAGCTCGAGCTCGGGAGCCGGCTTCGCTGGGACTTCTGGCGGAGCCTCGAGAACTCGCACCGGCGATTCTTCGTCCGCCTCGACCGGCTGCTCGGCGAGGTGGACACGACCTTGAAACTCCTCGAGAGAACCCCATGACGGCAGTAGCTCCTCCGGGCGCCCCCGTCCCGACCCTCCCGGCCCCGACCGGCCCGACGCTCTCCACGACGCCGAGCGGCCCCGAGCTGCTCGCGGCGCTCGAGGAGTACGTCGGTCGCGAGGTGATCGGCTACGCGACGACGGTCCGCCAGCTCCTCGTGGCGCTGCTCGCCGAGGGGCACGTTCTCCTCGAGGGGGTGCCCGGGATCGCGAAGACGATGCTCGCGCACCGGTTCGCCTCCGCGCTCTCGCTCACCTTCAAGAGGATCCAGTTCGCCCCCGACATGCTGCCCTCCGACATCGCGGGGACGGTCATCCTGAACCCGACCACCTCGGCGTTCGAGTACCGGCGCGGTCCGGTGTTCGCGAACGTCGTGCTCGCGGACGAGATCAACCGTGCCCCGCCCAAGGTACAGTCCGCCCTCCTCGAAGCCATGCAGGAGAAGCAGGTGACCGTCGACGGGGTCACCTACCCGCTCCCGCGGCCGTTCCTCGTCATCGCGACGCAGAACCCGATCGAGCAGGAGGGGACGTACCCGCTCCCCGAGGCGCAGCTCGACCGGTTCCTGTTCCGGCTCCTGCTCGGCTATCCGAGCCGGGCGGACGAACTACGCCTCCTCGAGCGGCACGGCGGAGAGCCCGCGCTCGAGGGCGCCTCGCTCGCCGTGAGCGCGGAGACGTTGCTCCGCCTGCACGGTGCGGCGCTCCGGATCACGCTCTCCCCCGAGCTCCTTACCTACGTGGTGACGCTCCTCCGGAGCACCCGCGAGGATCCCCGGATCCTGATGGGCGGCTCGCCCCGAGCGGGGGTCCAGTTCGTGCGGGCCGCGAAGGCGGCCGCGCTGCTCGCGGGCCGGAGCTACGTCACCCCCGAGGACATCAAGAGCGCCGCTTTCGACGTGCTGAACCACCGGATCCTCCTCCATCCCGATGTGGTGGCCCAGAGGTTCGTGACCGGCCGCAACGCCCTCGAGCCGCTCCTGCGCGAGGTCCTGAAGGACCGCATGGACAAGATCGAGGTACCGCGCTAGCCGCGGCGTTCCGACGTGATCGCTCGCCGGGGCTACTTCGCCGTCGCGGCCACGGCGGGCGCGCTCCTCCTCTCGGCGTTCACCCTCGAGCTTCTGCTGCTCCTCGGGAGCGCGGTCGCCTTCGCGCTCGTCGTCGGGGAGATCCTGTGGTTTCACCGCACGTTGCCCGGGGCGGGAGAGTTCGTGGCCGTCCGGGACGAGGGTCCCTCGGTCCTCTCCCCCGGCAACGAGGCGACGACCCAGGTCTCGGTCGTCTACCGGGGCACGGTGCCGGTGCTGGCGAGCGTGCGCGACCTCCTCCCCGAGGCGCTCTCCGCCGGAGCGCCGCCGCCGGCTCCGCCGCGGTGGTGGCGGCCGCAGGTCCGGCGTCGCGTGCGCTCCCGGCTCCGCTCCGGAGCGCGAGGGAGCCACGTAGTCGGCCCGGTCGCCGTGACCCTCTGGAGCCCGCGCCAGCTCGCCTGGAGCCAGCGACTCTTCTCGGACACGCGCCAGGCGGTGAAGGTGATCCCGCCCGCTCCGATCGAGCGCGCGCAGCGGATCGGTTCCGCCCTGTTCACCCGGGTCCAGGGCCGGCTCGCGCTCCGGCACCGCGGCTTCGGGAGCGAGTTCCGGTCGCTGCGGGCCTACCAGCCGGACGACGACCTGCGCCACGTCGCGTGGCGGCGCTCGCGGCCGGGTCAGTGGTACGTCCGCGAGTTCGAGCAGGAGAGCCGGCAGGATTTCGTGCTCGCCCTCGACGTGACACCCGCCATGCTCGCGGGACTTCCGGGCGAGAACGCGCTCGACCGCGCCGTGGAGGCCGCCTCGCTCGTCACCGCGGTCGTGGCGCATAGCGGCGAGGACCGAGTGGGCCTCGCGACCGGCACCGAACGGCTGCGCCAGTACCTCAAACCGTCCCGGGGCTCGCGGCATTTCCGGCTCCTCGCGGAGAATCTCGCCTACCTGCGGACGGAGGAGGGGAACTTCGAGCTCCCGCCGTTCCTCGAGGGGCTCTCCCGGCGGCTCACCACGAACTCCCACGTGCTCCTGTTCTCCTCGCTGCGGGGTTCGCTCGGGGACCTGCACCTCGCCCACGCCCGGTTCCGGCACCGCGGCCACCACCTGTACCTCTTCCTGCCGCAGGAGGCTGCGTTCTACCCGGAGGGGCAACCCTCCGCCGGTGCGCGCGCGCTCGAGTGGGCCCGGCGGGAGGAGCAGGACCGGAGCGCCCAGGTCGCGTCGGAGCTCCGGGCGGAGGGGATACCGGTCTTCCCGTACGACCGTCGCGGCGCAACGGGGCGGGTCCTCGAGACCTACACGCAGCTCCGCGCCTGGGGGCTCGCGTGAGATTCTCGCCGGTCCGTGAGGGACTCCTCGCGGCGCCCGTGCTGCTCTACCTCTCCGTCGGAGGGCTCCTCGGACTCACCTCCACCTCTCCGCTCCTCGCGGTTGGATTCCTCCTGGGGGCCGCGCCGATCGCGGGAGTTGCGCTACGCGACCGCGGGGCGCTCCTCTGGTGGCTCCCCCTACTTGGAGGGTTCCTCGTCTTCCTCGGGGGCGCGTTCACCGGGTTCGGGCTCCTCCCGCCGTGGGATGCGCTCTTCGCGGGGCTGCTCCTCGGAGTTCCGCTCGCGGTGCTCGCCGCGCTGTTGCGCCCCGGCGGGGAGAGCGGAGCGAACTTCCTCTGGCTCCTCCTCGCGCTCGTCGAGGGGCTCGGGCTCCGCGCGGCGGGCGGAGGTTCCCCTTCCCAACTCTCTTCAGGCTTCCTGAACGTCATGGCCGAGCAGTCCGCCGGTATCGGGGCGTGGGCCGGGGGAACGAAGGCGCCCCAGCTCCCCCTCTCGGCGGTTAACGACCCGGTGTTCCTCGGGCTCGCGCTCCTCGCGATCGGCGGTGCGATCCTCGGATTCCTCCGACTACCGGTGGAGCAGGGTGTGCCGAGGGCCGCACGCGAGTTCGACCTACTCCTCGTGGCGGGCGCCCTCGGGGCGGGCGCGGTGTTCGAGGCGGTCGCGCTCGGGGCTCCCACCTTCGCCCTCGTGGTGCTCGGGGGCGCGACGCTCGCGAGCATCGTCGGACTCGTCCTGTTCCTCCGAGGGATCCTCGTCCTGCGTCCCGGCCCCGCCTCCGCACCGGCCCCGCGCGCGCCCTAGCGCTCGCGCCGAAGCCTCCGCTGGAACTTCCCCGACTAAATACGGGTGCCGGCTCGGATTTTCTCGACGAGCATGGCGGCGTTCGTTTCCACCGAGGCGTTCCAGTCGCTGCTGTTCATCTTCATCCTGCTCGCGTTTGCGGAACTGTTCCGCACGGTGGCGCAACGGTACGGCTTCCCGCCGGTCGTGGCGGAGGTGATCGCCGGGGTCGTCCTGAGCGCGTTCGCGATCGGCGGCGTGCTCGACGGGGTCCTCCACACGACGCTCTTCAACATGACGCCGTACGTCCTCCTGTTCGCCGATTTCTCGGTCATCCTCGGCATCTTCGCGGCGGGGGTCGAAGGGGGGTTCGCCTCGCGCCGGA
>JAKIWH010000112.1:0-2340 GCA_022750125.1 Thermoplasmata archaeon
CAGGCACCGAGCGCTGCGATGGCGGCTCCGGGACGGCGTCGAAGACCGTGAGCTGATCGCCCGACGGGAGGTGGGTCGTGTAGCCTCCCTCCTTCGGCGCCACGAGCGAGTTTCGCAGGCGGATGTTCGCAAATGTCCCCCGGATCATCACCTCGTGGTTCCCGCGACGGGCACCGTACGTGTTGAACAGCTCCGGGAGGACGCCCCGGGCACTCAGGTACTGGCCGGCCGGACTCTCGGGCGGGATCTCACCGGCGGGGCTGATGTGGTCCGTCGACACCCGGTCGCCGAGCACGAGCAGCGCCCGGGCCCGGTCCACGAGCACCGGCGTTTCCACCGGGACCGGGGTGGGGGAACTCAGGTACGGCGGTTCCCGCAGGTAGGTAGAATCTGCTTCCCAGGGATAAACTGGGCCCGTCGGGACCTGGAGCTGCTCCCAATGAGCATCCCCCACGGTGATCGTGCTGTACTTCTCCCGGTAAAGTCCGGGGTCGATGGTTCGCTCGAGCATCGTCCGAACCTCTTCCGGCTTTGGCCAGAGTTCCTCGAGCAGCACCGCGTGGCCGTCCTTCGCCCGGCCGAGCGGCTCCTTCGTTAGGTCGAGGTCCATGCGGCCGGCGAGCGCGTAGGCGACCACCAGCATCGGGCTCATCAGGTAGTTCGCCCGGACAAGGTTGTGGATCCGCGCCTCGAAATTGCGGTTTCCGGAGAGGACCGCGGCCACGTAGGCATCCTGCGCGCGCACGGCCCGCTCCACCTCGGGCGGGAGCGGCCCCGAATTCCCGATGCAGGTCGTGCAGCCGTACCCGACGACCGAGAAGCCGAGGGCCGTGAGCGGGGCGAGCAGCCCCGCCCTCTCGAGGTAGCTCGTGACCACCTTCGAGCCCGGGGCGAGGGAGGTTTTCACGTAGCTCGGGACCGAGAGCCCCAGCTCGACCGCGCGGCGGGCGATGAGCCCCGCTCCGATCATCACGCTGGGGTTCGAGGTGTTGGTGCAACTCGTGATCGCAGCGATGACGACCGACCCGTCCCCAACGTGGGTATCCGCCTTCGCGGTCCCTTCCGCAGCGCTATGGTTCTGCGTCACCGAGTACGGATGGAGTGGGTCGTCCCCCGGCGTCGCCGAAGTAGCGCGGGCCGGGGGTGCATGCTCCTGCCGATAGCCCTCTAGCCCGGCGCGGAACGAAGCGGGAGCGTCGTGCAGCGCAACGCTCTCCTCGGGGTTTCGAGGCCCCGCGACCGTGGGAACTACGGTTGCGAGGTCGAGCACGACCTGTTCGTCGAACTCCGGCTCGGGGGAGCCCGGCTCCTCCCAGAGCCCCATGCGCCGAGCGTACGCTTCCACGAGGGCCACCTGCTCCGCCGACCTTCCGGTGTTGGCCAGGTAGGCGATCGTTGCCCCATCGACCGGGAACAGCGCCGCGGTCGCTCCGTACTCGGGACACATGTTCGAGACGGTGGCGCGGTCCGCTGCCGAGAGCGAAGCGAGCCCGGGACCGTAGAACTCGACGAACTTGTCGACGACGCCGTGGGCACGGAGCTGCCGCGTGATTGTGAGGACGAGATCGGTGGCGGTCGCGCCGGGAGGGAGGGCTCCGCTGAGGCGCATGCCTACGACGGTCGGTGGGGAAAGGAAGTAGGGCTCGCCGAGGAGCACAGCCTCCGCCTCGATTCCCCCGACCCCCCAGCCGAGGACCCCGAGACCGTTCACCATCGTCGTGTGCGAGTCCGTCCCGACGAGCGTGTCGGGGTAGGCGGTGCGTTCCGCTCCTTCCCCCGAGGTAGCCACCACCGTGGCGAGGAACTCGAGGTTCACCTGGTGAACGATGCCGTTGCCGGGCGGGACGACCCGGAGGTGCTCGTAGGCGCCCCGGCTCCACCGCAGGAGCCGATACCGCTCCGAGTTCCGGTCGTATTCCCGGTCGAGGTTGATGAGGAGCGAGCGAGGCGAGCCGAAACTGTCGACCTGGACCGAGTGGTCGATGACGAGGTCCACCGGCACGACGGGGTTCACCCGCTCGGGGTCGATGCCTCGCAGGCGAGCGGCGGAGCGGATAGCCGTGAGGTCGACGAGGGTGGGCACGCCCGTGAAGTCCTGCAAGAGGACTCGAGCCGGGTAGAACGGAAGTTCCCCCTCCCCGTCGTTTCGGCGACCTTCGGCGAGCGCCCGAAGCTGGGCCGCGTCGACCGCCGCTGCGCCGCTACGCCGAAGGAGATTCTCGAGGAGGATGCGCACCGTCTTGGGCCGGCGAGCGAGCCGGCCCAGGTCGATCCCGGCGAGCCGGTCGGCGGGGAAGATGCGGAACTGCTCCTTGCCGACGGTCAGCACCTCGCGCAGGA
>JAKIWH010000112.1:2350-4655 GCA_022750125.1 Thermoplasmata archaeon
CGTTCGGTCGCGGAGAGCGGAGCTAAAGAGCGGTGCGCGCTCCCCCCGGCGGAACCGGATGATCCTCAGCGACGCACGTATCCGGGAGGCGGTGCGTCGGAAGGAGATCGTCATCCGGCCGTACCGCCCCGAGTGTCTCGGCTCGAACTCGTACGACGTTCACCTCGGGCCGACCCTCGCCGTCTACACCGACGGGGCCCTCGATGCGCGGCGTCCGAGCCCGATCTCCGAGTTCCCGATCCCGTCCGAGGGGTACGTCCTCGTCCCGGGTCAGCTCTACCTCGGGGTGACGGAGGAGTACACGGAGACCCACCGGTTCGTGCCGTTCCTCGAGGGTAAGTCGAGCGTCGGCCGCCTGGGCATCGACATCCACTCCACCGCGGGCAAGGGGGACGTCGGCTTCTGCAACTACTGGACGCTCGAGATGTCGGTGAAGCTCCCGGTCCGGATCTACGCGGGCATGCCAATCGGGCAACTGATCTATTTCGAGGTCTCCGGGATCGTCGAGCACCCCTACAACCAGAAACGCTCGGCGAAGTACCGCCGCGTGAGTGCGCACCCCATGCCGTCGCAGATGTACCGCAACTTCGGGCGCAAGCGTCGCCGATAGCAGGTGGGGCACCCTACGCCGGTGCACGGGGGATCAGGTAGAACGCGGGGTGGTGGGGCCGCGCCCGTTGACGGCGCTTCATCGGGTCGAAGGGCTCGGCGAGCGCTTCCTCGTGGACCTCGATGGTCTCGACGTTGAACCGGTGCGCGAGGTACGCTTCCGCGGAGCGGAGGAGCCGGAGCTCGTCGACCGGCTGCCACTCCGTGGAGGGCTCCGACCGGATCCGGTCGCCGAAACGGACGGCGTACTCTGCGACCTCGCCTCGCGCGCTCGCAAGGGACGGGTCCGCCGCGGTCCGCGCCATGACCTCGCGGAGCCGCTCGGAACCGGCGGCGGTTGACTGGCGGATCCATTCGTCGACCTTCCGTTTCCAGGGTGAGGCTACGTAGAACGCGATCCCCTTCGGCGCGCGGCCCTTCGCGAGCATCGGACGGAGCGCGTTGTGCAGATCCTCCTCGACCTCGCCGAGGTACGCCTCGCGGGCGCGCGCCGCAGGACTCTCGGGGAACATCGACGGAACTGGGAACGGCTCGCTCGCGACGAGGCCGGAGAACGTTCCCGAGCCGAGCTCCTCCGCCACGTGCGGCGTCACCGGGCTCGCGAGCGCGATCGCCGCGCGCGTCACACGGGCGAGCACCTCGCCCTGACGTCCTCCGCGCGCGAGGAAGCGTCGCACGAGCGCAGGGAGCGTGATGAACGCCTGTTGGGCCATGTCTCGGAGCTGGAGCGATTCGTACTCCGCCGCGACCTCGTGCAGGAGTTCGTGCACGGCGTCCTCGAGCCAAGCCTCCAGCTCCGCCGGCCCTCCCTCCCCAGGAGCGAGGGAGCTCCGGTACAGCCGCTCGAGCTCGGCGATCCGATCCCGCGCCTCATCGACCCGGGTCGGGTCCCACGCGACGTCCTGGTCCGGGGAAGCGGCGAGCAGGTAGTAGAGGCGAAGGGCGTCGGCCCCCCAGCTCGTCCACGCCTCCTCGAGCGGCGGGGGCGTGCCCCCTTTCACACCGGTGTCCTTCTTCGAGATCTTGGTGCCCTCCGCGCCGACGAGCCACCAGTGCACGAAGATCCCCCTCGGCTGGAGCTCGCGCGGGAGCAGTTTCGCGTGGGTGAACAGGAACGCGGGGAAGTGGACGCGCTTGTGCTCCTTCCCGCCGACGTTCAGGTCGAGAGGGTACCAGTACTCGAACTCTTCCCGGAGCTCCCGCTGGAGCTCCTCGGGTACGCTCGGCTCCCCGCCTCCCTTTCCCAGGAACACGCGGTCAAACAGCGCCGGCGTGAGCTGCTCGACGCGAAGGCGACCGTCCGAAACGTAGCGCCGCACGACGAAGTAGGCCGGGTAGAACGTCGAATCGGCGATCGGCTCGATGATCCAGCTCGGGTCCGACGGAAGTGGAGTGCCGAGCCACCTTCCCCTCCGGGTGCACGGCCGGTCCTCGAACCAATCGATGATGCCGGGGAGCTCCCGGGCGTACGCTTCTGGGGCCACGCGAAGCCCTGGAAGCATCGCGTGGGTCGCGAGCTTCCACTCGGGATCGCTGTAGCGGAGGAACCACTGGTCCTCGAGCCTGCGAAGTCCCACCCTATGGCCATTCCGGCAGATGACCGGCTTCGAGAACTCCTCCAGGGTGATGCCGGCCCCGGCCGCGTCGAAGGAGCGCTCGAGGCGCTCCCTCGCCTCGGCGACCGGGAGCGGTGAAA
>JAKIWH010000026.1:0-21333 GCA_022750125.1 Thermoplasmata archaeon
TCCAGTCGCTCACCGAGATCGTCGGCCTCGACCCCGAGACGAACGAGCTCATCACGAACTCCGTCTACTCCTGGAACCCGTCCGACGACACGTTCCTGTTCAGCGGCCACTCCTACATCTACGAGCGCGTGGCCATCATGAAGAACTGGACGATGAAGGACATCGAGAAGGAGGTCCGGTCGCGCGTGGACGTCCTCGAGTACATGCGCTTGAAGGTCGCCCAGGGGACGCGCCAGAAGCCGTTCACCCACCGCGACGTGGGCCGGCTCGTCGCCTTCTACTACAAGGACCCGGCGGAGGCGCTCGCCGAAGCGCGCGCCGAGCTCGAGCGGGCGAAGCCTGCGGGCGCGCCCCGCGCGAGCTAGCGCCCGCGATGCGGGGCGAGCCGTTCGCGGCGCTCGAAAGCCCGTCCGGTTCCCCGGTAACCCTCTGGAAGGAGGATTCGCTCGCCGGCCTCGGTCGGCGCCTCCCGAAAGGCTCGGCGGACGTCGTCGTCACCTCGCCCCCGTACAACCGGAGGGTCCCCTACCGCTCCTACCGGGACGACCGGCCCCGGAAGGAGTACCTCCGGTGGATGGAGCGACTCGGCCGTTCGGTGGACCGTGCGCTCTCGGAAAACGGCTCCTTCTTCCTGAACGTCGGTGGTTCGCCGAGCGACCCCTGGCTCCCGTGGGACGTTGCGGGTCGGATGCGGGACCGGTTCGTCCTGCAGAACGTCCTCCTCTGGGTGAAGTCGATCGCGATCGATCGCGCTCTGGTGGGGGAGACGGCGGGACTCGCCCGCGACCTCGTCGTCGGGCACTACAAGCCGCTCAAATCGGGCCGCTACCTCCACGGCGCCCACGAGTACGTCTTCCAGTTCACGCGTACCGGCGAGGTGCCGATCGACCGGCTCGCGGTCGGCATCGCCTACTCCGATAAGTCGAACGTGAAGCGCTGGCGCGCGGCCTCCTCGGACCGCCGCTGCCGCGGCAATGTCTGGTTCCTCCCCTACACCACCATCCGGCGGAGGAGCGCGGACCGGCCCCACCCGGCCCCGTTCCCGCCCGAGCTCCCCGAGCGGTGCCTCCGGCTGCACGGCATCTCTCGCGCGCACCTCGCGGTGGACCCGTTCGTAGGGATCGGCGCCTCGGCGGTCGCCGCCGCGCGTCTCGGCGTCCCGTTCGTCGGTTTCGACCTGGAGGAAGAGTATCTCGTCGAAACCCGTCGACGCGTGCTAGCGCTCGGGACGGAGGATTAAGTGCTCGGCAGGGGTCACCGACCACCGACGGGAATGGGTCGGGATTCGCGGAAGGAGCCGAGCCGTTCCTCCCGGGAGAGTCGCGTGGGCCGCTTTTTGGCCTTGGAGATCCGGCCGCTGCTCGCCCGAGAAGGGGAGCGGCAGCTCGCCCTCGCCGTCTCGAGCGCGGTCGAGGCCCGGAACCTCGCCACGCTCTCGAGCCTCACCCCCCGCGAGAAGCGGACGCTCCTTGCGGCGATCGACCGGAAGATGGAGCATCCCGGCCGCGGCGCCCCGGACCCGAGGATCGTCGTGGAGCTCACGGGCCTCCTCTCCCCCGAACTCGGATCGGAAGCCGGACCGGGGCCTCGCCCCGTCTCCCCTTCTAGGTAGCCTAGCCTCGCTCGAGCGCTGCCGTGAGGCAGTGCGCTCCCCCGAAGGCGCCCGTCAGGTTCTCGAGCGGGACGCGCACGCTGTCGAGCTTCAGGGCCCGGGCGTCGGGGGAGTTCGGGAAGAAGCGGTTCTCGGCGCGGAGCTCGCCGAACTCCTTCGTGGCCCGGAGGAAGAGGCGGTGGTACCGCTCGGGGTCCCGTTCCGCGATCCGCCGGAGGTTCGCGAGCACCCGCTCCGCGTTGCGGCCGACGTCCGGCACGACGATCGTGCGGTCGCGGATCGTCAAGAAGTTCGTCGCGTAGCAGAGCTGCTCGAGGCTCGAAAGCCCGATCACCCGCATCCCGTGGTTCTTCTCGAGGTACGGCAGGAGGAACGTCGAGTGGGCACGGTGGTACGTCCCGCGGTCCCGCAGGTAGACGTCGACGCGCGCGCGCTCGAGCATGTCGCGGTACCCGACCGCGATGCCGTCGCCCGCGAAGTTGAGGTAGGTGTCGAGATGCATGTTCACCATCGTGTCCGGTCGGCCGAGGAGCGGATGGACCGGCTGGTGCACGACCCCCACCTCGGGGTAGGCGATCCCGCTCGCGAGGAACTCCGCGACCCCCGTCGCGTTGGTGCGGTCCCCGGTCCCGAGGAGGGCGAACTCCCCCGCGGGCAGGAAATCCCCGCCCTCGAAGGTTCCCCGCTCGATCGTCGCGATCGGAGGGTCGCCGGTCGACCTCCAGACGAAGCTCGTGAGCTCGCTCTCGCGCCGACGCTGGGGCTTCGCGGGTCGGCCGATGACGATCCCCCGGTCGGTGACCGCCTGCTGGTCGCGGAGGAAAAAGAGGTTCGTGAGCGGCTGCCGGAGCGTCGGGAAGCTCGCGACCGACCGGTTCCCTTTCCTCCGCTCGAACCGGAACTGGGGGGCGAGGACGAGCGTCTCGATGAGCATCGCGCGGTCGAGCCGTCGCACCGACTCGCGGAACTCGCTACGGGCCCGGGAGGCCCCTGGCCCACGGAAGGTGACGGTCTCGAGGACCCGCTCAACGAGCGCCTCGGCCACCTCGGGTCGCCGACCCGCCGCCTGAAGGAGCAGCTGGTCGAGGAGCTGCACCTGGACGCCGAAGCCCGAGCGGAGCGCCTCGACGAGCTCCTCGTGCTCGCGTCGCGCCCGGGAGAGGGAGAACACCCGCTCGTAGAGCGCCTGGTACGGCTCGAGCAGGCCGAAGAACGCCTCCATCCCCGGCGGCCGGAGCACGACCCGGCGGAGCGGATGCCACTCGGCGAGAGCGCGTGCGGTCATCTCACCTCACCCCCGTGGCCCAAGAGGCGGACGCGGGCCTGATAAAGATAGCCGGGCGCCTTCGCCCGGCGCGGAGTTCGAGGGGGTCCGAACCGGACCCTACAGCTTCTTCCACTCCTTCATCGGCTTGCGGTTCACGCCGGCGAGGCGGGCGAAGGTGTTCTTCCCGCCCTCCTTGGCTGCGTGGCCCGCGTCGACGAAGGCGTCGTGGGTCGCGTTGAGCGCCCGGGCGGTGCCTTCGACGACCGCATCCGCGGCCGTCACGAGGCCTCCCTTCACCGCGCCCGGGACCTTCCGGAGCTCGGCGTCGATGGTGCGCTGCGCGTTCGTGAGGTCGTCCTCGATCGCGTAGAGGAGGTACTTCGCCTCCTTCCGGGTCGAGTGGGGCAGGCGTGCGATCTTGTCCTCGACGTCATCGAACTTGATCGTGATGTCGTGGCCGATCGCCCGGGCCGCACGACGGAGTTCGCTCACATGGCGGCGCAGTTCGGCCTGCTCGGCCGAGTCGTTGGGCATCTCGTCCACCGTCCGACGTTGGACCGGACGGGGGGTCTTAATACCTGACGGTTCGACTCGCAGGTTCAGCGCCTGGCGCGGACCCGGTCGCCCGGACCGGCCCCGCCCCGCTAGCCGCCCATGCGCCGGTCGCCCTTGCGCCGGCGACCCCGGCCCGCGGGGACGGACGGAACTGGAGGAGCGGCGGAGGGGAGGAGCCCGTGGGGGGCGCGCTCGGTCTCCGTTCCTCCCGCCCACCGGACGAGGAGCTCGAAGGCAAGGCGGCCGGGGTCGGTGACGACGAGCTCCCCTCCTAGCGTGCGGGTGAGGAGCCGGGCCGCCCGCTCGAACTCGGGATTCTCGCTCTTGATGAGAAGGAGCGTGAACCGTAGCGGCTTCACCTTCGAGAGTTCGACCGCGCGAGCGAGGGCGCTCTCCATCGCCACGTCGAGGTTCCCGCTCCGGACGGTTCCGGCCGCGTCCGTGTACGCCTCGGGTAGCCCGTCCGTGATCACGTACAGCTCCTTCCGCGTCGCGCGGGAGCTTTGGAGGAGGAGGTAGGCGTTCCGGAGCGCCTCCCCCGTGTTCGTGAAGGAGCCCGCGGGGCACTCCCAGAGCTCGAGCAGGTCGAGCACGCGGACCTCGTTGTCGAACGCCAGTACGTCGATCACCCCGTCGGGGTACCGTCGCCGAACGGCGCTGTAGAGAGCGAGGAGCGCCTTCTTCGCCGCGACGAGCTTTCCGCCCTCCTCCATCGACCCGGATTTGTCGAGGGCGAGGACGACGTGGGCGCGCTCGCTCGTGATCTCCCGGTACACGAGGCTCGAATCCTCATCGATGTGGCGCAGCCCCGCGAGCCGTGCGGCGACGAGCGAGGAGGGGATGTCGAGGTGCGCGACCTCCTCCGGCTGGCGCAGGCGCGCCTTCTCGTACACCCCGGTGGAGCCGCCCCCCCTGAGCGAAAGCCGGGCGGAGCCCGGGAGCTCCCGCCGTTCGGATTCGAGGAGGAGGCGCGCGAACCGCTCCACGAGGGCGTAGGTGACGACGAGCTCGCCGTCCCGCTCGGCGACGAGGCCCCGCTCGGTGAGCTCGCGCCGAAGCCGCTGCTCCTCGGCCTGCTTCACCCACCGGTCCGCCTCGAGTTCCGAGCGCCGCCGGGCCTCCTCCTTCTCGGCCTCGAGCGAACGGCGCTGGAGCTCGGACTCCCGGCGCTTGGCCTCCGCCTCCCGCTTCAGATCGGCCTCCCGGCGCTCGATCGTCCCCTCGACCCGCTCCTTGAGCTCGCCCCGTTGCGGCGCCGAGAGCCGGGCGAGGGCGTCCCCGAGCATCGAGGGGTCGAGCTGCCGGCCGCCGGCGGCGAGCGTGGCGATGGGAAGGGAGCGGCCGGGGGAAGGCCCCTTGGCTTTCTTGCCCCCGCGGTGGAACAGCCCCTTGAGCCATGCGAAGAACCGGGCGAAAATCGCGCGTAACCGAGCGAGGAACCCCGGCCGCTCGGGCGGGGCGTTCCACGAAGCGTCCGGCAGGAGGAGGGCGCTTTGGACCTCGGCGAGGAGCTCCGCGTCGACAATTCGGGAAAGGTCGAGCGAGCGGGCGCGGGCGAGCCGCGCCTCGAGCGCGGCGAGCTGGCCTCGGATCTCCTCTTCCTTGTGGACCCGGACCGCTTCGAGCTCCTCCGCCCGCCGGTCGTACTCCTCCATCGACCGGCCCACCTTCCTCGAGAACTGGCGGCGAAGCCGCTCGCGCAAGGCAGCAATCCGCTCCGCGGCGGCTCGGTCCTCGCCCGCCGAACGGGCGAGCAATCGGCGGGCTCCCTCCACCCCCTCCTCGGCGAGCGCCCGGACGAGGGCTGCTCGGTCAAGGGTGTCGAGCAGGTCGTCCGAACGGAGTTCGTCGAGCGCGCTCGCGCAGTCGGGCAGCGCGAAGTCGCTAGTGGCCGACGTCGTCCTCGGCCCCCGGCTCGCAGCGGAAGAGCGAGTGGCGCTCGAGGAGGGCGAACTCGGCGACGGCCGCCTCGCGGGGCAGGACCGGCTCCTTCGGGTGCTCCCGGTCGCGGACCCAGGCCACGAATCCCTGGAACCTCGGGAACAGGCCACCGCCGTCGGAGAGCTGGGCCTGGAGCGCGGAGTCGGGAAGGAGCCGTCGGCCCTCCCCGACGAGCGCCTCCGCTTCGGAAGCGTTCTCGCGGAGCACAGTCCGGTAGTACCGGCACCAGTACACGAGGGCGCTCGCCTTGAGCCCCTCGTCGAGGTGTGCGTCGAGGAACTCCTGGACCCGGCGCGTGTTCTGGACGAACGACTCCCCGCTGCGCGCGCGGATCCGGCCGCGCATGGCGTGGAGGAGCCCCGACTTCAGATCCTCGGCGCTCGGGATCGATCGCCCGGCGAGCACGGCGAACGCCGAAGTCCGGTGGGCGACGTCGATGAGCGTCCGGTTCGAGCCGACCTCCCCCGTGTCGGGGTTGTCGTCGGTCGCCCGGAGCCGCCACATCTCGATCGCGCGCACGCCGGCATCGAGGAGGATCTCGGGGAGGTACGGGCCGCCGTTCTCCGAGTAGCCGATGTCGACGATCCTGCGGTTGTCGGCGTGGCGGGAGTTGAACCCGACGTGGAGGCTCGTGAGCCGGTCGGAGAGCGGGTCGTTGATGTTGTCGAGGTCCGAAAGGTTCGAGGTGCAGATGGCCACGAACGCGGCGGGGAAGCTCTCCCGCGACTTCGACGGGGTGACCGTGCCCTCCTGGAGCGCCTGGAGCAGCACGTTCTGGGTGCCGAGCGGAAGCTTGCCGATCTCGTCCACGAGGAGGAGCCCGCGGTTCGCTTGCAGGAGCTTACCCGGTTCGAGGACGAGCGGGCTCATCGGGTCGCCGATCTCCTCGAGCCGTCGCAGGTTCAGGTTTCCCGTCAAGTGGTCGGGGAACACTTCGCTCGACCCCTGGAGCCGGGCGAACCCGAACCCTTCCCGGAGCCGGACCATCTCCGCCGGGACCGCCTTCGGGTCGACCGCACCCGGGTCCCACCGCGCGATGTCCCCCTCCGGGGCAAATCGCCGGCGGCAGATGGGGCACGGGGGGAACCGGCGTCCGACTTCCGGGTCGGTGAGGGAGAGTGGATGGTCGAGGACGGGACAGCCTGCGACCACCCAGGTGGCCTTCGGGTAGAGGTCCCAGAGCGCCTTCGCGAGGCTCGTCTTGCCGGCACCCGATGGTCCGAAGAAGAGCAGGTGGGCGCCCGACACGAGCGCCGCGACGAGGTCCTCGTAGGTGTCGTAGGGAAGGATCGTCGAGGGGAACAGCGCCGCGATCGCGCCCTCCCGGCTCAGCCCCTTGCCCCGCAGACCTTCGAGCAGCCTCAGGAGCTCGTTGCGGAACCGCTCGGTGGGCGATTCGACGACTTCCCCCCTCTCCGCGAGCTGCGCCGCCGTGGCACGGGCCCCGACGGTTGCGGAGGGCCGGGGCGCCGCGGAGGCGCGTTCGGCCACGTCGCGCCGAGCCGGGCAGGCCATATTTACTTTGCCGCGCGCAGAGGCGTTCCCCCGTCGAGGGGAGCGCCCTCGCCGCCGCCAGCATTATGTAGGGTACCCCGGTGGGCGGCCCCTGCATGGCCGACGAGGAGGGCGCCAAGAAGACCCCGCTAGCGCGGACGGTCAAGGACAAGTGGCGCTCGAAGCAGTGGTACTCGGTGAAGGCGCCGGGCCTTTTCCAGCGCGTGACCCTGGGCGAGACGATGGCCTCCGAGCCCGAGCAGGTCATCGGTCGCCAACTCGAGACGACGCTCCAGGAGCTGACCTCCGGCAGCGACATCGGCAAGGCGCACGTGAAGCTCCGTTTCGCGATCGAGCGCGTGACGGGCGAGAACGTCGCCGAGACCCGGTTCGTCGGGCACGAGCTCACGAGCGACTACGTCCGTCGGCTCGCGCGACGCAAGCGCTCGAAGATCGATACGACGCTCACCGTGACCACGAAGGACGGCGTGCAGATCATCCTGAAGCCGGTCGCCGTGGGGGAGCAGCGTCTGCAGGCGAACCTCCAGACGGAGCTGCGCCACAAGCTCCGCAGCATCCTCATCGAAGAGGCGGCGACGAAGACCGCGCCCGAATTCGTGCGGGAGATGCTCCAGGGAGAGCTCGGGAGGCTCCTCGCGAACGGCCTGCGCACGTTGTACCCCCTCAAGAAAATCGAAATTCGGAGCTCCGAGGTGCTGGGCCTCATTGCCGAGGAGGCACCCGATGCCGAGTCGCCGGTCGAGGCGGGGATACCGCCTACGGCCGAGCCTCCCGCGCTGCCCGAGGCCGCGCCCGAGCCCACGGGCGCCTGAGGTACCGTAGTGCCGGACGGCGCGTTCACTGTCGGGGTGGCTCAGCCCGGTAGAGCACGGGACTCATAGCGCGACGGCGTTGCCGTCGCGGGAGAGATCCTGGGGCCGGGGGTTCAAATCCCCCCCCCGACACTCGAACTCAGCCTTCTCGCCGATCCCCGGCCGCGACCCTGATCGACGCCCTCGCTCGTGGGCTCTCGGTGTCAGCGAATCCTAGCGGCGAGGCATTCGGCTCGGGGGAATGCTCCCTCGTGGTCGACCGGTTGCGCGCAGGGCGAATCTTGCCTTCCCTCGTGCCGTTCCCGGTCCGGTGGCGGCGAAGTTGGGGATCGTGTCTCTCCGCCAAGGTTGATGTGGGCTAGTTTCGTGCGCCCGCTGCATGGCCGAGCCCTCGCTCCGCACGTCACGCGCGGGAGCCATCGAGTGAAGCCAACCCACGAAGAAGGTTCGATGGGCGCCCCCGCTCGCCGTCTTTCGAGAACGCGATGGTTCCTGTTGGGGCTCGTGCTCGTGGTTCTGCTGTCGGGGGTCGCCTCGGCGCAAACCACCCCCGGTGCGCTGGGGGCGGTAGGAGCGATCACTCCGGCGGGAGTGCAGGGGCAGCTGCCCTCTCCCCCGGCTACGACCCCCGTTGGAGTGACTCTCGCGGTCAACAGCTCCTCGGTCAATCTGTCGAGCGACTTCTGGGGCACGACGATGAACAACGAGGTCCGCATGTTTCGGGGCGAGACGAACGCGGTCAACGCCACCCCGGCGCGGGTTCTCGTCTGGCCCGGCGCGATGGCGGGCGAGGATTACAACCCGCTCACCAACACCCACTACGGAACCTACGACGGCACCCCGATCCGGGCGCTCACGGGGGAGGTCCAGTTCGTCCGGCTGTGCAAGGCGACGCACTGCCGGGCGATCGTCCAAGTGCCGGCCGAGGTCGACGACCCTGGGCTCGCCGAGCAGATCGTGAACTACACCGAGGTCAACCTGAGCTTCGTGCCGGCCTACTGGATGATCGGCAACGAGCCGGAGCTCTGGTCGCACTGGCAAGTGCCCTGGAAGGACTGGCCGAACGCCAGCACCGCGGGCCCCGACCCGACCCAGTTCGGGCACGAGGTGCTCGCGTACGTGAAGGCGATCCGCGCGGTCGACAACACCACCCCCATTTTGGGGCTCCCCGCCTCGGGCTGCACCTGCGGCTTCTACACCTTCGAGCAGTGGATCTCGGGTGTTCTCAACGTCACCGGCTCGAAGATCCAGGCGGTGGCGTTCCACGAATACCCTGCCGGCTGGCTCGGGACCGGCGACGGAAGTCTGCACGACTTTTACGGGACGATTCAGAGCGCAGCCGGGATTCCGAGCCGCATCGCCGGCGCCCGGGCGGCGGTCCAATCGGCCTGCCACGGCTGCAACGTCTCCGTCTTCATCAGCGAGCTCGGCTCCGCGCTTTCCTGGTCGGCGTACGGCCAGTACGCGATCGGGTTCTCCGGTGCCCTGAGCCTCGCCTCGTTGCTCACCCAGTCGATGACCCTCAACGTCACCAATGTGGACCTCTTCGCGACCGAACTCGCCACCCTGAACTCGTGGTTCGACCCGAAGGGTCACCCGAGGGTGGACTACACGCTCTACACGGGAATCCTGGACCACCTTGGGCCCGAAGTGCACTCCGTAGGTGCCCCGGGTCTCGACCGCACTATCTACGGGGTTGCGACCCTCGCCCCGCAGGACCACGGTCGTCAGGACCTGCTCGTCGTGAACGACAACATCACCCACGCGATCTCGTTCTCCCCGAAATTCGCAGGGAGCGCTAACAGTTCGCCGGTCGAGGCATGGAGCTGGAACGGCTCGATCCACGCCACCGCGGTCAACTTCACGACTTGGGTCGAGCCGTTCACCCCGAACCCCGTCCCGCACGAGTTCTCGGGCGGGTTGCCCGGGAGCTACACGCTTCCGCCCCAGAGCATGGTCCTCTTCGAGGCGTACCCGCTCGGAGCGGTCTACGTGCGGGTGCTCGAGAGCGGCGTCCCCTCCCCGGTGCCGTGGTACGCGAGCGTCGGTTCGACGTACTACACGACCACGGCAGGGAACCTCTCGCTGCTGCTCCCGACGGGGTGGTACAACGTGGGATCGACGGGAATCCCGCTCCCCATCGGGGGGAACGAATCGAACCCCTCGGAGCAGCTCGGACCCCACGTCTCCTCCCCAGTCTACGTCGGGGGTCGGTTCACGAACCTGACCATCCCGTTCGTGCCCCAGTGGCGGGTGAACGTCACCCCCTCGCCGAGCGGAGGCGGAGCGGTCGCGCCGGACGTCGGCTGGTGGGACGCCAACAGCTCCCTGAACCTCACCGCCACCCCCGCGCTCGGGTTTGCGTTCGCAGGATGGAGCGGCTGGGGACCCGGCAGCCACAACGGCTCCGGCCGGTCGATCTCGGTCGTTCCTACCGGCCGGATCGTGGAGAAGCCGCGGTTCGTCGTCGGCAAGGAGGTCGTCGTCGTCGAGACAGGACTGCCCAACGGCACCCCCTGGTCGGTCACGGTGCGGGGGTTCGGCACCAACTCGAGGAGCACCAACCTTACCGTCTACGAGCCGACCGGCAAGTACGGATTCACGCTGAGCTCGGTCCCGGGGTACCGGAGCATCCCCCGGAACGGCACGTTCACCGTGACGAACGGCACGAACGTCGTGAAGGTTCGGTATGATCTGATCACCCCGCCCCCACCGGTGTTCGGGGTGCTGTTCCTCGTCTCGGGCCTCCCTACGCCCACGGCCGTGGCGATCACGGTCAGAAACTACACCCAGATGGCGGGTGGGCCCACGCCGGAGTTCCAGCTCATCAACGGGACCTACGCCTACAAGGTCGGGTACGTCGCCGGCTATCATCCGAGCGTCCCGCTCAAGATCTTCCTCGTCCGGGGCGGACCGCTCACGGTCACCGTTCCGTTCGTGCAGACAGTGTACCACGTGACGTGGCTCGCGAACGGAACTCGCGACGGTATGAATTGGAGCGTCGAGGTGAACGGGCAGGCGATCGCGGCCACCTCGGCTTGGCTCTCGACCTCCCTTCCCAACGGCTCCTACTCGTACTCGGTCGCGCTGCCGTCGAACTTCTCCGCAAGCCCGCGAACCGGCACTTTTGTGATCGGTGGGTTCGCGACGACGGTCCCGCTCTACTTCAATCTCCTCGAGTTCCCAACCTGGTTCGAGGCGACGGGGCTCGGCTCCTCCTCCCCCTGGTCCGTCCGCCTCGGAAATCTCACGGAGGCGGCCACCGCGAACGGCTCGTCGTTCATGGCGGCGAACGGCTCGTACACCTTCGATGTCCACGCGCCACCCGGGTACTTCGCGTCCCCCTCGCACGGGAATCTGACCGTGGCGGGCGCGCTCCCCCCCATCATGATCCACTTCGACCTCTCCTCGGACCGTCCCTCGGCCGCTCTCGTCGCCGCGTTGGTGTCGGGCGCGCTCGGGACCTCGATCTGGATCGGCGCGTCGATCTTTGTTGGGTTCGCGGCGCTCCGCGCCGTCCGGCACCGGGACCGTTGACGCTACGGGGGGCGGGCCGACGGCGCGCCCTCCGCGCGCCCACCCCGAGGGAGGGGTGAGCCCACCGGATGCTCCTCGACCCGTTCGTGAACCTCCTTCGGGAGCTCGGCATCCCGCTCGGAGGGGTGCTCATCGGCCTCGCCCTCGGCGGAGGACTCTTCGCGACGGTGGACTGGCTCCACCGGCGGCCCTCGAAGTCGGTCGCTAGCACCGGTCGACTGCAGGTCGTGGCAGACCCGGCTCCAACCGAGGGGACGGAGCCCCCTGCCTCGCCGAACGATCCTCGAACGGTCGTGCCCGTGACGGTCTCCTCCGCGGAGGGAACAGCGACCGTCTTCCTGCGCGGAGCGTGGTCGTCCCCGAACGCCCCCCTCCCGCGGGCGCGACGGTTCGTGGCCGTGCTCGCCGCGTCGTTCGTCGGGCTCTCCGCCCTCGAGCTCGCCCTCTTCCCCGAGCTGTTCCTTCCGTACGACCACCTCGTCGGCTACGCCGGCACCGTGCTGTTCTGGCCGACCCCGTGGCCCGGGGTGTATGCGGTCAGCACCGTCTCGCAGCTCGTCCCAGACTACATTTTCCCAATGTACCTCGCAGCGATGGCCTCGCTCGCGATCGCGGGTGGCCTCGTCTACCGGCGCGTTCCGCTCCCCCCGAATCGGCGGGGATGGGCCCTCGGGCTCGTTCTGCTCTACGTGGGGGTGGAGGTGGTCCTCGACGCGGTGTTCTTCACCGTACCGGGCCAGAGCGTTCGCAATTTCGCCATCGTGGTGCGCACGATGACCGGGGGCGTCTTCCTCGCCGGGCTCATCTTCTGCACCCTCTACCTGCCGACGCCGCTGCGGGTCAAGCCGAGGTTTCGGCGGGACCGTGCCGCGCTCGCACAATTCTTTGGCACCGGGCTTCTCGCGCTCGGGCTCGCGGCGTTGGTGATCCGACTCGTCGAAGGGTCGCTGGGGAACGGAGGTATCCTCCTGCCGTTCACTCTGCTGCTCTTGCTGCCGCTCGTCACGCTCGAAACGTTCATCGCGCTCAACCGGCCGCTCTACTTCCGCCAGTTGCGCCGCCGCCCCCTTCCCCCGGTCTCGAAGTACCACCCGTCGGTCTCCATCGTCATGCCGGCCTTCAACGAGGAACGGTGGATCTCCGAGGCGATACGGTACGCCGACCTGGCGGCCGGAAAGTACCCGGGCTCGGTCGAGATCATCGTTGGCAACGACGGGTCGACCGATCGGACCTCGGAGCGGGCACGCCGCGCGATCGGGCGGCTCCAGTTCGCCCGGGGGAAGGTCGTCGACCTCCCGCACGCGGGCAAGTCGAACGGCCTGAACGGCGCGCTCGCCCTCGCGACCGGCGATATCGTGATCCGCCTCGATGCGGACACCTTCGTCTCCGAGCGGCTCGGCTTCGCCGCCATCATCCCCCACTTCGCGGACCCGGAGGTGGGAGGGGTCCAGGGTTCGATCCACCCTCGGCAGCGCAAGGGGTGGACCAGGAAATTGCGCGCGCTCGAGATCGCCTGGGGACACTACTTCCAGCGCCCGGCGGTCATGGGCGCCCGGTCGGGCGAGGTGATCGACGGGCTCTTCTCGGCGTTCCGGCGGAAGGACCTGGTCGCGCTCGGGGGGTGGGTGGCCTGGAACGGGGAGGACACCGAGCTCTCGATGCGGATCCAGCGGCTCGGCTACCGCGTCCGGATGGAGTTCGGAGCCCGCGCCTACGAGGACGTACCGGAGAACTACGAGGCGCTGCGCCGCCAACGGGTCCGCTGGGCCCGGGGGATGCTCATGGCGAACGGCCAGCATTACCCATCGCTCGTGAGCGACGCCCCCGAGTTCGCCGGGCTCGGGGTGTTCCTATGGTTCCTCACCTTCGCGAGGTCGGGGGTGCGGAGCCTTGTCTACGTATTCCTCGTGCTGCTGCTCCTGCTCCTCGGCGTCCACGCGCTCGTGGACGTCGCCTACCTGCTGCTCCTCGCCCTCGCCCTTCGCGCGGTTCCCCTCGCCTACTTCCTCGGGAAGATGGGGCGGTGGGACATGCTCGTCTGGATCCCGTTCTTCCCCGTGGCGAGCGTGCTCAAGCAATCGTTCCGGTTCGAGGCGTTCGGGTTGATGGGCCCCGAAGCGAACCACGAGTACGCCTAAGTTCGGGAACCGAAGCTCAGGGTCTTTCACCAAGTCGCCCGGCATTCGCCCATCGAGTCTCGAGCCGGTGGCGGCGCTACGCGTTCGATCCGGCTCGCGGGCCCCGCGAATACTTCATGAGCGGGGGCTCGCCTCGCGTGCGCGGTCGCAATGAGCGAAAAGCGGTCAAGGCGGACCCTTCCCCCAGTGGTCTCGGCGAAGAAGGGCAAGGAGGAGTTTCCAGTTCCCCGGGTATTCCGAGCCGCGCGGGACACGCCAGCAGGACGGTTTCCGCTGCTCGACGTATTCCAGGGACTCGAAGCGACACTCCCGTTTCGCAAGTATCCTGGGGACGATGCGGCGATCCTACGAACCGCTCGGCGCACCTGGGCCCACGTCGTCGACGGCCCGGGCTGGATGTACGTGGCACCCCCGAAGACCCCGCCGGAAGTTCGGGCCGCTGGCTTTCGGATGGTGGAGAGCACCGACGACGAGATCGTAGTTGCGCGGGCCCACCTTGCGAACAGCCCTGCGATGGACGTCTATCTGGATGTGATTCACGAGTTCCTGCATGTCCTTCAGAGAAAGCAGGGCCGTGAGCTCTGGCTCGGTCGAAAGGTCCCGTACGTGGACCGGCCGACCGAGATCGAGGCGTACGCGTTTTCGGTCTGCGAGGCGCGAAGGCTCGGAGTGCCCGACCGTTATCTCCGGGAGTATCTCCGGGTAACCTGGGTCACAAAGACCGAGTCACTCCGGCTCCTACGGAATGTCGGCGTGAGCGCCGAAGGCTAGGGATGTCCTCGAGCCTCGGTGTCGAGCCGGGGGATTGCTCTCGGTGGGCTCGGCAACCTGCCCGCCACGGTAACAGTCGGAACGGGTGGTGGTACCTGGTGCGGCCGAAGACGAGGATGCTCCACCCGAGCGCGACATCGTTCGCATCCAGAGTTTGTCGTGGCGGAGGCGGAACCGTTCGGGGATCAGACTCGTCCCGGCTCGGAGCGGGGAGGAGGAGGGGGTGCAGCGGCGCGGGACCGTCGCGGGGCTCGCGCGCCACGCGCAGCGGCCAAGAACTTCTCCAGACGATCGAATTGGCTTGTGAAGCCCATCAGGGCCCTTTCGGTCCAGAGCGGGGTGCGCATCCTATCGGAGACGAACCGCATCCGAACCCCTGTGTTCCTAGGCTCGAAATCAACTTCGACCGCGACAGCGTACTCGCTGGCGTCGGGAACGAAGTCGATCACGGTCGCGTAGGCGAGCCGGTGCATTGGCTCGACCGCGGTGTAGGTCCCGTGGACTACGCTCGTAACGAGCATTCCCGCACTCTCCATCCCCCGGCGTAGCTCGGGATCGACGGCCGTCAGCTGGTACTCGAACTCCCCGCCAGGGCGCACGTCGAGCCGTCGGACCTCGGTCGAGAATCCTTCCGGGCCCCACCAGGATTCGATGCCGGATTTGGTAGTCCAGAGCTCCCACAGTTCCTCGAGGCGACACGGAAAGCTCCGGTCGATAACGATCCTTGGCGGGGCAGCTACCCGGCGAACAATTGGGCTCATGCCGTTGCAACAGCCCGCTCGAGAGCGGCGATGTCGATCTTCTGCATCCCCATCATGGCGTCGAGCGCCTTGCCCGCTCGCTCGGGGTCCGGGTCGTCGAGGAGCTCGATGAGCCGTGTCGGGATGATCTGCCAGGAGAGTCCAAACCGATCGACGAGCCAGCCGCAGCGGCTCTCTTTCCCCCCTCGGAGGAGCTTTCGCCAGATCGCGTCGACCTGCGCTTGCGTGGTGCAGCTGACGAAGAGCGAGGTCGCCGGGGTGAACTTGAACGTGGGACCGCCGTTGAAGGCGATGACCGGAAGACCGCTGAGCTCGAAGGTGACCGTCTGCACCGGTCCTCGCGACCTCCCCGTTGACGGTCCCGCTCGGCTTACCTCAAGGATCCTCGAGCGCTGAAAGATCGAAACGTAGAGCCGGGCGGCCCCCTCGGCCTCGCTCTCGTACCATAGGAAGGGAGTGATTCCCTTCACGGCGATTTTCGTCCCCGTCGTTGCTTGCCGTCCTCCTTGCTTCATCTAGGTTCCTCCCGTTTGGTCGGTCGAGCTTGCGATCGGCCCTCGACGACCCGCCCTAGCCGGTCGAGTCTACGCTCCCAGGTGGTCCGGTAGCCGGAGACCCATTCCGCAAGCTCAAGGAACGGCTCGGGCCGTAGGGAGTAGAAACGGTGCTGTCCCTCGACGCGAACGGTCACGAACCCCGCATCGTGGAGGATTCGGAGGTGTCGAGAGACCCCCGACTGCCGGATGTCCACACGCGCGACGAGGTCGTTCACCGAGCGCTCGCCGGCTCCGAGCGCCTCGACGATCCGGCGTCGAGTTGGGTCGGCGAGCGCACCGAAGGCAGTCACTGTCACGTTAGTGTATATACACATAAACGTATATTATAGCTTGCCCACTTCCCTCGTGGAGCCATCGGGCTCGAAGTCCTCATATCTGCGCGCAGTTCCTGATGTTCAGGGGAGGCGAAGTTCCTCCGTCCCCGTAGATGACGTCCCCGAGCCGCGAGTTCGTTTCGGCGCTCGAGGGGCTGTCCGAATGTTTTCAGCAGGAACAGCGGGGACTTTTCCGGGAGCTGAAAATCACGCCGGTGCAGTTCTTCGTGCTGCGATGGCTCGCGAAGGACCCTGCCGCGAACCTGACGAAGCTGGCTGGCTTTCTCGGGGTCCGCCCGCAGACGGTGACCCCGATCGTCGACGCTCTCGAGGATTCCGGATGGGTCCGGAGGGTCCGATCGGTCGAGGACCGGCGGGAATCCCACCTCCAGCTCACGCCGAAGGGGAAACGGCTGATCGCCTCCTTCCGCGTCGCGTTCTACGAGCGGATGGACCGGGCAGTCGCGGACGCCCCGGGCCCCGCGCTCCGGACCTCGGCGCACGTGCTCCGGGTCGCCACGGCGACGCTCCTTCGGGACCTGGAGCGCGCGAGAACCCCGAGCTCCCGTCGAACGTGAGCGACCCGTACGAGTGGTCCGTGTACGCTAAATACATTCTTCGTGCCTGCTGACTATCAGGTTAGACGTAGATGACCTCCCCGTCCATCGTCCTCAGCTCGCTCACGAAGCGGTTCGGGAGCTTCACGGCGCTCGACCGGCTCGACCTGAAGCTCGAGGGAGGCAAGTGCGTCGGCTTCCTCGGACCGAACGGCGCCGGGAAGACGACCGCGTTGAAGCTTCTCACCGACATGATCTTCCCCACGGAAGGGGAGTGCTTCCTGAACGGCATCTCGGTCCAGCGCGAACGCAAGCGGGCACTCGAGGCCGCGGGCGTGCTCATCGAGTCCCCGGAGATCTACCCTTCCCTCACCCCGACGCAGGCGCTCGAGATGGTCGCGGACCTGCGCGGCATGTCACCGGCCGAGCGCAAGGATCGGATCCCCGCCGTGCTCGAGGAGGTCCGGATGGCCGACTGGACCCACGAGAAGTTCGGAAAGTTCTCGAAGGGGATGAAGCAGCGGATCAACATCGCGGCGGCGCTCGTCCACGATCCCGAGATCGTCATCCTCGACGAGCCCGCGACGGGGCTCGACCCGCGGGGGATGGCCGAGGTACGTTCCATCGTACGGGACCTGAAGAAGCACGACCGGCTCATTTTCATGAGCAGCCACATTCTCGCCGAGGTGACCGACGTCTGCGACGAGGTCGCCCTCATCAACCACGGCAAGCTCCTCTTCTACGACACGCTCGACAACGTCACGGCGAAGTTCTCGGGCGGGCACTCCTCCGTGGACGCGACATTCGCCCGTCCTGTGCCTGAGCGCACGGTCACGGACCGCCTCGCGGGCGACGCCGACCTCCTCGGGTGTGAGGCGCTCGACACCCGTCGCTACCGCCTGCAGTTCAAGGGCGGCCCCACTTCCCAGGCCCGCCTCCTCCGGAAGCTCTCCGACGAGACCCTCGAACTGGTGAGTTTCACGGAGTCCAAGAGTGCGCTCGAGGAGATTTACATGAGTCAGATCGAGAAGGGGGACTAGAACCGTGGCGGCCTCACCTCCGGCGACTTCGACCGCTCCCTCGCCTCCGGCCCGCCACGAGCGCACCCCCGTCGGCAGCCTCGAGCAGGCGTTCAAGCTCACCCGGTACCAGCTTCGGGACTACTTTTTCTCGCGGCGGTTCATCCTGATGATGGCGATCGTCGCGATCATCGGTGCGATCCTCACGGCGGTGGTCGGCTACTACCGTCCCCCCGCCTTCCTCGCGAACTCGGACGCGTTCTACGCCACCCTCTGGGGGAGCGGTGTGACGGTGGTGATCGTCTTCGCCGGCGTGATCTTCGGCGGCGACGCCATCGCCGGGGAGTTCCAGAACCGCACAGGATACTTCCTGATGGGCCAGCCGATCCGCCGCGCGACGGTCTACGTCGGCAAGTACATCGCAGCGTTCGTCGCGGCGCTCACCGCGGTAGTGCTGTTCGCGCTCGTCCTGCTCGCGAACGGCTCGTTCTACTTCGGGGCGGGCGCCTTCACGGCGAACTTCGGCGCCTCGTTCGTCATCGCCGTGGTCTACCTGCTCGCGCTGCTCGGGGCGACCTTCATGTTCAGCTCGCTGTTCAAAACGAGCACCTACGCGACGCTCGTCGTCGCGGTACTGTTCCTGTTCGGGTTCATGATCCTACAGGACTTGATCCAGGGTCTCGCCCACACGACGCCGTGGTACATCCTCACCTACGCGGACTCCATCATCGGCGGAGTGTTCAACGCCTCCTGCGCGAGCGCTCCGGGCACCCACACGTGCACGCAACCGGGCCCGGGCGGCGGGTTCACCTCGGTCGTGACGAACGCCACCATCCCGGAAGGGGTGGGCATCATGATCGCCTACTTCGTCCTCACCGCGATCCTCGGGCTCCTCTCCTTCGAGCGCGAGGAGTTCAGCTAGTCTCCCCGAGCGAGGAGCCCGTCCATGCCGGAGCCTGCCCTTCCCACCGATGCCTCAACCGGGGCCGCGCTTCCGGAAACTCCGGCCCCGAAGACGATGGCCACGTTCGACGCGAAGTACGCGAACCGCGTGATGCTCGTCCTCGCGGGCATCGTGATGGTCGTGCTGTACGTCGAGGGGATGCTCACCCCGTCCCTCCCGACGATCCAGAGCGACTTCCACGTCGACACGGCCCAGGTGAGCCTCATCATTTCCGCGTACGCGATCTCCGGCGTCGCGCTGAGCCCGATCGTCGGCAAGCTTGGGGACATCTACGGCAAGCGCCGGGTGCTGATGGGGGTGATGCTCGCCTACGCCTCCGCGGTCTCGGTCACCGGCTTCTCCCCGACCTTCGGGTTCATGGTCGCGGCCCGGACCGTCCAGGGGGTGGGGCTCACCATCCTGCCGCTCGGGATGTCGCTCGTGCGGGAGGAGTTCCCCCGGGAGCTCGTGCCGCGCGCGCAGGGGATCCTGAGCGCGATGTTCGGGATCGGGTTCGCGATCAGCCTGCCGGTCGGCTCCGCCGTCTCGCAGAGCTACGGCTGGCGGGACACGTACCACTCGGCGATCCCGATCGTCCTGCTCCTCACGATCGCCGTCTTCTTCCTCGTCCGGGAGTCGACGTACCGCCGGCCCCACACGCGCGTCGACTACGGCGGCGCGGCGCTCCTCGGGGGGGCGCTCGCCGGCATCGTGGCCGCCCTGTCGCAGGGCCAGCAGTGGGGGTGGCATTCGCCGCTCACCCTCGGGTTCGCGGGCGCGGGCCTCTTCCTCCTCCTTCCGTTCGTCCTGTGGGAGCTCCGCTGGACCCGCGAGGGGCGGGAGCCGATCGTCGACCCGCGGCTCATGAAGGAGCGGAACGTCGCCGTCACGAACGCCGTGCTCACGGTCGCGGGGCTCGGGATGTACATGGCGCTCTTCGCCCTCATCTACCGGTTCGAGTTCCCGCCGGTCTCGGGCGGCTTCTCGCAAAACATCCTCCAGGCCGGTCTCGACATCGTCCCCCTCGCGCTCTCGATGATGGGAGTGGCCATCGTTGCGAGCATCGCCGTCTCGAAGGTCGGGGTGAAGCCGCTCGCGCTCGCCGGCGCGGGGCTCACGGCCGTCGGGTTCGTGCTCCTCGCCGCGGCGAAGACGCTCGACCAGAGCCTCCTCTACGAGACCGTCACGGGCGCGGGGATCGCGCTCCTCAATGCCTCGATCATCAACATGCTCGTCCTCTCGGTCGACCCGAAGGACATGGGCCAGGCGACGGCGATGAACAACGTCTTCCGGAACCTGGGCGGGAGCGTGGGTGCCCCGATCGTGGGCTCGCTCCTCGCTGCCTACGTGACGGGGGTGATCGTCCCGAGCGGCCCGCTTGCCGGGACGAACCTTCCGAGCCTGCTTGCCTTCCAGTACGCCTTCTACATCGCGGCCGCCATCACCCTCGTCGGGGCGCTCGCGATCGTCTTCGGCCAGGAGGTCCTCGGACCCCGGCGGCATCCGAAGTTCGCCCACCAACCGCAGCTCTCCGGAGGGTTCGGCTCTCGCCGGATGGTCGCTCCGCCCCCCGCGCCGACCCCCCGACCCGCTGCGAGCCAGTAGCCGCGGCTGCGCGTCGTCGCGCTCAGGTGAGCGCGAAGGAGTAGAGATGCGCGCCGGCGGCGACGACGACCGCAACGGGGGAGGCCGACGGGGTGGCGAACGGGTCCGCGTGCCCGACCGGAAAGGCGTCGAGCTGCTGGCCCGTCGTCAGGTTGAAACCGAGGAGCTGCCCCGAGTTGAGGTCGAGCGACCAGACGACACTCCCCGTGACGATGGGGGGGCCCGCGTCGAAGCTCGCCGTTCTCCACGCAACCGAGAACGAGGAGGGGAGCACGGTGAGCTTGACGAGCCCGTTGCGGCACGGCACGAGGACCGTCGGGCCGACATGGGCCGTACCGCCGTAGGCACCTGAGCACACGCTAGCATTGTACAGTTCGCCACCGATCCCCCCGAGCGCCGTCCCGGAGAGGAGGTACCCCACGCCCGCCTTTCCGATCTGGAACAGTTCGCCGTTGGGCAGGAGGGTCGGGGCGAGGGAGCCGACGTCGGTGTCGCCACGGTTGAGTTGCGCCCAGTCGGACGGAGCAAAGTAGCTCAGCAGTTGGAGCGACGGCGAGAGCTCGAGGACGCTCTCCCCGTAATCGAAGCTGCCGGTCGAAGCGCCGTTGCCCGTGGCCACGTACAGGTCCCCGTCCGGCGCTACCGTGATGCCGGAAGGGGCCCAGATCCCTCCTTCCCGACCGGTCGGTACCTGGTAGCTCACGGTCGGGGCGGAAGCCCCTGTGCGTACACCCGCCACCCAGCCGTGGTAGGCGCCGCAATCCCCGGCGAGCCCGCCGTACGGGATGTAGACAAACCCATTGGCGAGAGCAAGCGCACCTCGCTGCTGCTCGACCGTCGGGTTCGCGCCGGGGGGGTCTGCGTTGGCTTGTGAGGTGATGTTCCCCGTATCCAGGTCGAGTCCGAACAGGATGTGCCGGTCGGGGGGAAGGAAGGCGACCGCGTAGAGGGTCCGGGTCGCCGGGTCGATGACGGGAGTCCCCGTGATCCCAGTAGGATTGATGTCCCCGCACGGTAAGGTGGAGCCATCGACCGGAGTTCCGAGGTTGGTCCTCCACCCGACTACGCCGGTCGACGCGTTCACCGCGTAGACCGAGTTGTTCTCGGTGGCGACGAACACCGAGTTCCCGCACAGGAGCGGCTCGGCGTAGACATCCGCATCGACGAGCGTAGGGGAACTCCAGGCTGTGTGAACGGTACCGACCGGGATCCCGGGCAGGTCGCCCGAACGCACAGGGTCGGCGTGGTAGGTGGTCCAATTTCCCGGCGGGGGAACTGAGCCCGGGGCCGCAGCTCGAGTAAGACAGGTCGCGCTCGGGCCGGGGGTCGAAGGCTGGCTCCTTCGAGGGCTCGCGAGCAGGGCGTACACCGACAGCCCTGCGATGACGAGCAGCGCATCGGTGCTGAGCCGGGCCGCCGCGTCCAGCAG
>JAKIWH010000026.1:21343-21955 GCA_022750125.1 Thermoplasmata archaeon
GACGAGCCTCCTCCTCACGGACGTTCTGCTCCCCGAGAGTACGGCGAGGGAGCCGGGGGCCTTAGAACCCGCGCACGGGTTGACCGACGAAACGCTAGCGCTCTCTCCAGTGTGCGAAGTACGTCGCGGCCGCGGCGAGGAGAAGTGTGATGGCGCCGAGCCCCAGGAGATCGAAGAGTGGGGTGTTGAGGAACGCCACGCTCGTCGTGATGCCTCCCCCCAAACCGACGACCCCGTCGGCGAGCTGCCCAGCGTAGGTGGAGGGGGCAAGGTAGGCGACCCACTGCCACTGCTTCGGGATCACCGTCGCCGGGTAGAAGATGGGGGGGAGGACCGAGAGGGTCGAGAAGATGAGCGTGCCGAGCGGCCAGATCTCCCGGAGCTGCTGGAAGAGCGTCGAGACAAAGAAGCCGAGCGTGCAGGCCATGAGCCAAGTGAGGAGCACCACCCCCACCAGCGCCGCGAACGCGACCGCCCCAAAGGGGTGGACGACGAGGAGGATGCCGAGGAACAGCACCATCGCGGGGAGCGCGAAGGCGAGCTCGCTCAGCGCCATCCCGAGGATGTAGGTGAGCGGCCGGACGGGGCTCGCGACGTAGACCTGCTGCAGCT
>JAKIWH010000113.1 GCA_022750125.1 Thermoplasmata archaeon
CGGCCTGCCGGTCCATCAGCGAGTCGATGTTCGGTTCCTCGGCCCCCGCAGCGGCTTCCGGCGCCTCGGCCGCGGCTGGGGTCGTCGGCATGACGGTCGGGGGCGCGCCCACGTCGTCCTCCGTCTCCATGTACGCCGGCACCGCGGCGGTGCCTGCCACGGCGACGGCGCCGCTGCCCGGCGGAACGGTCCCTCCGGCGGCCGCGTACCCTGCGTCCGGGGGAACTTCGTTCGACGGGGCTGCCCCGCCGCCCCGGCGCCGGTTGCGGATCAGCAGGAGCGCGATGAGCGCCGCGATGAGAACGATGAAACCCCCGACGGCGGCCCACGCCCACAGCGGCGTGGAGTTCGAGGTGGTGGAGCAGTTGCCGTACTGGCAGGTGCTCTGGGCCGGCACGGCGCCAGTGTCGGGAGCGAGGGAGGCCGCGATGAGCGCGGCCAGCATCACCGCCACCAGGAGCGCGGGGAGCGCTCGGCGGAGCAGTGCGGGACGGGACATCGACGGCATGAGATTTCTCAGGAGACCATAATGCATCACCAGCGGCGGTATGTAAACTTGCCGCGACGAGCCTGAGCCGGGCCCGTCCGGCCGTCCCCCGGTCGCCGGGAACCGGGCGCAGTGCTAGCGCGCACCTCGCCGGGTCCCGAAGTGCGCGTACAACCATCGTACTCCAGGAACCTTGCGACCGAGGAGCCTCTCTAGCTCACCCAGGAGGACTCGATCCCCCCGGTCGATCGACCCCGAAAGGAGCACAGCGAGGAGGAACACCCCGGCGACTCCCGCGACGAGCACCGGCAATACCCAGAGCGGGAGAGTCTGCGGGAGCATCGCGTAGAGGAGTCCGAGGGGAACCGAGGTGAGGAGGAGCGGGACGAGGTAGTGCCGTTGGAACGCATGGACCGAGTGCGCGAGAGCGAGCTGCGTCGCGGAGAGGAATGGGACGAGCGCGGTCGCGGTAGCCCACGCGATCGCGGCGCCGGTCTGGCCGTAGGGCGGGATGAGCCAGAGCGCGAGCAGGACGTTCACGACGGCGGCGATGAGAGTGTTATACAGCAGGGCGTGGGTTTCGCCGTACGAGACCTGGGCGGAGGTCGCCGGGCCGACCAGGGTTGCGAAGAGCGCGCCGAGGCAGAGGATCCTAAGCGGCTCGACGATGACCCCGTACCCCGAGCCGTAGACGAAGCGGAGCGAAAGTCCCGGGAGAAAGAAGAAGACGAGGAACGGGGGAAGGGAGGCGAGCACCATCCACTTGGTCGCGGTCCCATACGTGAGCCCCGCACCGTCCGAATCTCCCGAGCGGGCGAAGCGGACCATCACGGGCAGGAGGATGTATCCGAGCGAGCCGATCCCCACGAGAAGGAGCCGGGAGAGGGCGATCGACACGCCGTACTCCCCGACCGCGAGCGGGTGGAAGTAGCCGAGGAAGAGCGTGTCCCCGGTGTTCGCAACGTAGGAGAGGAGCGAGACGGCAAAGAGCGGGAGGGCGAAGGAGCGCAGGCGGGAACCCACCCCGTGCGCCGCAGGGCCCGGCGGGAGGGCTCGTGGAATACGGTAGAAGTAGTACGCGACGAGCCCAACGAGCATCGCGACGTTCGAGAGGACGTACGCGTACACCGCCGTCCTGAAACTGAGCAGGCCCTGCGCGGCGCCGAATCCGAGCAGGAAGACGATGAAGAGGACCGGGTTCAGGAGCTGGATGAAGTAGGCATTCGCGCGGACGTCCTCGAACCCCTGGAAGACCGCCGCGATCCCCGACGCGACGATCGAGGTCGTGACCGCGACCGAGAACAGCTCGAGCGCGAAACCGAACATCGTCCCGCCGAACAGTCGACCGAACACGCCCGAGGTGAGGACGAGGAAGACGCCCACGACGAGGGCGGCGGGAACGAGGAGGAGGAATCCGGCGCGAATGATCCCCCGACGCTCCGCGTCCTCGCGCACGAACGGGATGCTCCGGGCCACCGCCTGGGGGATCCCGAGGTTCCCGAGGGCCGCGAGAAGGCCGGTGAAGGAGATCGCGTAGTAGAACTCCCCCCATTGCGTGGTCGAGAGTTCCCGGACGACGAGGACGCGGGCGACGAAGTTGAAGGCGACCCACCCCAGGGTGGCGACCAGCAGGAGGAAGGTGCCGCGGGTGACGGACCCCAGGGCCTCCCGTGCCTCCGAACTTCCCTGGGCCACGCTGCGCTCGCTCCGCCGGTTACTCCCCACTCCCTATAGAAGGTGGGGAAGCGCGGCGAGCCCGTATAGCCCGCGGCGCGTGGGGTGGGCGTGGACGTGCCCGGGCCGGGCGGCCTCCTCTGGGGGCTCGAGCTGCTCGCGTTCGCGGGGCTCTGCCTCCCGCTCGGGGAACTGCTCCGCCGACTCGCCGCCCCGTACGTCGGCCTCTTCCGCTCAAGCTCTCCCGTGGAACGCGGGCTCCTCGACCTCTACCTCGCGGGGGGAGCCTTCTACCTGTTCGGGTGGCTCCCGATAGAATCGGGTCTCCTGTCGGTGGCCCTCCTCGCCGCGGGAGTTGCGCTTCTCTTCGCTCTCCGTGCCTACCGAGGACCGGCTTCTGGTGTGCCTCCGCTCTCCGCTCGAGAGCTCGCGAGCCCGTCCGTTCTCCTGCTCGTCGGGATCACCCTTGCGCTTTTTGCGCTCGAACTCGGGGCGGCCGAAGGGGCGCCCACGGGCAACACCTTCGACTCGGGCATACTCGCCTCCTTCGTCGGGCTCACCAACCTCCACCACCAGCTCCCGACCTCCTTCCTGCCGGTCGCGGCGCAAGGGATCGCGTACCCCCAAGGAACCACCGCGTGGCTCCTGCCCGTCCAATGGCTCTTCGGCCTCCCGCCGGCCCGGGCTCCGCTGCTGCTCACCCCGCTCTTTCTCGCGCTCTCCCCCGTGGCCGCCTATGTCTGGGGGGAGCGGTGGTGGGGCAACCGGCGGGCCGCGGTCGCTCTCGCCCTCGTGGTAGCGCTCCTAGCGAGCTGGACACGGCTCCTCGCTTCCGGCAGCAACGATTTCGCGCTCGCCTTCCCGCTCGTCCTTCTGCTGTGGGCGTGGACGCCGCGGTGGGTCGCCGCACAGCCTCCCGGGGTCGCGGACGCAGTCGGGTTCGGCGCGGTCGCGGGGTACGCAGCTGCGCTGAATCCGACCGGCCCGGAGCTCTGGTTCCTCCTCGCACCGGTGCTTCTCCTTCTCATCAAGGGGGTGCGATGGTCCACGTGGCGTCCTTGGCTCGGACGCTGGGCTACGGCGCTCGGTGTTGGGCTCCTCTTCGTGCTTCCGAGCGTAGCGGTCCTCTGGGCCGGGCGCTCCAATTCGAATCTGCTCCCCGGGGCCGCCCCGGCCCCGCCGGGAAGCGCGGTCGGTCTGACCTCCGGGCAGGTAGTCGGGTACCTCGACCCGCTCCTGTTCGGCCGCTCCGATGTCTGGCTCTCCCCCTTTCCCCTGCTGCGGGCGGAGCTCGCGGCGCTCCTCGTCGTTGGGGTCGTGCTGCTCTACCTCCTTCGTCGCGATCGAGCCTCGCAAGGGAACGCGTTGCTAGCGGGATTCGCCCCAGCAGCGCTCGCGGCGACGGCGCTTCTGCTCCTTCTCGACCGCCGAGGCGCCCCGAGCGCCGCGCTCGTCGGGGATATCACGAGCGCGGGCGAAGCGTCGATGCTCCTCTTCACCATCTACGCAGCGCTCGCGGCCGTCCCGCTCATCGAACTCCTCGACTGGCTTGCGAAGAGGACGGCCCCTGAGAGCGATGCACCGTCGAACGGTGGGAGAGGGGCGCCGGAGGCCCTCCCGCCTCCTCGACATCACGGTCGGCTCGACACGCGCGATGGCACCGCCGTGTTCGGGGTAGCTGTGCTCGCGATCCTGTTGCTCCCGGGGGTCGTCGTGACTACGACGGACGCTCCCGGGTACCTCCATGGGATCTACCTGAGTTTCGGGAACACGACACAGGCGGACTTCGCTCTGCTCGATTGGGCCGACACGAACCTCCCCCACGGCGCTCGTGTTCTGGTCGCTCCGGGTAGCGCGGGACAGTTCCTCCCCGGCTACCGGGCGGATATCGCGCTCCTCTTCCCCGAGATTCCGGTCGCCGGCAACCTGTCGTATTCGCTGCTTGTCAGCGAACTCGACGCCGGAACGCTCGATGGCTCGGGTCATGCCGCCCTCTCGGCGCTCGCAGTGGAGTATGTGGTGGTGACGGGGAGGAACACCCAGCTCTGGCCACCGTTCTCCCCCGAACCGCTTCTTGCGGACCCGGCGGAGTTCCCGGTCTACTTCGCGACGGGGGACGCCTACCTCTTCGGGGTAAGCTCCGCCTCGTCCGCTGCAGTGTAGTCGCGCTACCCGGACCTAACGGAAGTCGTCGAGCAGGCCTTCCTTGCCGGCGATTCCCGCGGGCTGCTTCGCGAGCGGGCCCGCCTCGAGGACCTCCTCGAGTTCCTCGTAGGTGGGACGATCGGTGCGGTAGAACAACCCGATCGGGATCTTCTCGCCCCATTCGAGC
>JAKIWH010000027.1:0-1143 GCA_022750125.1 Thermoplasmata archaeon
GTGGCCGCGCTCGCCCTCTCGGTGCTACCCTTCTCCGTCTTCTCGGCCGCGCTCACGCTGTTCGTGGGGAGCATCTACTTTCACCTCGCGCTCGCCCCGATCCTCCTCCCGCTCGTGCTGGGGCTCCTCCTCGTTTGGACCTCGACGATCGGCGTGGGATTCCTGGTCGGGGTGTACGGGAAGTCGCCCCGCTCGATCAACATGAACGCCCAATTCGTGGGGATCGTCATGACCTTCTTCGCTCCCATCTTCTACCCGGTCTCCGTCCTTCCCCTTCCACTGCAGTACGTTGCCTACGCCTGGCCCCTCACCTGGGGCTCCTCCTTCCTCGTCGCCATCATCCACGGCTCGGGCGGCGTGGCGGCTCAGGCGGCGCTCGCCCTCGTCGGTTACTCGGTCCTGTGGATCGGCCTCATCGGCGCCGGCCTTCGCTGGCGGCAGAAGTAACGCTAGGGGGAACCGGGCTCCCCCGGAGCCGGCTCGAACGAGCCGAGCAGCGCCCGCATCCGCCAGTAGGCGTCGAGGAACTCCCTCCCCCTCGGGGTGAGCTCGAAGGTCGCTCCTCGGGGGAGGGTACGCACACTGAGAAGCCCCTGGGCCGTGAGCTGCTCGAGGAGAAGCTTCAGCCGGTCGACCGGCATACCGACCGCGTACGATACCCGCGTAACGCGCGCCCGACCCGGGGACCGGTGCACCACCTCCAGGATCTCCGCGAACAGGTCGGTCCGTTCGCGGCGTCGCCCGGCCACCGTTCCCTCCTGCGCGGTCCGGGGTGCGCTAGAGCGGGGGCGGGGGGAGCGTGCTCACCTTCTCGGCAGGGGACCGAACGCTGACCTGCGCGCCGGTCGCGATCCGCTCCGTGTACTGGACCTCCCCGACGTGGCAGCCGTCGTCGAGCTCCACGGAGCGGCCGTAGACGCGCTCCACCTCGCACCGTTCGCCGAGGCGCACCGTGTCCCCCCAGATGGAGTTCGCGCGGCACTTGCGGCCGAGCCGAACGCTTTCACCCACGAGCGGCCCCGAGACCTCGCTCTTCCGCTCGAGTTCGATGCTGCGTGCCTTGAGCCCCTTCTCGGTGCGGACGGATCCCGCGAGCTCCGCGTCCGCCGAAACCACGACACTCCGAGCGGTGAGCGCCCCGCC
>JAKIWH010000027.1:1153-9398 GCA_022750125.1 Thermoplasmata archaeon
GCGTGCGGGCGAACAGGTCCCCCTCGATCGTGATCTCGCCACCGGCCTCGAAGCTATCCGAGAGGGTGAGCGAGCCCGCGACGCGGAGCTGGCCGCCGATCTCGACGTCCTCCCCCTTCGCGTTGCCGCGCAGGTCGGCCCTACCGCCCACCTCGAGCGAGGTGAAGGTGAGCTCCCCTTGCGTGCGGAGCTCGCCGCCGACCTCGATCCGGTGCCCGGAGCTACCGGCGCCAAGATCGACGCGACCCCCCACCTCTAGCGAGCCGAAACGGAGAGCCTCCTTGACCCGAAGCTCGCCTCCGGTCTCCACTTTCTCGCGCACCTCTCCGCCCTGCAACTCGGCGAAACCGCCGATCTCCAGGGCGTCGAGACGCACGAGCGCGAGCCGAGCGCTTCCCCCGACCTCGCAGATGCGGGCATCGAGCGTGCCCACGACGACGAGCTTCCCTCCGACGGCGATACTCTCGCCGGTGAGCGTCTTCTGTACCTCGAGTTCGCCCCCGACATCGAGATCCTTGACCCGGACGTGACCGCCCACCTGGAGTCGGATGTCGACCTCCCCCCGCGGCACGGCGAGGTCTCCGCCCACCTCGATGCGGCTCGCATCCCCCTCGAGCTCCTCCTCGAGCGTGAGCCCGCCCGACACCGTGAGGGTGCCGCGCCGGATGCGAAGCCGCCGCGCTGAGAGGGAGCCGGTTACCCGGACTATCCCGGAGAGGCTCACCTCTCCCGAGATCCGGATCGGCCCGTCCCCCTCGGCCTCGAGCTCGGCGGGGCCCTCGACCACGAGGTTGCCGTCGTGCGAGCCGATTCGGGTGACGCTGTTCGGGCCGAGTTGGCGGTCGGTCATCGGGGCCGAATCGGTGCGGGCCCTATTAGGCGTAGGTCACGACCGGTGACCACTCGAGAACCGGGGATCAGCGGGGGGGCCGGAGCGCGAGCCCTAGCGACTCGCGGTCGACCTGCGCGCCGGCACCCCGTCGCCGGAGCAAGTACCGTTGTGCCTTCTGGTTCGCGGTTTTCGGGATCTCCTCGAGGAACTCGATGTACCGTGGCACCATGAAGAACGGGAGCTTCTCGCTGCAGTACACGAACAGCTCCTTCGCGCTAGCCGTGGCTCCGGGGCGGAGTTGCACGAACGCCTTCACGTCCTCCTCCCCCAGCGGCGAGGGGACCCCCACGACGACGCTCTCGAACACGGCGGGATGCTGCTGGAGCGCGGACTCGACGTCGTACGGGGCGAGATTCTCACCCCGTCGCCGGATCACGTCCTTCTTCCGGTCGACGAAGTAGTAGTACCCGTCCGCGTCGCGGGTCACGTAGTCGCCGGTATGGAACCAGAGATTGCGCCACGCTTCGACCGTCTTCTCGGGCTTCCGGTAGTACTCGAGGAACATCGTGTAGGGGGCGCGCGGCCGGACGAGGAGTTCTCCACGCTCGCCGACGGGGACCGGATGGTCGTGGTCGTCGACCACCTGGGCCTCTACGAAATCGAGTGGGGTACCAACGGACCCGACACGCACGGCACCGGGGGGGTTCATCAGCGTCGTGCAACCGCACTCCGTCATCCCGTACAGCTCGAGGATCTCGAGCCCAAACCGCGCCTCGAACGGACGCCACAGCTCCTTCGTCGTGCCGGCGGTGAGCGCGGTGCGGACTTGGTGGGCGTGATCCGAGGGGCGTTCCGGTTGCTTGTAGAGGACATTGATCATCGAGATGAGGAGCGAGACATGGGTCGCTCCGAACTGCGCCGCCGTCTCCCAGTACGTGCTCGCGTGGAACCGCTCGTCGAACGCCGCGGTGAGCCCGTACTCGAGAGCGACGAGGGTGGTCATCTCTTGGGCGTTGCAGTGAAAGAGCGGGAGTCCCGTGAACAGCACCGACTCGGGCGAGAGTCGGCTGCGAGCCCCGATCTCCCCGGCGGTTCGCACACACTTTTCGAGCCGGAAGACCGCGCCCTTGGGCGGACCGGTGGTCCCGATCGTGTAGAGGATCGAGGCCGGGTCCCACGGGGCGATCTCGGGACGCGGAGGCTCAGCGTCGTGGGGGAGCTCCGACCACGGGCGAGCGTCCCGCTCGTGGGATAAAGGGGGATCTCCGGCGGGTACCACCCAAACCGGAGAGATCGGAAGTCCAGACTTTACCTCGGCGAACACGGTCCAAAGCCTCGCGTCCACGACGAGAGCCCGTGCCTCGCAGTCGGCGAGCTCGTACCGCAGCAACTCCCCCTTGAGCGCGGTGTTGAGCGGCACGACCACCACCCCCAACTTCGCGGCCCCAAACCAGAGCAGGAGGAACTCCGGTCCGTTGAACAGGAGTAGCGCGAGCCGTTCGCCACGCTGCAGGCCTGCCGCGGCAAGCCCGGACGCGACGCGGTCCGACTCTCGGTCGAGCTCGAGGTACGAGATGGTCCGTCCCGAGAATCGGAGTGCGGGTTTCCCGCCGTGTCGGTGCGCCCCCTCACGGACGACGGCTGCCAGGTCGTGGAATTCCCCGGGCGGTGCAAGCATTCCAGCGCCGCGAGCACCGTTCCAGCAAAAGGCTGTTGTGAGGCCCGCTTCTCTTTGTACCGGCAGACCTTCGGGGCCACGTGAGCCCGGGAAGCCTTCCGTTCCGGCCGGACCGGCCGGCGGTGGTCGAGCTGGCCGCCGGGACCGCCGTCGTCCGCACCGACCGGTTCGAGGTGCTCCTCATCCACGACCCGTCCGAGGACCGATGGTGCCTGCCGAAGGGACACGTGGAAGCCGGGGAGACGCTCGAGGTGTGCGCGCTCCGGGAGTTACGAGAGGAGACCGGCCTTGCCCGGGCGGTCCTGGGACGGGAGCTCGGCGAAGCGCACTACCGGTTCTTCAGCCCGAAACGCGAGAAGAATGTGATCAAGACCTCGGTGTACTTCCTGGCGCTCTCCCCTCCCGACCCGGTGACCCTCGAGGAGGGGTTCGACGGCTATCGCTGGCTCACGCCCCCGCGCGCGACCGCGCTCGTGACCCGAGACACCGAAAGGGCGGTCGTCGCGAACGTCGCTCCGGCGCTCAAGGAGCTTCCTAGCCCGTAGGTCTCGGGATCGCCTCGACGCGTGCGGGGCCTCTGCGGGGGGCGCCCGGGGGGCGCGCCTAGCGACGGTTCGATCCCTGGCGCCCGCCCCTGCGGAACTGGCGCGCGGGACGGTACCCGCCGCGGGACGGCTCGCGGCCGCGCCGCTCCTGCCGTCCAGAGTAGCCGGGACTCGGAGCCGGTGGCGGCCGGTTGTAATCGAACCCGGGCAGGCGACTTTTCGGGATCGCGACCCCGAGGTGCCGTTCGATGCGGACTAGGTCCGGCTCCTCTTCGGGCGTCACGAAGCTGTACGCATCGCCTTGGTGCGAGGCCCGGGCGGTACGTCCCACGCGGTGGATGTACGCCTCCGGGACGTCGGGGAGGTCGTAGTTCACCACGTGGGAAATCCCCTCCACGTCGATCCCACGAGCCGCAATGTCCGTCGCGACCAGTACCCGGTGATGTCCCTCCCGGAATTTCTCGAGCGCCTGCACCCGCTGGTTCTGACTGCGGTTGCCGTGGATGACCCCGACGTCGAATCCCGAGTCGCGGAGCTGGCGGGCCAGGCGGTCCGCGCGGTGCTTCGTACGGGTGAAGACGAGGACGCTCGTCATGGTCTGGTCCTCGAGCAGCGTCGTGAGCAGGTCGGTCTTCCGGTGGGCCGGGACGGGGAGCGCAAGGTGGGAGACCCCCACCGCGGCCGCGGTCGTCTCTCCGACCTTCACGCTCTTCGGGTCGTGCAGGAATTCGCGAGCCAGCTGCAGGACGGGGGGTGGCATGGTGGCGGAGAAGAGGAGCGTTTGGCGCCTTGGCGGAAGCTCCCGGAGGATCCGGCGAACGTCCGGAAGGAAGCCCATGTCGAGCATCCGGTCCGCCTCGTCGAGGACGAGGATCTCCACCTCGCGGAAGTTCACGTATCCGCGGCTCATGTGGTCGAGGAGCCGGCCGGGGGTGGCAACGACAATCTCGGCGCCGCCGCGAAGGCCACGCTCCTGCTCGCCCATACCCACGCCTCCGTAGACGACAACGGACCTAAGCCCCGCGTGCTTGCCGAGCACCTCGAGGAACCCGATCGCCTGGAGGGCGAGTTCGCGGGTTGGAGTTAGCACGAGCGCGTGAATGCGACCGCGAGGCGCGCTCAGCAACCGTTCGAGGATCGGGAGGAGGAAGGCCGCGGTCTTGCCGGTGCCGGTCTGTGCCGTGCCGATGAGGTCCCTCCCTCCGATTGCGGCGGGGATCGCGTCGCGCTGGATCGGGGTCGGCTCGAGGTAGCCCATCTCGGCGATCCCCCGACGTAAGGTCGGGTGGAGCGGCATCTCCTCGAAGGTGCCGGCACTGCTCTTCTTCGCCGCGGGGGCGTGTTCTTCCTTACTGGTAGACATTGGGGTCGCAAATCGACGGGCATCCGCCGTCCGTGCAGCGCTGCTAGGCCGGTGGCTCGGTTAACGGTTGGGGGTCGTTTCCGGCCCCTTCGAGTCGGGGGGGATGTGGAACCGGGCCGTGGCCGCCACGGCGCGAGAAGCAGCGTAGCCGGCGTCGGCGTGCCGAGCGACGCCGATCCCAGGGTCCCCGTTCAGTACGCGGCCCAGCACGCGGTCGGCGTGCCGCGTCCCGTCCGCGACGAAGACGAACCCGGCATGGATCGAGTTTCCGATGCCCACGCCTCCTCCGTGGTGGACCGACACCCAGGTCGCCCCGTTCGATGCGTTGAGGAGCGCGTTGAGGATCGGCCAGTCCGCGATCGCATCCGAGCCGTCGGCCATCGCCTCCGTCTCGCGGTACGGGCTAGCGACGCTCCCTGAGTCGTGGTGGTCCCGGCCGATGGCGATCGGTGCCGAGAGCCGGCCGCTTCGAACCATGTCGTTCACGAGATGTCCGAACCGCTCCCGATCCCCGTATCCCATGTAGCAGATGCGTGCGGGCAGGCCCTGGAACTGCACCCGGTCCCCCGCCAGGCGGATCCACCGGAGCAGGCCGGCGTCCTCCGCGAACTCTCTCAGGATCATCGCGTCGATGGTGCGAATATCGGCGGGATCTCCTCCGAGCGAGAGCCATCGGAACGGTCCGCTCCCGACGGCGAAGAGCGGACGGATGTACTTCGGGACGTACCCCGGGAGGTCGAAGGCGTTCGCCACGCCGGCCTCCTTCGCCCGGGCCCGGAAGTTGTTCCCGTACTCGAAGGCCCGGACCCCGGCGCGTTGAAGGGCGAGGATCGCCCGAGCTTCGGCCGCGAGCGAGGCCCGGACCGCTGCGAGATAGCCGGCCGAGTCGGTCTCGCGCGCGACGGCGGCGGTCGCCGGGGTGTGTCCCTGGGGAATGTAGCCCACGGCGATGTCGTGCGCGGCAGTCTGGTCGGAGACGATGTCCGGGCGCACCCCCCGACGAACAAGCTCCGGGTACACGTCCGCAGCGTTCGCTTCGAGGGCGACGGAGAGCGGACGGCGCTCTTTCGTGGCACTCTGGACGAGCTCCAAAGCCTCGTCGAGATCCTTCGCGTCCCGGTCAACGTACTTGGTGCGTAGCCGTCGGTCGATCGCCGCGCGGTCCACGTCCACGACGAGCGCGGCGCCTTCGAGCATGGTGACGGCGAGCGGCTGGGCGCCCCCCATCTCGCCGAGTCCCGAACTCAGCATCCATCGGCCCGCCAACGTTTCGGTGCCGAATTCGAGCCGGGCAAGCGAGGCAAGCGTCTCGTAGGTGCCTTGGAGGATCCCCTGGGTCCCGATGTAGACCCAGCTCCCGGCCGTCATCTGACCATACATCGTGAGTCCTCGAGCTTCGAGGTCCCAGAACACCTCGTCCGTGGCCCAGTGCGGGACGAGGAGGGCGTTCGCGATGAGCACCCGGGGGGCGTCGGCGTGGGTCGGAAAGACGCCGACCGGCTTGCCGGATTGGATGAGGAGCGTCTCGTCGTTCCCGAGCGCCCGGAGTGCAGCGACGATCCGGTGGAACTCGTGCCAGTTGCGAGCGGCTTTGCCTCGGCCACCGTACACGATCAGGTGCTCTGGGTCCCGGGCCACCTCGGGGTCCAGGTTGTTCATGAGCAGGCGGAGCGCCGCCTCCTGGCCCCAGCCACGGCAGCTCAGGGTGGGACCGCGGGGTGCCCGGATCGGTCCCGTCGGGGCTTCGGTCTCGGCCATCCGACACGCGCAACTGTCTCCCCGGATATCAGCTCTCGCCCCGCGCGGCGGTTTGCGAGCTACCGCGGGAGCGTCCCCCGAATACGGATAAGCGGCGACCGCCTCGGGACGGGGAAGAAGACGATGGGCGAGCCCAACGCGAGTCGTACGGCAAGCGGGTCGACGACAGAGCTCGGCACGCTCGGAGGCGGGTGCTTCTGGTGCACCGAGGCGGTGTTCGTCGAGCTCCGCGGCGTGGAGCAAGTGCTCCCAGGATATGCCGGAGGACGCACCAAGAACCCGTCGTACGAGGAGGTGTGCACGGGCACCACCGGCCACGCCGAGGTGATCCAGGTTCGATTCCGACCCAACGAGGTCTCCTACCGAGACCTGCTTCGCGTGTTCCTCACCACCCACGATCCTACCACCAAGGACCGCCAGGGCGGGGACGTCGGCACGCAGTACCGTTCGATCATCCTGTGGCACACCGAAGCGCAGCAGCGCGCTGCGGAAGAGATCCTGCGCGAGGTCGAGGGACGGCACCTCTGGTCTCGGCCGATCGTTACGGAACTCGCCCCGTACACGGTCTTCTACCCGGCGGAAGAGTACCACCGGAACTACTTCGCGCTCCATCCGGAGCGGGCGTACTGCCAGATGATCATCGCGCCGAAGGTGGCGAAGTTCCGTAAGCAGCACCTCGACCAGCTCAAGGCGCGCGCCGCGTGAGCGGGTGACATCGGATCCCAAAGGAGGGCAAGGTGCCGCTCATCGCTCCCGACCACCAGCTAACACCAGAGCGCCTACTCGAGATCGGTGCAGGGCTCCTTGCTGAGCTCCGGGAACTGCGCGAAGAGCTCGAGGTCCGGCGAGAGATGGGTCCTGCCGCGGTGAGCCGCCTCTGGACGATTCGGGGGCTTCTCGAGGACACCGAACGGCTTGCGAGCGCGAGGACCCTCGCCGAGCTCGACCCTGAGGAGCGTGCTTTGGTTGCGAATCTGCTCTACGACGTCACTCTCGTCGGGGCGGAGTACTACAAGATGTTCATCGCGCGACCTGGCGAGCCGTATCCCACGCCACCAATCCGGGTCCCTCGCCCCTAGGGGGGCAGAACGGGCTCCTGCGCCTTAGCGCGGCGGTTGGGGCGGAGCCTCGCTCCAGTTCGGAGGGGGAGCAGTCGATGGGCCAGCTCCGGGCGGAGGGGCGCCTGGCGACGACTGGTACTGTGCCGGAGGTCCCGGGGGGCTCTTCGGGCGTCGCGCGAGCATGACGGCGAGAGCCACCACGACGACGGCGAGTAGTACGATCCCCAGGAGGAGGTAGAGGCCCGTGCCCGAGGTGAGGCTCACCGAGCTCGAGCCCGAGCTCCCGGTCGAGGAGGGGTGGGGAGCGGCGTTCACCTGAAGGGTGAAGGCGCTCGAGGCGCTCTGGCCGAGGGCGTCGGTGACGTTCGCGACAACGGAGAAGTTACCGGCCTTGGCGTAGATGTGGCCGAGGGAAGCGGTGGTGGCGGTGGAAGCGTCGCCCAGGGTCCAGCGGTAGGTGAACGGGGGTGTGCCGCCAGAAAGGGTGGAGGCGAGCGCGACGGTCGGGTTGGCGGTGGCGGGAGTCGGCGTGGCCGAGGCGGAGAAGGAGAGCGGGGGGTTCACGACGACGATGACGGAGGCGGTGACGGAGTGGCCGACGAAGTCGGTGACGGTGAGGTTCGCGGCGTACGTGCCCGGGTGGGCGAAGGCGTGGGCGCCGGAACGGGTGGCGGCGGTGGAACCGTCGCCAAAGTTCCAGCGGTACGTGTAGGGTGCTGATCCCAGGCTCACTGCCCCAGAGAAAATGACCGAACTTCCCTGGTCAACGACCGCATGGTCTGCGGATGCGCTGACCTTCGGGGGCGCCGAAAGAAGCCAGGTCGCGAAAGCGTACGAAGAGCCGCTTCGATAGACGCCGATCGCAAGGAAGCTGTCGTCGAGCCCGACGACCGTACCTGCGGAAAAGATGTTGAGGACGGGAGGTCCGGCGGTCAATCCCGTGACGTTCGCCCACGTGCCCGGGGTGTACTCTCCCGTGAGGCCTTCCAGGAGCATGGCTCCGCTCCC
>JAKIWH010000027.1:9408-21254 GCA_022750125.1 Thermoplasmata archaeon
GCCGGCGGAACCTACGAACATTCCCGGCGGTCCCTGCGTCAGGGTTGAGGTTACATTTCGCCAGCTACCCGACGAGAATACGAGTGTCGCCGTGTTGAGCTGGCCCCCACTCGAGTAGAGCCCCCGGGCAAAGGTTCCGTGATCGACCGGGTCGTCGCTGCCGACCGGATAGAGAAGGTGCCCGAACGAGGAGCCAGCGAGCGAGGTGACGTTGGTCCAGTGGCCGGCCTTGAAGGTCCACGTGTCGCTGAGCCAGCTGCTCCCCAGGTTGGAGGTTCCACCCATCAGCAGGATTTGGCTGTCGGTCGAGTCCGTGCTCATCGCCTGGAAGTCACGGGGCGAGGGAGCCGTGCCGACGGTGGCGCTGAGATTCGTCCACGTCCGGTTGTGGTACGACCAGGTCGCCCCGGAGGGGACGTTCGTGATCCCTTGACCGCCGAACTCGATGAGCGTGTGGGAGGAGGGGTCGTACGCAAGCTCGGGCGCGACAAGAGGGGGCGGAGTTCCCGTTACGAGCGAGGTCAAGTTCGTCCAGGTCCCGTTTGCGTAGCTCCAGGTAATGCTCTGCGCGAAGGAGGCGAGATTCTCCCCGCCGAACAGGAGAACGTACCCGTCGGAAGGATCCCAGGCAAGCGCCTCTGCAATCTGGCCCGCTGGAGCTCCAGAAACTATGCCGGAGAGATTGCTCCACGTGTAGCCACCGGGAGAGAGTACTCCCGCGGCGGTCGAGTGGTGGGGGGAACGAGCGCTATCGTGCTGCCCGAGAGAGGCACGCGCGGCCGCGAGCTGAGCCTGCCCGTCGGAAGCAGAAAGCTGAACGCCGTGGGTTGGCCCCGTGGCTCCCACAGCTGAGTTGGCACGCATCCCGCCCACCAGGCCTGAGAGACCGAACAGCGCCACTGCGACGATGGCGAGTGCGGCGACGAGGGGACGGGTCGGTTCTCGGCGAAGGAGCATGGAGGTCGCTCGGCCGAGCGGGATAATATCCTATCGCTTCGAACGGCGGTCGTCGGTAGGCTCGTCCGCCAACCAGGCGGCCCCGGCTTAGCGGGGCGGTTGGGGGGGAGCCTCGCTCCAGTTGGGAGGGGGAGCGCCCGTCGGTCCCGGCGCGGGTGGTGGCGCACCTGGCCCGGACTGGTACTGCGCCGGGGGTCCCGGCGGACTCTTCGGGCGTCCGGCGAGCATGATGGCGAGCGCGACCACGACGACAGCGAGCAGCACGATTCCGAGGAGGAGGTAGAGTCCGGTGCCGGAAGTGAGGCTCACGGAGCTCGAGCTCCCGCTCGAGGAGGTGTGGGGAGCGGCGTTCACCTGGAGGGTGAACGAGCTCGAGGCGCTCTGGCCGAGGGCATCGGTGACGTTGGCGACGACGGAGTAGTTGCCGGCCTTCGCGTAGATGTGTCCCAAGGACGCGGTAGTGGCGGTGGAGGCGTCGCCGAGGCTCCAGCGGTAGGTGTACGGGCCCGTCCCGCCCGAGACAGCGGAGGTGAGAGCAACGGTCAAGTTGGCGGTGGCGGGAGAGGGCGTGCCGGAGGCGGAGAAGGAGAGGGGCGGGTTCACGACGACACTAACGGAGGCGGTAACGGAGTGGCCGACCAGGTCGGTGACGGTGAGGTTCGCGGCGTACGTGCCCGGGTGGGCGAAGGCGTGAGTTCCCGAGAGGGTGGCGGCGGTCGAGCCGTCGCCGAAGCTCCAGTGGTACGTGTACGGAGCGGCGCCCTCGGAGACGGAGCCCGAGAAGGAGACGGAGGTGCCCTGGTCGGCGACGAGGTGGTTCGCGGAGGCAGTGACCTTCGGAGGTGCGGAGAGGAGCCAGCTCGAGGTCGAGTAGGCCGAAGGGCCGGTCTGGTAGACACCGAACGCCATGAAGCTCTGGTCGTTGCCGACGATCGAGCCCGAGGAGAAGATGTTGAGAATGGGTGGACCGGCCGTCACTCCCGTGACGTTCGTCCAGCCGCCCGCGGAGTACTCGGCGGTGAGACCCTCGACGACCATGCCGCCCGTCCGATTGAACGAGACCCCGGAGGTCGCCACGATCGAACCGATGGAGGACAGGTAGCCCGAAGCGCCGAGGTAGAGGAGCGGCGGCTGCGACGTGAGCGTTCCGGTGACATTGCGCCAGGTCCCGGAGGAGTAGATGAGGGTCGCGGTTGCGAGCGCCGGTCCCGTGCTGTAGAGGCCGCGCACGAGGACCCCGTGGTCGGCTGGGTCGTCGCTTCCGCTCAGAAGCTCGGGGTGGCCGAGGGTTGAGCCGGCAATCGAAGTGATGTTGGTCCAGGCGCCGGCCTTGAAGGTCCAGGTGTCGGTGTACCAGACGCTACCGCCGTTGGGGCTCCCTCCGAAGAGGAGCAGCTCCCCGTCGGTCGAGTCCGCAGTTATCGCCATCGCGATGCGTCCCGAGGGCGGTGTGCCTGCCGTCGCGGTGAGGTTGAGCCAGGTACGGTTGTGGTACACCCAAGTCCAGCTGGAGTACGCGCCCGTCGACGTTTGGCCGCCGATCTGGACCACCCGCTGAGAGGAAGGGTCGTACGCGAGTCCTGGGAGGAGCAGCGCCGGCGGAGCCCCGGTCACCGTTGCGGTGAGGTTCGTCCAGGTGCCGTTCACGTAGCTCCACGTGTCCTGCGAGTAGGTGCCGCTCAGGCGCTCACCGCCAAAGAGGAGCACGTATCCGTCCGCGGCGTCCCAGGTCATCGCCTCCCCCAGCCGAACTGCTGGAGCGCCAGGAACTATGGCCGAGAGGTTGCTCCAAGTGTATCCACCCGCCGACACGGAGGAAGCAAGCGCGCCGCGGTGAGAGGAAGCGGTTTGCTGATCCTGGTGAAGGGAGGCGCGCGCGGCCGAGAGCTGGGCTTCCCCAACGGGAACGGCGGAGTGAAGTGACGCGGCGGGAGCGCCGTCGTTCACAAATCGAGAGGAAACGGATGCACTCATGAGCCCGGAGAATCCGAGCAGAGCTACGGCAACGACGGCGAACGCGATGGCTGTACGGCGGCTCGGCATGGGGACGCGGACCATGAGGCAGGACTCGGCGGAGCTGGATAATATGCTATCGTTTCGAGCAGCGGCCGTCGGAGCTCCTCGGACAGGCCACGGCCAACGCCTCGTACGAAAAGCTACGCCTCAACGCAGCGCCGGATTCCTCCGTTTGATGCCGGACCGAACCGGGTGAGCCTTCTGCGGAGTGGCGGACCGGATGCGTCAACTCGACGGCCAAGTAGTTCGGGCAGGACGGCTGAGCAACGTGCGACAAGCAGGGAGCCTCGGGCCATGCAATGAAAGCTCATCCCGCTCCCTTCTGCGGGCGGAGCGCATAGGATATGTCCCGCCGGGCGGAATCCCTGACGAATGCCGCTATAGCTCAGTAGGGAGAGCAGCTGATTTGTAATCAGCAGGTCGGGGGTTCGATTCCCTCTAGCGGCTTCCTCCAACAGTTTGTGTTTGTCCAGCGCCCCCCAGCGAAGGAGTGCCGGACAGGAAGCGCTGGACGCCTCCCGGCACGAAGCCCACCGACCCCTCCAACCGTCGTCCATCGGGCGATACAAGCACCGGCAAAGAGGCGTCGGGACCGACCCGCTGGCGCACGAGTTCGAGGTCGTCGCCGGGCCGGTTGACGTCCACGACCCTAGCGGACCCCCCCAGGGGCGTGGTTAGCTCGGTGACAAGTCGCACGCACAACGCCGGGCCGACCGGGAAATGCGAGCGCCCCACGCCGGAGCAGCCTCGTCGCCGATCCCAGTGCGCAGGACGGGACGGCAGGAAGAGGCTGCGTCGGAGCCTGGAAGAAAGGTCCCGGCCGTCGTCACCGCGGTCGACCTCCCCCACAGCGAACATCGGGAACGGGCTCCGAGGACCGGTTGGCAACGCTCGGCGAGCGAGCAACAGGAAAGATACCTCACACCCGGTCGCGGCCCACCGGCCCCCGGGATCCTCTCCATCCACAGGAGCCGACAGAGGGAAGGACGGCCGAAGCAACCACAGCGGCGCCTACAGTTCCCGTCGGATGCGTTGCCGGCAGGGCCGAGGCGTCTTGTTCCCCTCACCCGATGGGGCTTGAGGGTGGGCCCGCGCCTCCCGGCGGGGTCGCCGGTGTCTGTGCGCTCGAGGCATCCTTGCGCCTTCTCCGTCCGAGGAGCAGGAACAGGAGGACCAACAGGACGAGGATGACGACTGCTCCCAGGCCGTAGTACAGGAGGGGCGACCCGTTGCTCGAGGAGCTCCCCGGGTTCGTGGAGGATCCCTTGACCGTGACCTCCGCGGTCCCGTTCGCCTTGGCGCCCGTCGCGTCGGTCACGGTCACCCGGACCTCAAAGGTTCCCGTCGCGGTCGGGGTGCAGCTCAAGGACGTAGCGTTGAGGCTCGAGCATCCGGTCGGGAGCTGCGAGTACAGATAGGAGAACGGGCCGGACCCACCGGTGAGGCTGGTGGTGAGGGTGGTGGAGGCACCGAGGGTGAAGTTCGGGGGGGAGGCGCTCAGGTGGGCCGCCAAGGAGGTAGCGGAGGTCGTGAAGTTGATATCCAGGAGCCTCGGGGCGCCTGCGACGAGGACGGAGCCAGAGCTCGGCGAACTCCCAAACCCCGCGACGACCCCCACCGTGTACGAATAGCTACCATTGCGCACTCCGGAGAAGACGATCGTGTTCGTTGAGGAGCTCCCCGGAGTCGATACCAAGGTGACGGTCCACGGAGTCCCTTGCGTGAGGCCGATCTCTAGGAACGAGACGGAGTAGGTCGACGTACCCACGGCGGTGAAGCCGATATCCACGGTCCGAGGCGCCCCGCTGACCACGACCGGCCCTCCCGTCACGTTCGCGGTGAAGCCCGTGACGGTCCCGACGCTGAACACGTAGCTCCCCGAGGGCTCGACAAAGCCGATGTCCGTTCCGTGCGAACTGTTGAGGCTCCCATTCAACGTGACCGTCCAGAGCGTTCCCGGGGTGAGCCCAGATGCGACGAAGGTCACCGGGTAGGTTGCCGCGGTGGAAAGGATCGAGATAGAGCTATCGAAGACGTTCGAGATGTAGATCGCCCCGTTCGCTGGGTCGTACGCCAGGCCCTCCGAGCGGATCGAGCCCTGGACGTTCAAGGAGGGCCCCAGGCTCGCGTAGGTGCTCGCGTCGAACGCCGTGACCTGTCCATTCTCGTCGGAGGTCATGTAGATCGCATTGGTGCCCGAATCGTAGGCGAGGAACCTCGCAAAGTAGGCGGAAAGGGAAGCCACGACGGAGTTCGTCCGGTCGGAGATCACGCTCATGTTGGAGGAGCCGTAGTTCGCGACGAACACGGTGTCGTTCGCCGAGTCGAAGGCGAGGCCAGAAGGGGTCGTGCCGACCGGGATCGACTTGACGATGGTGGTCCCGTTGATCACGCTCACATTGCTGCCGGAATCGTCCGTGGCGTACACCTCGAGGGAGTGCGGGTCGTAGAGCAGGGGGCCCAGGATGTCGTTCGCCTTGATGGTGATGACCGGGCCAACGGTGTTGGTGGCTCCGTCGATGACCGTGACCGACCCGAAGGCGCTCGAGACATAGAAATCGCCGTTCGCCGCATCGAAGGTGATCCCAACCGGGTCGGAGGCGGTCGTCAGGTTGGTCACGGGGGCGCCGGTGGCGGTGAGAACGGTGACGGTGTCCGAGCCGAAGTTCGTGGTGATGACGTAGAGCTCGCCGGTAGCGGGGTCGAAGGCGGAGGCCTTTGGCAGGTAGCCGGCGGCCCCGATATGGGTGACGTGGTTCGTGGCCTGGTTGATGACGTAGGTGTCGTTGCCCGCGTAGTCGACCGCATACAGGTTCCCGTTCGCCGCCGAGGTGAGGCCGTACGGGTCGACGGCGAGCGGGATTGAGGCGATGGTGCGCTCGGTCGCCCCGCTGATCACCGTGAGGTTGGGTTCGACGTTGCTTGTCCCCTCGTTGGCGACGAAGAGGTTGCCGACCGTGGGATCGAACGCGATGGCGAACGGGAAATTGTTCGTCGTGACCGACCCCACGCTCGAGTTCGTCGCGGTACTCAGGATGCTGACGTTGTTGCTGCCGTAGTTGACGGTGTACACGTTACCGTTGTGGGGATCGTACACCGCTCCCTGGGCGCCGTGGCCGATCCCGATCGTGTGGGTGAGCGTGTTCGTGGCTTGGGAGATTGCCGAGACCGTGTTCCCCGCCCCGTTCGCGACGTAGAGGGTATCGTCGGAGGTGGCGTAGGCTGCGGCGCCCGGGTACAGGCCGACGGCTACGGTGGCCACAACCAGGTTCGTCGCGGCGTCGATGACGGTGACGTTGCTCGTGAGGGAGTTGACGACATCCACGTAGTCGTCGACCGTATCGAGAACGAGGGCCACCGGCTCGCTCGTGGCGAGGCCCGCGTGGGGGTTCGCGACGACCTTGTTCGTCGTGGTGGATATCACCGAGACGTTGCCATTGCCGAAATTGGAGACGAACACTTTGTTCGTGGCCGGATCGAAGAGCATCGCTTCGGGATGGGTCCCGACCGGGATGTTTGTCACGGGCTGACCGGTCGCGGCGACGAAGACGCTTACCATGGCCGAGCCGTAGTCGGTCGCGTACAGCTCTCCGTTCGCCGGGTCGAGCACGAGCCCTGTTACTCCGGGTGGAGCGGAGAAGTTGCCGGTGATCTGGTTGGTTGACCCATTGATGACACTCACCGTCCCGACGCCTGGATTCGTGGCGTAGAGATTACCGGTGCTCGAATCGTTGATCACCGTCGGAGTCTCGTAGTCACTAGTGACGTACCCCGTTGGGAGACTCGTTAGGACCGTGTTCGTAGCACCATCCACGACTGAGAGCGCGATACCGGCCGAGCCCCGGACGTACAAGTACCCGTTCGCCTGGTCAAACAGGATCGATGAGGGCATACCTTGCTCGGGAAGCTGGGTGTTCCCAGGGAGCAATCGGCTCGTCGTGAGATCGAGCGTTGAAACAATCGTCCCGACCCCACCGGAGGCGGGACGCGCGCTAATCGGGGTCGGAGCCGACTTTGCCGAGCCCTCGGGCCCTCCGAGAGGATGCGCTGCGTGGGACGTCCCGGCAGATGGAGGCGCCCCAGGCGCGAGAGCGCTTGCGAGCGATACCGGACTCCCCAATGCGAGCAGGAGGGCGAAGATGGTGAGCGACGCGACGGGGGAGGCCCTGCCGTGGCGCACCCCTCCCATCCGGTAGACGGTGGGTCGCGAGCTGAGGTTAGGCCACACGCGAAACGCGGGGCGCCGAATCCATATAACAAGCGGCGGCGCCCTCAGAGGGTTACCTGTCGAACGAACCCCCGGAACAGACCTCGACGTGGGGTGCGGGCAGCGGACGACGATGGTCGCGCGGTGGCCATGAAAGCGAGAGATAATCCCGCCCCAAGGAGCTTCGAACTTTTCGGTCTTGCCCTCTAGCGGCTACCCCAACCGGCTACAGTTCGCCTAGCGAACCAGCGAAGGGCCCTGAGGGCGTTCAGTTGTACTGGACCGTGAAGGTGCCGTTGTAGCTCACCAATAGGTGGCCCCCGGACGTGAGGTGGAGAAAGCCCGTGTCCGACCAGCTCTTGAACGAGTGCCCGACGCAGTGCGGAATCGTGAACAGGTAGGGCGTCGTCGAAGGGGCGAACGAGCTCGACGTGATGTTCGCGAACGACGTCCCGTTGAATGTTATCGATCCGCACAACGCGGGTTGGACGTAGAACGTGACGCTCGCGCTCGGGGCGAAGACCGCCGTGATCTGCTTGTTGTAGAGGATCGCCCCGCACACGTCGTGGATGTGAACCAGATACTTCCCGGGCGGGAGGTACTTGTCGTAGTTGATGATCGTGATGGTTACGTTACCGGTCGTTGCATTGGCCGCGATGGTGTTGGCGTGGGCCTTGACGACATGTCCCACGCTGTTCTCGAGCTCCAAAAAGAAGTAGCGACCGCCCACCGGCCCGCCGAGCTGCGCCGTGTAGTTGGTCCCGATCGTGATCGATTGACCGTTAGCCGGCCCGCTCAGGAACGAGATGTACTGCGCCGGATAGAAGATCGAGGGCAGCGTAACCCCTCCACCGTAGGTGCTCTTGGGCGTCGTCCAGGGGGACTTCGAGACTGTCCCGTTCGACTGGGTCACATTCCACATCCAGCGGAACTCGAGCGTGAGGTTCCCGTACGGTACGTTGGCCTGGATCGCCAGCTTCTCGGTGGACATGCGAGCCTGTCCCCCGGAGGGGAACTGCAGTCCGCCCGGGACAATCGAGCTCCGGCTCGTGTGCGCCCCGTTGGTCCAGCCCGAGCCCGAGATGTTAAGGATTTGAGGGGAAAGACTCGCACTGAAGGTCCCGCTCGGGGCGAGGGGGAACGTGAAAAAGAGACTCGGGAAGTGGACGGAGATTCCCAGGTCGGCGGCCGTGTAGTTCACTACAGCGTACTCCAGAATCTCCGTGATCCGGCCGCCGGTCGACAGATTCGTAGTCGGCTCGTTCAGAGGGAGATAGAGCGCCGAGGGCGAGTGATTCGAGGTGGGGTTGCACTTCAACGAAGACGCTGCCGCAGCGACGCCACCGGAGCCCGAGCCGGCGAGCCCCGAGTCGCGGGTCGAGAGGGCCCCGGAGGAGGCGAGAGTGAGCAATGCGAAAAGTATCGTTACGAGGGTAACAAGCACGACGGGACGACCCAGAGCGCTCAAGGTAGGTCGACCAGGCCTCGCGGGCGCGGCTGTCGCCAATCGCTTCATAGTCTGGAACCCGGGACGCTTCTCACTTCGGGCGGGTATCAGATGTCCCTAATAAGCTGTAGGGGCACATACGTATGAATGCGGACCCAAGTCCCGGCCGGGAAATTGTGCTCTTAGCCGCGGGAGCCTGGACCCCCGGAACTGATGATGTCGGTCCGGTCCGACCTGCATTCCACATGGCTCCGCGACCGGAGTGAGCCAATTCTGACGATTCTCGGGGAACTCCCGCCGCGCGGGAGCCGGCTCCCTAACGGATGTGCCCGCAGAGCCTGCGCTGCGAGGCCATCGGCGGGAGCTGTGCGATGGCCAGCAACGGCAATCCCCCTCCGTCGGTCTCCCATGGGGGGATCTTGCAAACTTAGGATTACGTCCTCGGTAGCGTACGTCGATCCTGGCTAACGGGTTTGGCGAGCATCGTAAACCGGCTCTGTCACCTTTCAGTCGGAGGGTCGGAACGATTGGCCCCAAGCTCGAAACTTGAACCTCTCGGCGATTCGTTCCCCCGAACTGCCCGGAAGGGACGGACTCTAGGGAGAGGTGAGACTCGAACCCTTCGGCGATGCCCTCGCGCGACTCTGATATCCGCCCTCGAACCAGCTCTTCTGGGTACGGCATTTGACCGAGCGATCGGCCTCGCTGGTGGCTACCGACGCTCGGATCGAGGACAACCGAAACGGATCGTACACCTCAGCGCGGCGACTGGGGCGGCGCCTCACATCAGTTGGGAGGGGGAGCGCCCGTGGGTCCAGCCCCGGGCGGAGGAGCACCTGGCCCCGTCTGGTATTGGGCTGGGGGTCCCGGCGGGCTCTTGGGGCGTCGGGCGAGCATGACGGCGAGAGCGACCACGACGACCGCGAGCAGTACGATCCCCAGCAGGAGGTACAGACCGGTGCCAGAGCTGAGACTGACGGAGGAGCTGCCCCCCGTCGAGGAGGTGTGGGGAGCCGCATTCACCTGGACGGTGAAGGAGCTCGAGGCGCTCTGGCCCAGAGCGTCGGTGACGTTGGCGACGACGGAGTAGTTCCCGGCCTTGGCGTAGATGTGGCCGAGGGAAGCAGAGCTCGCGGTGGTGGTGTCGCCGAGCGTCCAACGGTAGCTGTAGGGGGCGGTGCCGCCCGAGACCGAGGAGGTCAGCGCGACTGTCAAGTTCGCGGTGGCGGGGGAAGGCGTGGCCGAGGCGGAGAAGGAGAGCGGGGGGTTCACGACGACGATGACGGAGGCGGTGACGGAGTGGCCGACCAAGTCGGTGACGGTGAGGTTCGCGGCGTACGTGCCCGGGTGGGCGAAGGCGTGAGTCCCCGAAAGGGTGGCGGCGGTCGAGCCGTCGCCGAAGCTCCAGTGGTACGTGTACGGAGCGGCGCCCTCGGACACGGAGCCGGTGAAAGCGACGGTGGCGCCGGGGTCGGCGGACGGGTGATTCGCCGAGACGGTGACCTTGGGAGGCGCCGAGAGGAGCCAGCTCGCCGGGACGGTGGAGCTCGAACCGAGTCCCATGGCGAGGAAGCTCTCGTCCGTGCCGATGGCCGCGCCGGAAGAGAAGATGTTTAGGACGGGCGGACCGGCCGTCACCCCGGTCACGTTGTTCCAACCTCCCGAGGAATATTCGGCGGTGAGCGATTCGGTCACGACGCCGCCGGTCCGATTGACGGTGATGCCCGATACCGAGACGACCGAGGAGATCGGGGCTAGGTAACCGGCGCTACCGATCTCGCTCAAAGGCGGCTGCTGAGATAGGGTGGAAGTGATATTGCGCCAGGTCCCGCCCGAGTAAATCAGGGTCGCGGTTGCATCGGTGATGCCCGCGGGGTAGAGGGCCCGGACCAACGCGCCATGATCGGCCGGATCATCGGAGCCGACCGGCAGTTGGAGTTTTCCGAACGCGCCGCCGGCGATCGACGTCACGTTCGTCCAGTGCCCGCCCTTGAACGTCCAGGTGTCCGTGATCCAGACGCCCCCTCCGGTGGGGCTCCCGCCGAACAGAAGGACGTCGCCATCGGTCGAGTCGGTGCTCATCGCGGCGACGACGCGTGCGGAGGGTGCAGCGCCAACAGTGCCGGAGAGATTGGTCCAGGTCCGGTTGTGGTACGACCAGGTCTCGCCGTTCGGAGCCGAGCTAGCCGTGATGCCCCCGAACAGGACGACCGAATGGGTGGACGGGTCGAACGCCATGCTGACGAGGATGAGGGAAGGAGGGGCGCCCGAGATGGTCGCGGTCAGATTTGTCCAGGTCCCGTTGACGTAGCTCCAGGTGTCTCCGATGGCGTGGACGTGGAGGTCCTGTCCGCCGTAGTAGAGCACGTACCCGTCCGCCGCGTCCCACGCCATCCCCGCGGCGAGCCGAGGGCTAGGTCCCCCTGGGACGATCGCAGAAAGATTGGTCCAAGTGTATCCTCCAGGTGACACCCCCGACGCCGGCGCACCCGAGTGACCCGGAGGGGTGGCGCGCTCGGCGAGCAGCGTAGCCCGCGCTGCTGCGACTTGCGCCGGACCGATCGAGTGGTGAGTTCCCGTCCCCGAACCTCCGGTGCCGGCCGACGTGTTCCGACTCCCCCACGACGCTGCCCCCAGCGCTGTGGCTCCGAGAAGCAGCACTACCAGGATCGCGAGGGCGTTCGTCAGACGGCGAGCCGAGTCTCCGTGTCGGACCATGAGCTTCGACGAAGGGTGGTGGATTAAATCCTATCGTTTCGACGCGCGGTGCGGTCGGGAAGTGGGCGGCTCGTCTGGCGGAGAAGCTCGTCCAGCTTCTCCGAGGTCGGGCCGTTCTCCAGGTCGTGCCTGAGCGCCGCCGGCCGCGAGATCGGGACAGCGGGTTCTGCGACCGCCCTACCGTGGCGGTGGGGGCGGTGCCTCGCTCCAGTTGGGAGGGGGAGTGCCCATCGGGCCCGCCCCGGGTGGCGGGGCACCGGGTCCCGACTGGTACTGTGCCGGGGGTCCCGGTGGACTCTTGGGGCGTCGGGCGAGCATGACGGCGAGGGCCACCACGACGACAGCGAGCAGCACGATCCCCAGCAGCAGGTACAGCCCGGTGCCAGAGCTGAGACTGACGGAGGAGCTGCTCCCGCTTGAGGAGGTGTGGGGAACCGCGTTCACCAGGACGGTGAAGGAGCTCGAGGCGCTCTGGCCCAGAGCGTCGGTGACGTTGGCGAC
>JAKIWH010000028.1:0-541 GCA_022750125.1 Thermoplasmata archaeon
GGACCGGCGGACGCGCTTCTCGCGCGGACCCTCCGGTTCCCCGCACCCGACGTGTTGCGCTCCGATGGGACGGTCGGGGGGGAGCCCCGTCACAAGTACACGGGCCTCCCCCTCGACACGGCCGAGGCGTGCTTGCTCCGGGACCTCCTGGACGACGGCTACATCTTCGCCGAGCTCCGGGTCCGCCGTGGCGTTCCGCACTGCATGGTCTGCGGGAGGGAGACGGTATGGCGCCCCGGCCTCGCCTGGAGCCTCGACCTTGCAAAGATCCCCACCGCGGTCTCTCAGCTCTACGAGCAGCTCCTCCCTGAGGAGCCGCTCCCCTCCGCCTCGGAACTGCTCGCCTGGCCACTCAGCGACGGGAGACCGAGCGAGGAGCCTACTGCCCCTGTCCTTCGTCAATGCCCAGCGTGCGGACGACTCTCCCCCTCCACCTCGAGCGGGGCCTGCCGGTGCGGGAGGGCCGCGCCCGTCCCGGCGCGCCAGGGGCTACGTCCCCCGTTCGAGGAGCCGCTGCTCACCTGGCTGCGGCTGCGAGAGG
>JAKIWH010000028.1:552-14983 GCA_022750125.1 Thermoplasmata archaeon
CTCGGTCCGGTCTGGCTGTTCCTCCCGTCGCGCAGGCGAGGTCCGGCGCTCTTCCATCACCTCCTCGCGGCGTGGGCCACCGGCCCTCTCCCCACCCGGGACCTGCACCTCTTCCCCGTAAGCGCGCTCCCGGGTTCAGCAGACCGCTCGCCCTCGGCGACACCTCCGTCGGCCGATGCCGCCCGGATTGCGTACCTGCGCTTCTCCCAGCGGACGGACTCCCGCCAAGGATTCGAGGAGGCGCTCGCGGAGGAGGCGCGCTGGGTTCGAAGGCTCTGGGAGCTCGTCCGAAGCGCCGAGGAGAGCCTCGCCCGGAGCGGTGTCCCGTTGAGCGGGGCCACAAGCGCTCTCCGCCTCGGCGACCTGTTCCCTGAAGATCTCGCCTTCCTCGCGCGGTTCGAACGTCTGCGCGGCGAGGTGGTCGCCGAGTACGAGCGCGGGGAGTGGGTCGCCGGCTTCAACCTCGTCGCCTCCTTCATCGACCGGGAGCTGCGCGACGGCTACCTTAGGCTCGTGCGCCCGCGGCGAGTGCCGGACGCGCCGGGCCCTTCCCGGCTCGCGGTCGATCGCGTGCTCGCGCACCTGTTCCCCCACCTCTCCCAGCTGCTCGCGCCGGTCATGCCGTTCACCGCCGAGGCGCTCCACCGCGACTCCTCGGACGGTGATCAGAGCGTCTTTGAGGGCCGGATCGCCCCCGTGCAGGAGGCACTCCTCGACGCCGATGCCGAGCGCTCCCTGCCGGTATGGGAAGGATTGGTTGCGAGCCTCGAGCGGGGCAGAAAACTGGTCCGGCTCGAACCGGGGGAGCTCCTCCCGCAGCTGGTGCTGGTGACGCTCCAGGACGAGGACGCGGCCCGGCTGCTTCCGCAAATCCCGCTTCTCGCGCGGATCGCCCGGGCCCAGAAGGTCGAGGTGTACGGCCCGAGCCGGCCCTGGACGCAACGACGGGTGATGGTCCGGTTCGACCGCGAGGCCATTCGCCAAGCGTACCCCGTCTACCATCGCCGCATGCTCTCGATGCTCGAGTCGCTCGACCCGAAGCGGGTCAAGGAGGCGCTCCGTACGCAGACCCTCGCGGTCTCCGTGGAGGGCCAGCCGGCGATCCGCGTTCCTGCCTCGATGGTCGAGGTGGTCGAGGCGCTTCCGGACAGGTTCGTGAGCCTCCCCTGGCCCGGCGGCGAGGCGTTCGCCGAGCTGCCCTCCCGGATCTCGCCCTCGTCCGACCCGTCGAGCGCGCATCTCCCGGCGGAGGTGGAGCGCGTGGCGACGCACTTGCGATGGCGCCTGCGCGGCCTGAGCGGAGCCGAACTTCCGGCGAAAGCGTTCATCTCCGCGGCAGAACCGCTACGCTCGGAGCTCCAACGACTCGCCGGCACGCTCTCCGCCAAGACCGGGATCCCGAGCGTGTTCCCCGTGGACTCCGCACGACTGTTCGTTCCGTCGGAGACGTCGTACGGGCGGACCCGCCGGGGCCACGAATGGCTCGTCTGGTTGCCCGGGCTCAGGACCCCGGTGAAGACGACGAAGCTACGGCCTCACCGGGAGGAAGCCACCTTCCTGATCGCGACCGCCGCTCAACTTCCGGCAGGGGTGACCGACTTCCTCAGCGACGAGGAGGTGAGCCGGGTGGGGGGGGTTCGGGAACTGCTCTCGGCGCTCGACGCGCGGTGCGGCTCGGCAGCGGTGGGCGCGACGAAGCTCGGGTACGCGTGGGAAGCCGGCTTTCGGACCGTGGAGTCGATGGCTACCGCTGACCCTGCGGCTCTCGCGGAGGTGAAGGGGTTCGGTCCGGTCCTTGCCTGGAGCCTCGTACAATCCCTCGCTCCCGATCGCACCCTCCCCCCCCTCCCAACCCACGAACTCCAGCACGAAGTTGCCCCCGAGGACCCTCCTCCCGCGCCTTCGCCGAGCCCCGCGGCGGTAGAGACGGAGCTGCTCGCCCGCAAGGAAATCCCGGCGGTGACCGTGGCGACCCCGCCCGAACCGCTCCCAGCGACGGTACTCCCGAGCGCCCCGGCGATGCCTCTCCCGGTCCCGCGAATCGCCCCTGTGCCCCGGCCTGCTGCCCCACTCCGGAGCTTCTTCCCTCCCGAGCCACCCCCACCCCCGGTGCCGGAAGGAGGAGTTCAACTCCAGTCCACGGCCTCCGCAGATGAGTTCTGGGATCAGTTCCTTGCCCAGACCCGGGACGGAGCGGCGGGGCTCTGGGTGGGGCGTGTGTTCCCGCCCGCGCTCCGTGCGGCGAGCAGCTCGGCCGACATCCGGTTCCTCTGGCTCTCGGCCGCGAACCGCCCGAACTCGGTGCGACCGACGGACCTTGCGGGGCTCGAAACGAGCATCCTCGCCGAGGCGGAGCAGCACCGGGTGAGCGCGGTCATGCTCCAAGAGGTGGAGTACTTGGTCACGCTGAACGGGTCCGAGGCGGTCGCGGAACGGATGCGATCCCTGGACCGACATGCGCGACGGCTCGGAGTGACCGTTTGGGTACCGCTGAGCACCGACCTCCTCCCGGAGTCCCAGGTCGCGGAACTCCGCGCCGCGGTTCAGACCGCGAGCTAACTCCCTCCTCGCGGACCGGAAGCTCTTAGAACCACCTCGTCTCACCTTGCTAGCGCGTCCTGATCCCCAGGCGCGCCGCAGCAAGGAGAGTCCGAAGATGCCGGTTCCTGAGGAGTTCATCAAGAAACGGACCGAGGTCACGATCAGCCGAGCTTCGTTCAAGGAGCTGAGCTGCAAGAGCTGCGGGGCACGCATGGATTCGAAGAACGTCTCGGGCGGCTACGCGAAGTGCGAGTACTGCGGCCACATGTTCGCCCTCGAAGTGGACGGCAGCTCGGTCGCCTAGCGCTCCGGAACGGTTCGGTCGATGGAGCTCGAGGTCGTCCCCGGCGTCGTCCCCTCCGTCCTGGCGACGCTCGACGCCGGCGACTCGATCTACGCCGAGCACGGGATCGTACTCTACAAGGAGGATTCGGTCAAGGTGGACCGAAAGACGATCCCGAGCAGCGGCCTCTTCTCGGCCCTCAAGCGGACCACGGTGGGCGGAGTCCCGTTCTACCTCGCCGAATTCACGGGCCCCGGCCACGCCGCGTTCTCCCGCGACGGGGTCGGCGAGCTCCGAGTGATGGAACTCGGGCCGAACGAGGTGCTCGACGTGGCCGAAGGCTCGCTCGTCTGCGCGGACAACCGGATACGGTACGAGACGATCTACGTGAAGGGGGTCGCCGGGTGGGCCGGCATGTGGATGGACCAGCTCGGAGGTCCGGGGAAGTTCGCGATCCATGCCTACGGGAACTTCGTCACGATGCGACTGCAGCCCGGCGAGTCGGTCATCTGCGAGCGCCGCTCCATCCTCCACAAGACCCCCACGATGCCGATCGCCCCGATGGTACAGAAAGTCGGCGGCGGGCTCCTCGGCCGGATGATGGCGCAGGAGATGTACACGCTCACGGGACCGGGAACGATAGGACTCCAGACGGGGCGGTGACCGATCGATGAAGCTCGACCACGTGGGCGATGTTTCTCCGGCGCTCCTCCTGCAGCTCGGCCCGCAGGAGCGGGCCCTCGTGCCGGTCGACCACGTCCGGTACCGCGACCCGAGCGTACGCGTGGACCGGGTCAAGGTGACGTTCCCCAATCCGGCCGGCCGCTGGCCGCCGAACCTGACCCGCTACTTCGAGTCGCTCGACGGTCCGGGAACCGCCACCGTCTCCTCGGGGATGGTCGGCGAGATCCGGGTCATGACGCTCGCCGCGGGCCAGTCGATCCTCCTCCACCACGCGGCGCTCCTGGCGCACGAGGCGGGGATGGGCTTCAGCCTCGTCGTGCTCTCGGTGTATCAGCTGCCGGGCGAGCAGAATCCGCGCTATCTCGAGTGTGCCCAACTCACCGGTCCCGGGACGTACGCCATCCAGACGTTCGGTAACGCCCTCACCTTCGAGCTCAAGGCGGGAGAATGGCTTCGGACCGCCCCGCACGCCCTGCTCGCCATCACCCAGGGGGTGGGGGTCCGCCTCAACGTCTGGGGCGGGATGCCGAACTTCCCGCCGTCGCACTTCTTCCCGCTCCTCGACATCGGCGGTCCCGGCACCGTCATGGTGCACAGCGGCGAGTTCATCTTCGAGGGGCCGCGCGAATGAAGGTCACCGTGCAGGGCGGCCACGTTCCGAACGCCCTCACCGAGCTAGCCGCGGGCGAGCAGGTGTACTGCGAGGCGGGCGTGATGGTGTACTGCGACCCCACCGTCCAGTTCCACATGCGCCCGATGATCCAGGGGGGCCTCGCGAGGTCGCTCAAGCGGAGCCTCATCGGTGGGGTCCCGTTCTACATGCACACCTACCTCGGCCCCGGCTACGCGGCGTTCAGCCGCTCGGAGCCGGGCGAGGTTCGGGTGATCGAGCTCGCCCCGGGCCAGCAGGTGGATGTCGCCGAGCACTCGCTGCTGCTGGCGGCCTCTACCGTGCAGTACGACACGATCTACGTCAAGGGTACAGGACGGATCGGCCGGATGATCGGCTTCTGGATGGACCGGCTCACCGGGCCCGGAACGATCGCGATCCACGGTCACGGGAACGTGTTGAGCTTCAACCTGGCCCCGGGGGAAGTGTTCGACGTCGACCACGGCGCGGTCCTGATGAAGGACCCCACGGTCGGGATGCAAGCGTTCAACCAGCCGCTCGGCCACGGGCTCATGGGTGCGGCGATGAGCTACGAGGCGATGCGGGTGCAGGGCCCGGGCCAACTGCTCCTCCAGACCCTGGATCCGTCGCTTCCGCATCGCTAGCTTCGGTGGAAGAGGTTCCTGCTGCGGCGGGCGAGACGCACCAAGGTAGGAACCACCGCCGGGTGTTGGGTCCGCACTCGTGCGGGGGCTCCAACGTTTGCTTTTCTACCTCCTGCTGAACGGCAGCCGCTCGGGCGCGCCCCCGGTCAGCTTCGACGATTGGACAGACAGCTCCTTACCCCGTCCCGTCGCTCCTACGTTCGATGACCGACGGTACCTGCCCTAGCTGCGGGGACCCGGTCCCGGCTGGATACCGGTACTGTGGTCAGTGCGGTACCCGCTGCTTTCCCACGAACGAGAACGTTCCGCTCGGGCCGCGCTACTGGGGGTTTCGGTTCCAGGTGGATCCCTCGGTGCCCCCGCCCCGCCGCGACGTAAGGTACGTCCTGATCGTGGTAGGGTTCGCGTTGACCATCCTCGCCGTCCTTCTCTTCGTTGTCTCGGCCATCGTCAGCGATGCCATCTCTGCTGGCGCCGCAGCGTGCACCCACCCACCGTGCACTCCCGTCGATCCGGGGAGCTGGTTCGCCTGGATCGCGCTCCCCTTCCTCTCCCTTGGGATCGCGCTCCTCGCGGTGGGACTCTGGTGGGGACTACGTACCCCGACCCCGGCTCGCTAGCGAGCGGTCGAGGTAGAGTCGCCGGACGGTGACTTGGTTCTAGCACGAGCCGGCGGCAAGTGGGCCCATCGCTGAGACGCCGACCCTACTCGTGCGGCAGGCTCGCTAGCTCGAGTCCTCGACTCGTTTGAGGACACGGAGCGCCTTGAGCGTGACCCACTTGCTCGGCCGGCCCGGGGGTTCGAGCTGCAGCGGCCGCACCTTCTTGACGTGCAGATGGAGGAGCGAGGCCGGCGCGTCGGGATTCGGCCGATCGATCGCCCACGTACCATCAGGTCGGCACTTTTCGTGCAGGAGCTGGAGCGCCGGTCGGAGCCGGCGGTCCCCCGCGTAACCCAGGCCCGTAAGCAGGTCCAGCCCAACGAGTAGATCGTAGAAGTAGTGGTTCGGATAGTGAAACCGGAACCAGGGGGCGTAACGCGCGCCCTCCTGGGACAGCTTTCGCGTGAGGTAGAACTCCGCACCGAGCTCGATGGACCGGTGCATGCGGTTCGTGCGCTTCGACGGCGGAACGGCGGCGAGCGCGGCCAACGGTTCCGCTCTCTCGAGCGTTCCCGGAGTTCCTTGGCTGCAGTTCCAACCCCCGTTAGCTCGTTGGTCTTCGAGGATCCAATCGTACAGCCGACGGACCCGAGCGTCGTCTCCGTATCCGAACCGAGTCAGCGTACGAGCCGCGTTCCCGACGGCACACATTTCCTCGTGGTACAGGTTGATCATCGAACTGAGGCCCAGCTTGTACTCGAACAGTCGGTCCGCGGTCCTCCGGATGCGGGGATCGGACTTGGTCAGGCCCAGGTCGGCGAGAACGATGGCGCTCCAAATCGTCGCCGAGAACTCGGGAAACCAAAGGAAGAACAGGTACTCCCGAACGGTCTGCGGTTCTCGCGCCTCCCAGAACCCGTTCGGCCCTTGTCGTTCCAGGATATCGCTCGCCCAGCCGGTGCTAGCCATCCTGGCGCGTGCCGCCCGAACTTCGGAATCGCTTTCCCTGCGGTCGAGAAGGCCGGTCAGCGTGTAGTACCTGACCGACGGTTGATTCGCCTCGAGCAGCCACTCCAGGACCGGTTTGGGCACCATCGAGGTTAGACGGACAGTCGACCGGTTATTCCACGGTTTGGGTCAGCGGTCTTCACCCGGACGAACTTCCGATTCGAATGCCTCCGGTACTCCATTCGATCTGCCCTACGACCGGCCGGGTACTGCTCGGTTCGGAGATACTCTCCCCGATGAGGCGCAATGGTGGGCACCCGTCGCCCGCCGCCAGGTGGTCCGCCGTGGGTCTACCGTTCGTTGGCCCCTCAACGCCGCGAGGGTTCCGTCGGACGTCGGCCGAAAGGAAGTGATGCCGACCATGGGTGGCCCCTCAGAGCCTCCGTCTCCGTCCCGCCACTTGCGCTAGAGTCAGGGATCCGGCCCACCCGAGTCCCCGAGCCCCTTCGATCGGGAGCGCGGCGCGATGGAGGGAATCATCCATAGCCCGAATCCCTCGCGCCGCGGTTGGTCCGCTGGGTCGGGTCGCGCAAGGCGTTGCAGTTCGTCATCGATGTGCTGGCGCTCGCTGATGTCCTGCGCGGTCCCCGCTATCCGCGTTACCTCCCCATTCTCGATGCCGGCGACGTGGATCGTGTGGAGTAAGGTTCGCACCTCCCCGTCCGGCAGGAGGAGTCGATACTTCGTCGGCGCCGCATCCTGATTCTGGAGCTCTCGGCTTCCGAGCTTTGCCGAGACTTCTCGCTGAAACGCGGCCCGGTCCTCGGGGTGGACCCGATCCACAGCGTTCTCGAGCACCACCGGGAAGCGTCCTTCGCCGTAGCCGAACATCGGGTACATCTCGTCCGACCAGATCATCTTCTGGGTCCGCGCGTCGAAGCTCCACGTCCCCACCTTCGCCAGCGACTTCGCAGCGTCGAGTTCCGCCGTCCTTTCCTTCAGCATGCGCTGCAGTTCCTTGCGCGCGTGGTACAGCTCGCCCTCGAGTCGATCGTGGCGAAGCGTCTCGGAAGCGATGAGCAACGCCGTCACGGCGAGGGAGGCGGCGAAGATCCGAAGGGCCAACAAGGCCACTCCGGGGGTGAGCGTGGCGAACGGTCCATCTCCCATTACGGTCGCCGCAATTGCCACGACCGACACCGTGCTCACCAACGTGGTAGCTCCGAGAGGGCCAAACCGGAACGCACCCCACGCCACGGGGGGGATCACGAGGAAGATCAGCGGGTACCCGCCTAGGAGCGTCGTGGGGCTCCGGGCGAACACCAGGAGCGCGATGAGGAAGGTGAGCGTCCCGACCGCCACGGCCTCGGCAGTTCCCGGCCGCTCGAGCACCGGCGAGGGACTCGAGACCCATTGTGAAACCGCCAAGATGAGGGGAGTCACCTCGATGGCTCCGATCGCATCCCCGAGCCACCACGGCACCCAGACGCCGAGAAAGCTCCCGGGCGAGGCGAGGTGGCCGAGGACCAAGCTCACCGTGCCGATCGTCGCGGCGACGGTCGAGGCCAGGAGCCCGGAAAAGAGGACGAAGTTGAGAACCCTCCTCGGGTGGGTGAACGCCTGCGTACCTCCTGCGAGACGGACCGCGAGGTAAGCTCCGACGAGCGCCTCGAGGGTGTTCCCCGAGGCGATTCCGAGGCTGCTTCCCAGATCCCAGGTGGTCGAGAGGTTGACCAGGAACGCCCCCGCGAAAACGGCCGGCCAGAGCTCGGCTCCCCCGAGAAGTAGGGCGGCAATAGCGATGCCGGTGGGGGGCCAGACCACCGAGACGCTCGCGTTCCCGACGGCCAGGAAGAGCCCGAACTTTCCTGCGAAGAAGTACGAACTGCCCAGCGCGAGCATCGAGAGCCCGAGTCGCGCCACCGGAGCGCGGTGCCACAGGACGGTCCCCCGCCAATGTTCAGGTCCGCCGTTCGCCGACATGAATGAGGCTACCGAGCCTGCCCGAGCTTCGGGCACCTCGTTTCAGGCTTGACAATCATACTCCCGATTCACACACAATAAGGTATCGAAACACGTGGTACCTCGGTTGGCGCACCCCGTGTCAGGGGCGCCGCTTCCGTTCGGGATGCTCGAGCGTGCCACCCGGTAGCGGCCAAAGTTGGGCGCGAACCGTGACCCGTCGCAGCCTGCCCGTGGAGGGTGCCTGAGAGTGCCGGCCCCGGCACCCCGGGCGGAGGGGACCAGTCTACCGGATCCGGCCCCCGGAGATGATCGGCTTTCCGTCGATCTCGACGTCCGCTCCGGCGATCATGACGAACCCGCGCATCTTTGCCTTGTTGGTCCCGCCGGCGAACGTGTTGTTGCCGACGCTGATCAGCACGGCGCCCTCCTCCGTGTCTTCGGCGGGGGCCGCCTCCTTGCCCTCGGGGTTGAGCCCGATGGAGAAGTAGCTGAGCTCTTCGCGGCCCTTGCCCCCCTTCGCGAACGCCTCCTCGAACTCCTTCGCGCCCTCGCCAAAGCTCCGCTTGGTGAGCTTGCCTGCCTCGAACTTCCACGTGGTCCCGGCGAAGCGCTTCGCGGCCACCGTGTCGTAGACCGCGCGGTTGCCGACGAGAGTTCCGGCGGCGCTCGCCTTGTCGACGCCGACCATCAGTAGCCCGGTCGGGTTGTTGGAGAGGACCCCGTAGCGGCGCTTTTTCGACGCGGCGTCGACGATGCCGGTGTCGGCTCGGGCGTGCACGCCCCTAAGTCGGAAGGTGAGATCCGTCCCGTTCGAGTGCCGGATCCGAACCACCGATCCCTTCTCGATCGCCGTTTGGAGCTTCTCGCCCTTCCGGGCCATCATCGAGGCGTCCACCGACCCGGCTCTGAGAAGCTTCTCGCGTAGCTTCGGTCCGGTCGTTCCGAACCTCGCTGCGAAGTCGTCCGGCATGATCCCAATCGACATGCGGGTCCCCCGTAGCCCACCCTTGTGGGCAGTGTCGTACCACTCCTCGTTGAACGCGAACGCCTTCTCACGGACCGCCGCGGGAAGCGAATTCAATCGGGCCTGGTCTTCTGGGCCGAAGAAGTGGACGTACGCGTCCGCCTTGCCCACCGCGGCTTTCTCCGCCTTCGACAGCTTCGCGAAGGAGCCGAGGTTCTTCGCACCGACCGCCTCCCACCAGGCCGTCTCGTCCTCGTAGAGGAGACGGCGGGTCTCCTCGACGAACGCTCGGGCGTACTCGAGGGTGTGGGGCCAGGTCTCGATGACCACCGACTCGCCCTTGCCGACGGCGAGGTTCTTTCGAAGGACGGTGCGCGCCAAGGACGCCGCGGAGTCGCTCACGGCCGCGCCGAGAACCACGCCTGTATTTATCCCGCGAACGGTGGCGGTCCGAACGGCCCAACGGCCGGAAAGGTCGGAGGAATCCCCCGTCCTTCCCGGGTCGGTTCTTGCCCGGGTTGCTGAGATTGCGGGTGGGGCCGCGTGGGCCGAGCGGGAGGGTCCAATCCGGGGAGAGTCGGAGGACGCACCTCGAGCTCGCCGTACGCCTCGAGGCGGGACGGGAGGGCAGCCTCCAACCTACGGGTGATCAACGTAGCCGAATGTACTCGACCGAGCGTAGGGCAAAGGCGATCGCGCACGGAGGCAAATCTCGAAGCCCGTGAATCCCGGAGAGGTACATCCGGAGCCGAGCCAACGGAGAAAAGAGCTCCTCGGCAAGATGAGGGTGCTTGCTCCGGTAAATCCCAGCGCCTCTCGCGTACTGCAGCCGTCGGGCGAGGTACGTCCCGAAGGTCTGGCCCTCCTCGTGGTGAATCACCGCCGCGCCCACGATGCCCACGGGAACCCGCTGCTCGATCAGCGTCCCGGTCAGGTCGAGATCCTCGAATCCCGAAAGGGATTCATCGAACCCTCCGCTCGCAATGAACAGCTCCTTTCGAATGCTGCGCGGGAACACCAGCAGGCGCTGAGAATGGACTAGATTTCGCTCCCAGGCCCTCACCCACCCAAGAAGGCCGGTCCCCGAAGTGATTTCTGGGATGATGGCGGCGTGAGCCCCCTGTTCGTGCGCAGCGCGGCAGGCCGCGATCATCCCGGGGGTCCCCTCCATGTCGGCGTCGAGGAAAACAAGGAGCTCGCCTCGCGCGCGCTGCGCGCCGAGGTTTCGCGCTTGGCTCCGTCGATCACCGCCTCCAGAATCGTGGAGCAGCACGCAGCCAAATCGAGTCGCAACTTGCTCGGTCCCATCGGCGCTCCCCCCGTCCACCACCACAATCTCGTCCGCAGGAGAACTCTGGAGCCGGAGCGAGCGAAGCAGTCGGTCGAGCCCGGCAGCGCTGTTCAGAGTTGGGATTACGACGGAGAGGGTGGGGTCACTCATGCGCGTCTCTTCGGTGTCTCATCGCCGCCCCGGCGCTCGCCCCGATGGGGCGAGGGACGGCCGGCCAATCCGAGCGGCACACGCCCGCGACAGCATCCCTGGTGACCCGCATGGGAAGTGCGTGGTCCGCCAACGTGCAGGAAGCGCCAAGTTCTCCAATTCGGAGATCGCTTGACGGCCCCTTACCTTCCAAGAACCGCCCAATGACCCTCTACTGGGTTGCCCGATGGGGGACGCAGGGGCCCGAGCGGGCCAGAAGAGATGAGCGGACGCCGGCAACAACTCCGCGCGAGGGCGTTCGGGCTCTACCCAACTCCCATCGGGGCGGACCAGGTATGTGCTCACTGATTGAGTTCGAACGACCCAAGGGAGGTAGGTGCGACCCGATCCACCTTCACTTCGGCGCCGTGGCCCGCAACGCCTCGAGCAAAGGGAGGAATTCGTACTCTCCCACGTGCAACCTCCCGTTGACGAAGAACGTCGGTGTAGCACCGACTCCGACCTCCTCGGCGCTATCCAGGTCGTCGTCGACTCGTCGTGCGGCGGCCCCCGAGGAAAGGTCGCGCTGATACTCCGCCATTTCGACCGGAAGCTCGCGGGCAAGCTTGCGGATCACCGCTTCCGACAGCTCGTCCTGGCGCGCGAGCAGTCGGTCATGCATCAGCCAGAACTTTCCCTGAAGGCCAGCCGCCTCCGCGGCCTCCGCAGCGGAGCGGGCGAGCGGATGCAACTTGGGCTGGGGAAAGTTTCGAAACGCGAAACAGAGGTCGTCGCCCAACTCGCGGAGGAGTTCGTGCACCGCGCCGAGCACGTGGCGACAGTGGAGCGAGGAGAAGTCGCCGTACTCGACGAGCGAGTACCGTGCGGAAGGAGGCCCTTGGCAGTGGTCACGTTGCTCGATGGGCAACACCAGTTCGGGAAGTTCTTCGTTTGCGTCCATGAGGCTACCGGCGCAGGCAGGCCTCGCGAGATTTCCCTATTTCGGAGGGTGGCCAGGCGATGAGGGGACCCGTGCGAGGCGTGTGCTGCTCGAGGAGCGAGGTCCCGGGCGGGAGAGGGGCGTCGCCCTCACGTCGGCGAATCACCGGCTCCATCGGGGCCGGCTACGACCGAATCGAACCCGGGAGTTCCATAGCGTCGACCTAGATACATCGAGCACGAAGAATGGGCGCCGACGCGTGGGACGAGCTTCACGGGCTTGCCCTCGGAGCATCGCCCCCACTGCTCGGGAGGGTTAGTTTCCAAATGTTCACTTCAAGTGAGCGCGTGCTTCCGGCTGGATACTCGGAAGTTACCCGCCCCGCCAGCGTAAACCCGAGCTTTCTACAAATCGCATTGGACGGGTGATTCTCTACCGACGGAAATGCGAGGACGAGCCTATGACTCCTAAGCTTCTGGATCCGGTCGATGATCAGTCTCGTCGCGGCGGTCGCGATCCCGCGCCGCTGAAATTCAGGCAGCACGAACCATCCCATCTCCCATCCGGTCTGGCCGCCCCACTCGCTCTCCCAATAGCCCACATTGCCGGCGGGGGCCTGTAGGGGGCCCGCAAGAATAGTGAACTGGGATCCGGCGCGCGAGTCGGTGGACATCGCGAGGAACCGGCTGTGTCGTTTGCCAATGTGTTCGACGCTTTCCGGCCCATTCAGGTTCACCATCTGAATCGGATCTCCGAGCGTTCTCTCCAAGATCCAGCGGTCGCCCTCCGCATAAGGACGGACGGAAACTTCGATCTCGCTCATGGAGGCCTCAGGGTTCTCTCGTCCGGATAGGCATCACCCGTTCAGAGGTGGCTTGCCCCCGCGGGTGTCCAGGAAGAGGGGTCAGGCTGGCTCCGAACTTGGGGACTAGGAGATTGACGGGGGAGACCGTACGCCCGGTCGTCCGTCTCCCACGCGAATCCGTTGACCGACCAATTCACGTCCCGCACTTCGCAGGGATGCGCGGCGCTAGGCGCGGAATCCTCGAACTGTTTCGTAATGGAGCATCAACTCCCCGTCCTCCATCGTCGTTGACGACAGAAGCTTGAGGGTCGCTTGCGCTTTCATCGGACCCCAGTACTGCGGCCCCTTCCCGTAGACGACGGGCTGCACGACGAGCCAGAAGTCGTCCGCGAGCCCCCGCCGGAGGAATTCGAGGATCAGTCGCGGGCCCCCCTCCGCGATGATGTTCCCGCCCTTCTCCCGCTTCACTCTCGCCACGATCTTGGAGAGGTCGCCGTTCATGATCCGGGAGTTCTCCCATCCTGCGGACTTCAAGCGGCTCGACAGACAGATCTTGTCAACGTGGTCGAGCCACCGAGAGTAATCGATCAAGTACTTCGGGTCGCCGGGCTTTCGAGCTTTCTCGGTCCAAACTCGTCGATGGCCGAGGAACGACCTCCGTCCCATGATGACGGTAGTAACATCGTCGAACCGATTCAGCCACATCTCGCGCCACATTTCGTTCGGCTCGGTCGTCTCCCGGTCGGAGCCAGGGTACTTGGGGAACGCTCCGCGACCGTCAAGGGTCATGTACAGACTGGCGGTGATTTTTCTCGACATCTTCGCTGCTCTAGGCCCTCGCCTCGGCGAGCCCACCCCAGCACCTCCCAAGTAGCTTAGCGGCGTTCTCCCTCATCGACGGTACTGCCCCCTCGTTCATCGGTTCCGCCATGTTATCTCGGCCTTCCTGCGTCAGGCTCTCGCCCCGTCTTGTCCCAGCAGGGGGCGCGCCCACGCTCGCGGAACCATCTGAGACAGGACCTAGCACGAAGTCCCGGATCCTCCGGATCGTGACCCTGAGACAGGGGTCGCCCTCACGGAACGTCGAGAGGGGCCCAGTGGGGCGCTCGCCGGACTCTCATTCGGCGATCGTTACGAAGGAGTTGATGAGACCGGGTGATCGCTCTCGCGTTCGGACCCAAAACTCCTTGCTGCCGACGTCGCCTGGGGCGAACAGGTAGTCGAATTTGAGGCGTTCTTCGCCGGAGGGGAGTGGCTCAACAGCACGGGTCAACAGCTCCCGAAGCTGACGAGGATTGGCAAGCTCCGGGGTCACGGCAAGGTAGTACAGGGCGAGCTTCTCAACTTCGGCCACGGGATTATCGAGGCGGCCGGAGGCCTGCTGAAGGGTGGTCGCCGCAACGAGCACCCTGACCTCCAACGTCATCGGCGGGATTCTACGTCGGCCCGCTTGGGAGTCCGCACTCGATCTCGAAGCTTCTGTGAGGCTGGAGGTGTAGCAGCGTGGCTGCGACGGTAAAGATTTTCCCGAGCAGGCTCGCGAAGGTCTCCCCCACACTCTCCCGAGCGACCGCATGTTGGCCCTTGACGACGAGCAGTGACGGTCTTGCCCTGGACGGACACCGAGCGAGGTTCCGGGCCCCTTGGACGCGGGCCTCGAGAAGGGCCAAGCGGCGGGCCGGGGTGATGGGCCGCTGGGTAATCCCTAGCTTGAGGCGGCTTGGCCCGGAGGCGCTCCTGGCACGCCTCCGAACGCCGCAAACCGTGGATCGGCCCTGAATTCCGCGAGGGCCGGCGAGGTGCGAAGGACGGCCCACCATCCCGCCGAGGCCTCATTTCGAGCCAGCAGCATCCGGTAGGCCGTATCGACGTCACCCAATAGCGCGTACACCACGGTAGACCAGGCTCGGACGAGAGGGAGCCCTTCCGGCTCCGAGCTCAGTTGGGCCATGCGAAGCTCGGCGCCGGGGCGGTCCTGAAGGAGGGCTCGCGCGCAGGCCCCCA
>JAKIWH010000028.1:14993-21040 GCA_022750125.1 Thermoplasmata archaeon
CGCGCTTCCCGCTCATCACGAGGAACGCGAACCGCTCGAACGTGGCGAGGTCCACCGGAGGGGCCAGCTCGAGAGCTCGGTCCCACCTTCGGAGGGCTTCCTCGCCTCGACCCGTCATCCACGCGTAATGGGCTGCGGAGTTGAGGACCACCGGGGACAGCGGGTCGGATTCCTCGGCCTTGGCAATCTCCTCGCCCGCCTCGCGAGTCAGTCCCATGGCAAGGAGGGCCAAGTGCAGCCAGTGGTGGGCCATCGCGTAGTTGGGATTGAGACGGATCGCGGCTCGCAACTCGAGCTGCGCCCCCACGAAGTCGCCCTCGTGCTCGCGGACCAGCCCGAGCGAGGCATGGGTCTCGGCGAGGTGCGGGTCCAATTCGAGCCCCCGCAGCGCAGCCGCACGGGCCTTGGGGAGCGCGTCCGCCGCGCCGAGGACCCCACGGTCAATCAGGACGGAGTAGCAATCGGCGAGGCCGGAGTACGCGAGGGAGAATTCTGGGCCGACGGCGATCGACTCCTCAAAACGTTGGATGGCCGAACGAAGGGAGGCATTCGTACGCTGGTTCCACAGGAATCGACCCCTCAGATAGAGAGTGTACGCCTCTACCGTGGGCGGTGCCGAGCGACCGGTGCCCGTCGCAGGCTTCACCCGGAGATCGAGGGCTCGGGCAACGTTCGACGCGATGTCGGCCTGAACAGCGAAGATGTCGGCGAGCTCGCGGTCGAACCGCTCGGCCCAGAGGTGCTCCTCCGTGGCCGCGTCGATGAGTTGTACACTGATGCGGATGCGGCTCCCCGACTTCCGAACGCTCCCCTCCAGCACCCGGCCCACCCGTAGCTCGGCCGCGATCGCTCGGACCCCCTTGGCCCTCGACTTGAACCGCATCACGGAGGTCCGAGCGATGACGCGGAGGCCCGGAAGCCGGGAGAGTTCGGTGATAATCTCGTCGGTGAGACCATCGGCGAAGTACTCATCCTGCGGGTCGGGGCTCATGTTGACTAGGGGTAGGACCGCGATGCGTCCGGAGGGCTCCTGGGGCCCGGGGTCCCCCCGATCGCGGGCGGTCATTGGCCTCGGGGAGGCTCCCCCGGGCGGGGTGAGCGGGTCCCCTTCGATTCGGACGTAGGCGTCCGCCAGCGCCCCCCGAATCTTCTCCGTCTCATTCCAAAAACGCTTGTTCGCCGGATCCCCCGCTGGGAACAAGAAATCGTACCGAACTCGATCCTCTCCTACGGGAATCCGTTGGGCGCTCTGCGACGCGAGACTCCGTAGCTGCCGGGCGCTCGATAGGTCCGGGTTGACGGCGATGTAGTAGAGAGCCAGCTTTTCGACCTCACAGATGGGCCGACCCGCCTCCGCGGCCGCCTGGAAGAGTTGCACGATCGAAACCAGGACCTTGTCTCTCACGGAGAGCGCATCGACTTCGAATTCGTGACCCGTCGGGATCCGACTCATCAGGTCACGACCCTTCGAACGAGCCCGGATCCGCTCTTTGAACTGCTCGAGATTCTGGCCCGAGCTGCCCGCGAGGCAAAAGCAGGTCGGGAAATCCCGCGGAACCGCTGGATCGAGGTAGGGGATCAAAGTCTCGTAGGGCCAGCTCTCATCGGCTCGCGCGTCGACCTCGTCCAGAAGGAAGAGCACCGGCTTACGGAGGGCCGTCAGCGCGTGGAGCGTCGAACTGAGCGATCGTTCGTCCGAGCTGGCAAGGTTGGCCTCACGGTACTCGACCGCCTTCCCGAGCGCTGCGGCCAGCTGCTGAACGAGGTAGGTCTTACCGCTCCCCGGCTCGCCCCAGATCAGGAAGTTCTCCGGATGGAGGCTCTGGGCCCCCAGCGCAGCGACGACGCGTTGGCGGAACTCCTTGAGAGAATGTCGCGCGCGATCGTCGAACCGTAGATAGGTGCCCACGACGGAGTACCGCGTTGGGTCCACTCTGTCGAGCGAGACGAGGAACTCACGGGTGGCTTCCGCGCGACCGTCCAATGCGATATGGGCCGGGTCTCCCGATCCAGCGTTAGCGCCGGTCTCGCTCGCCACTGGGTCGCTAACGGCGGAGGGTTATATGGCGGGCCCGTGCGGTGCTTGCGTCGCGCGGTCAGCTCCAGGGCGGAGTCGGCCGGGGGATGAATTTGGACACGCCTTGCCCCCTGATGCTTAACAAACGGGGGCACCCCCGTCACCAACCCACGCGGCGGGATCGACGACTTCGCATCGGACGCCGTCGCGCCCTAGGCCGATCGCTGGCAGTTCACACCCTGCACGTCGTCTTCTGTTCGCGAGGGTGGCTGACGTATATATGCGCATGATTACGGGGGCGACGTGAGAAGGCTGCCTACCCCCTCGCCGCGTCGTGTAGCGCTAGCTCTTGCAGTGCTCTCCGCCGTCGTTCTGAGCGGCATTGCCGCCGGCGCGGTGACCGCGAAGACCCCGGCGACCGCGACACCGACGACATCCGACTGTCCCGGCCTGAAGCTGCCCACTCCCATTTGTCACGTCTATGTCCTGTTCATGGAGAACGAGAACGTGGGGTCGGTCCTCGCCCAGGGGCGGTACGAGGCATCGCTGGCTAAGCAGTACGCGTTCGCGGCGCAGTACTACTCGTACAAGCACTACTCCTTCCCCAACTACCTGATCGCTACCTCGGGCAAAGCGACGAACTACGTCCACCAGCTCAGTGCCACCAACCTGGGGGATCTTCTCGACGCGCACACTCCCGTCCTCTCTTGGGAAGCCTACATGCAAACGATGCCCACGGCCTGCGACCGCAACTCTAGCGGCTCCTACCTCAGCGCCCACAACCCGTTCGTCTGGTACAACGACGTGTACGGCAATCAGACCTTTTGCAAACACCATGACGTCGCATTCTCCTCGTTCACTCGGGCGCTTGCAAGCGAGAACCCGGGCCTACTCCCGACGTACGGCCTCTTCTCCCCCAACTCTACCTCCGATTGTGAAAATTCGAGCATCGCGCACTGCGATGCGTTCCTCAAGAATTGGCTCGGCCCGCTCCTGACCAAACCGTTCTTCAACAGCACCGTCTGGTTCGTGACGTACGACGAGGGGCTCGACAACAGCACGCTCGGAGCGAACGGAACTGAGGGCGGCGGCCACGTGTATACGACGGCAGTCAGCCCGTACGCCTGCAAGAACTACTCCTCCCAGGTCAACTACACCGACTACAGCCTCCTCACGACGACCGAGTGGCTGCTCGGCGTGGGCCATACCGGCTACGGGGACAATTACACCTCCGCGCCCCCGATGAAGGAGCTCTTCTGCTTTCCCTCGTCGAGCGGCGGAGCCTCGCCGTCGGGCGGGCTGGCGCTCGGGCCAGGGTCGCTCGAACCGGCGCTCGCTCGGCGATTGACGGCGGCCTACTAGCCGAGGCCGAGTCGGGGGGACTCGGCTCCTTGCAACCGGCTGATTTCCGGGCCGATCCGCGGTCAACGGGTCCGGGAGCCGGCGACCGGGCGCAGCCCGGCGAGTGACGGTTGCTCTCCCTGCATCGCGCTCGAGACGACCGGGTGCGGCTAGGAGCCCTGCGATTGCAGTTTCGCCGACTGGATGGGTTGGTGACAGAGGTGCCCCCTGATGTTTAACAAAAGGGGGCACGGCGTCTCCAAGCCCCCGCGGTCACCCGCGAAGATTCTGGGTCCCCGAACTGGCGCGAGCTAGACTCAACGACCCGTCGACTCTCGCTCGAAGGATCGAAGGGTACCGGTACCCTCCGGCGTCGCCGGGTGGGCTGGCCGATGCGCCGGCCCGCCGCCGAAAACCTCTAGCTCAGACGGTCGCAGGTACCGGGCGACCTGGGCTCGTCGGGACTCCCCTGCGAAAAGGCTTCACGGGGAGCCGGGCGGCGGAGTCGGTGGCGCAGCTGGCCGGATCGCGTCCGAACCTTTACGCTCTCTCTTCCGCCGGAGCGCAAGTACCCAGCCGAGGGTGCCAGCGATCGCGAGGAGGGCGATCACGAGGAGGAAGGGGAGCGCGTCCTGAGCTGACCGAGTCAGAGAATGACTCCCCGACGAACCGGGAGCGCCGCTCGAGGAGGGCGCAAAGCCGATGTAGACCGTCACGGGCCCCCCCGACACGGTCCACGATCCGGCGGAGGGTGTGGCGGTGAATCCGGACGGCGCCCCGACCTGGAACGCGTAGGAGCCGTTCGCCAGCTCGAGGTCGACGGACCCGTTTGAAACCGTCGAGGTGCTCCCACCGAGAGTGACGCTCCACGAATGCCCCGCCGTGAGACCACTTTCCACGACGTGGACTGCGTAGGTGAACGCGACGAAGGAGACGGCGACCGACTGCCCCTCGCCGTTTACCGTGAAACTGCCGCCCGTAGGCGTTTCCGTGAAGCCGGGCAGAGACACCACTGAGTAGGTGTAGCTCCCGTTCGGCAGGGTCTGGGTGAGGGTCGTGGCGTTCCCCGTGCTGGGGGTGCCGTTGACCTCGATAGTCCAGGTCGTTCCCCTCGGGAGGCCGTTCTCGCTGAAGGTCAGAGCGTAGGTCGGACGAGCAAAGGTGACGTTGACGACCACCAGACCAGCGCCGAGCACACCCGAGCCGCTCGAGGGGCTGGCGGCGAAGGTCCCGACGTTCGGGATGGTGAACGAGTACGGGGAATCGACACCGACCGTCGAGTCGACGCTGATCATGTTCGACCGGCTTTCGTACGACGAGCCGTTGAGCACCACGGTCCAGGGCATCCCGAGCGGAACTCCGGTCTCGACGAAGAGCGCGCGGTGGTCGGACCATGGGGTCATGAGCGGGTAGCGGTCGGACTCGGTAGTGTTGACGACCACCGGGACGTCGCCGATGCCGTCGGCACCGGGGATGTCTTGGCCCACGCCATGGAACCGGTCCCCCCCGGTGTAGTTGCTCCAGTAGTTTCCCCCGCTGGGGTACCCGTTGTCCCAGGCGAGGATCGAGGCCCCGAGGAGCACCCACTTCTGGACCGCGACGAAATCGTTGTGGTAGATCAGCGCGTCGACGGGGCCGTTGACGTCGATCGAGGTGTTGTCGTTGTGAAAGGCGTTGCCGACGACGACGGCGGTCGACATGCCCTCGAGATAGAGGGCCTCGTTGTCCTGAGCGAGGGTGTTCCCGGTCACCGAGAGGCCCTGCACGCTCAGGAGCTCGAGCGTGATGAGATCGGCCGCCCCGTCGTTGGAGAAGTTATTGCCCGCCAGCACGAACCCCTGGATCAGGTTCGCGGACAAGCCCCCGTCCCTGTCCCCGATCGCCGTGTTCCCGGTGAGGACAACGTTGGTGCCGTCCTGGAGGAAGAAGGCGTAGGAGTCGTTGTTCAGGCGGTTCCCCGAAGCCACGAAGCCCGTCGCTACGGACATGTAGACGCCGACCTCGCCCTCATTGTCGAACGAGTTGCCCGTCACTCGGACGGCGGTTCCGCTGGCGAGGTCGAGGCCGTCAAACTGCACCCGTCCAAAATTGGATTGATCGACCGTCAGATTTTGAAAGTTGGAACCGGAGATCCCCTGGCCGGTGTCGTTGAAGAAATTGGTGCGTTGGACGAGGATGTTTTGGTCGAGATAGAACGCGATGCCATCTCCCATGAGCGTCGCGTTGGAAACGTCGGTGTCCCGAACCAGAATCCCGGTCGAAGCGGCGTCGGTGATCGGGGACTGGGTCCAAGCGATGGAGTCGTTCACCAGCGCTACGTCGGTGTCCCCGGAGGTTTCGATTCCGACCACCCCGGGCCGAGTGGCGGTGCCCGAGAGGTTGGTGTCCACGATCGAGAGCCCGTGCGTTGCGAGTGAGTAGACCGCGTACTGCGCGGCGGTACGGACGGTGCAGTTCTCCAGCGAGATCGCCGATACGTTGTTGAGGTAGACTCCTCCGATCTGGGCCCCGTCGAGCGCGCTTCCCTCGACGACCACATCCCGAGTTCCGCCGGTCAGGTTGAGGGGATAATTCGCCCGCGAAAGGTCCGAGTCACGCACAGTGATCGAGGACGATTGGGTGGCGTACAGCCCGTTGTTCCCGTTGGTCAAGTCCGATCCCGTGATCGTGACGCCGCTACTGCCGGCGA
>JAKIWH010000029.1:0-8957 GCA_022750125.1 Thermoplasmata archaeon
GGGGCGATGCGCCGCGAGCTCTCGGACCTGCACGCGGAACAGCGGGAGATGGCGAAGTCGCTCGAGGAGCTGACGGCGACGTTCCGCTCCCTCGCGATGCATCTTGGCATCGCCGCGGAGCCGTACCGCAAGGGTGGCGACACCTCGCGACGGGACCTTCCTGGGTTCGCGTAACGGAACCGAAGCGCTGGCTCTGCGGTTGCCCCCTTCCGAGCGTCAGGACCGCCTGCGCATGCCCGTCGTCTACACGGTCCGCTCGCACGACCCTCGGACCCATCGTATCTCCTTCCGGATCGACCTGCCGGCCACGGAGGAGGAGTCCGCCGAGCTCGTCCTACCGACCTGGTCGCCCGGCTCCTACGAGATCCGCGAGAGCGCGCGGGAGGTTCGAGAGCTCACCGCACGGGAGGCGCACGGAGGTCCCGTGCTACCGGTCGAACGGGTCGCGAAAAACCGGTGGCGGGTGGTCGGGACCCGGGGCAAGCCGGTCGAAGTGGAGTACGAGGTGTACGCGCACGACCTGCTCGACGACGGGCTCGACGCCGACGACGTCCATCTCTTCCTGAACGCCGCGCGCTGTTTTCCCTGCCTCGAAGGCCACCGCACGGAGCCGGTCGAAGTGGCCCTGCATCTCCCGTCCGGGTGGAGCGCCTACGCTGAGCTCCCCCAGGTGGGTGAGCATCCGCCCCGTTTCCGTGCCGCGGACTACGACGAGCTGCTCGACAGCCCGATCGACTGCGGGACCCCCGTGGAGGTACAGTTCCGGCCGAAGGGGATCCCGCACCGGATGTTGCTCTGCGGCGGTCCGGGGAACTACGATGCCCACCGTCTCGAGGAGGACCTCCACCGCATCGTCGAGGCGACGATCGACTACTTCGGCGACTCCCCCGTCAAGGGGTACACCTTCTTCACGCACCTCACCGACCGGCCGAGGAGCGGGCTCGAGCACCGCGCCTCGACCTCCCTCATCGCGAACCGGCTCATGTTCCGGCCCCGGCCCGCGTACGAGGTGTTCCACCTCCTCTGCTGCCACGAGTACTTCCACCTGTACAACGTGAAGCGGATCCACCCGAAGGCGCTCGAGGGCGCCGACCTGAGCGAGGAGACGTACACCCGCCTCCTCTGGCTCATGGAGGGCACGACCGACTACGTGGCGCTCCTCCTTCTGCGCCATGCGGGGCTCGACACCGCCGCCCGGACTCGGGAGCGGCTAGCGACTCTTGTTCGGGGCTACCGGCAGGGTCCGGGCCGGCTCGCGCGGAGCCTCGAGGAGGCCTCTCTCGTGAGCTGGATCGACCTCTACCGACCGTACGAGGAAAGCCGGAACCAGTCGGTCTCCTACTACACGAAAGGCTCGCTCGTCTCCTGGTGCCTCGACCTCGAGATCCTCCACAGGACCGCGACGGAGCGGTCGCTCCAGAGCGTCCTGCGCCACCTCTGGACCGAGTACGGAAAAACCGGACGCGGGATCGAGGAGGGGGAGGCCCAGTCGATCTTCGAACGGGCCACCGGTCTCGATCTGGAGGAGTTCTTCGGTCGCAACATCCGCGGGACGGAGGAGGTCGAGTTCGCCGCCTTCGCGCGCCTTGCGGGGCTGAGCTGCGAGCCGGTCGCCCCGAAGGAGGAGCCCGAGAAGCCGCTCCCCGGCTACCTCGGAGTTGACTTTTTCCCCGATCGTTCGGAGCTCAAGATCCGGGAGGTGCTCGATGGGACCCCCGCCCGACGGGCCGGCCTGAGCCCGGAGGACGAGATCGTGGCGTTCGATGGGATGCGGGTCTCCCCCTCCGGTTTTTCCGAGGCGATGGCCCGGCTCCCGCCGGGGACAGCGACCGAACTCACCGTCTTCCGACGCCGGGTGCTCACGACCGTCCGCCTCACGACCGGGACCCCGCCCGCCGAGAAGTACCGCATCGAGCCGCTCGACGCGGCGGGACCGCTCGAGCGGAAGGTGTACGAGGCGTGGCTCCGCGCACCGTGGGAGAGTGCGAAGACCTCCCACTCAGCGCTCGGTGCCCCACCCGCCTAGCGGGCTGTTTCGAGGCGGAGGAGCGCTTTGCGCCCGTACCGCCACGCGCCTTCCATCGGGTAGAGGCGTCGAAGCCGGGTGTTCACGGTCATCCCGATCCGTGCCGAGCCCGCGGTCGCATCTGTCACCTGCAGGGTGACGCGCACGTCGGGGTGAAGGCGAGCGAGGACCACATCGTACGCTCCGCTTCGCTGCACCTGGAAGTCGAACTCCGAGGGCTGGGCGCCGGGACGGACGGTGGTGACCGCCTCGACCGTTCCGCCGTCCCTCCCGAGCCGCTCGCGGCTCAAGCCATCGAGCCGCCCGCAACGCTTGCATCGTCCCCGCGCCGGGAAGGAGAGGCCGTTGCAGGCCGCGCACCGCTCGGCCTCGAACCTCCAGCGACTTGGGAGATCCTCAAGATAGGTCGCGAGCGGGAGATAGGCTCCCTCCGAGACGGTACCGAGATCGACCTCCCCGCCCGCCGCTTGAGGGTTCGCCAGATGGGCGGGCGAAGCGGAAGCCGGGTTCCACGACTCTTCGCCCGGGAACGGACCGAGACGTTTCGCCCGGAGCCCGACTCGTGTGCCCGGAATCTGGACGGATCGTAGCCCATCGCCGTTCGCACTCCCGACGAGCTCGCGGGTGAGAGACACCGGCGATTGCGCAACCGTGCCCGCTGGGTCGACCGGTTCCCCATCTACGCCAGCTACTTCGATTCCCCCGCTCCCGCCAGTCCCGACCCAGAGTGCGATCGCCCTGGCGGCGGACCCGGGACCCGCATCCACCGCGAGATGGAGCCCGGGCGGAGTCGAGGGATCGGCGAGCATATCGGCGAACCGGGCGGGGTCCCCCCCTACACTTCGCGCCGGGAGCCGCCCGAGGCCGAGCGCCGTCTGGAGCTGCTCCGCAAGCTCGGGGGCCGCCTCGGTCCAAACGGTGAGGCTCTCGAGCGGAGCGGCGGCTGCGACCGGATCTTCTCCGAGGGCAAGCTCCGCCGCGGCCACGAGAAGGGTGAATCGATCCTCGTCCGGCGCGCACTGGGGGAGCCCCGAGACCCTCGCCGCGCCTTCGGCGAGCGCGGCGGCCCTCAGAACGGCCAAACCTAGCTCGCCTCGAACAGGGTCACGGTGGCGGAGGCGCCCGAGCCCCCGACATTGTGGGTAAGCGCGCGGGCGGCGGCAGGGATCTGGCGCTTCTCCGCCTGCCCCCGCAGTTGGAGGAACACCTCGCAGGCTTGGCTCGCCCCGGTCGCACCGATCGGGTGACCTTTGGCCTTGAGGCCGCCGTCGGGGTTCACGGGGAGCCGGCCTCCAAGCGCGGTCTCGTGGGCGAGGGTCATCGCGGCCGCCCCGCCGGGCGGCGCGAGCCCGAGATCCTCGATAGCGAGGAGCTCCGCGATGGTGAAGCAGTCGTGAAGCTCCGCGAAGGAGAGTCGCGCGCGGTCCCACGGGGAGCGGCGAAACGCTTCCTCCGCCGCCCGGCGCGTCGCGGCGAGGCTCGTGAGGGAGGCGCGGTCCTGGACGGCGAGGGAATCCGAAGCTGCCCCCGATCCAACGACGAGGACGGGGGTATCCGTGCATCGCCGCGCCCGGGAGGTGGAGGTGAGCAGGAGGGCCGCGGCGCCATCGGTGACGGGACAGCAGTCGAGCAGTCCGAGCGGGTCCGCCACCCGGGGGGAGCTCAGCACCTCCTCGCGCGTGATCGCCTTTCGGAACTGCGCTTTCGGGTTCAAGAGCGCGTGCGCGTGGTTCTTCACGGCCACCTCCGCGAGCGCCTCCGGCGACGTGCCGTACTCGTGCATGTGACGGGAAGCGAGCAGCCCATACACGCCCGCGAAGGTGAGTCCCGCGAGCCGTTCCCACTCCGTGTCTCCCGAGACCCCGAGCCAGTACCTACGCCGGCGGGAGGGGGCGTCCGTCATTTTTTCGAGCCCGACGACGAGAACCGCGGACCGCTGACCGCTCTCGATCGCCTGGATGCCGGCCCGCAGCGCGAACCCCGCGCTCGCGCAGGCATTCTCGACGCGCGTGACCGGCGCGCCCTCGAGCCGTGCCTCCTCGGCAAGCACCGCCGAGGCGTTACCGATCTGCCAGCCGTTGAAGCCGAGCGTGCCGAGGTACGCCTCCTCGACTTCGCGTCGGTCGATCCCGCGGTCCACGCTCGCGAACGCCGCGTCCACCGCTTCCCGGAGCAGCGCACGGGGACCCTCGCGGAGCGCGCCAAACCGGGTCTGGCCGGCCCCAACTATTGCTGCCTGCTCGGAGGGCATCGGCGGTCCCGAATGACTCAAATCGACCGAGCCGTTCGAGCTCATAACACCGGGGGCAGATTCGATTGGCAGAGGCGGCGCCGTGGGTGGTGGGAGTGTCGGGTTCGAGCGGCATGCCCATCGCCGTCCGCGTGCTCGATGCCCTCCGGGAGGCGGGAGAGCCGACCGCTCTCGTCGTTTCGGCGGGCGCGGCCGCCGTGCTCCGCGAGGAGTGCAGCATGACCCCCGAGGAGCTGGGTAAGCGAGCCGGCGCCGCGTACTCCGATACCGACCTCGCTAGCCCGCTCGCCAGCGGATCCCGCGCAACCCGCGGCATGGCGATCGTCCCATGCTCAGGGAACACCGCAGCGAAGGTGGCGCTCGGACTCGCCGACACACTCCTCACGCGCGCAGCGCAGGTGCACCTCAAGGAGCGGCGGCGGCTCGTCCTCCTCGTCCGGGAGACGCCGCTCTCGACCATCCTTCTCGGGCACCTCACCCGCCTTTCCGAGCTCGGCACGACCGTGCTGCCCGCCACGGTTCCCTACTACCTGCACCCCGAGCGGGTGGAGGCGGTCACCGACTTTCTCGCAGGACGAGTGCTCGACCAGCTCGGGGTGCGGCACACGCTGTATCGGGGCTGGAAAGAGGCAAGCGCGTGAGCCTCCCCCTCCGCGATCCCCCTCGGGCGGCGAACTTGAGCACCGCGGGTCCTGTGCAATGGCCGCTCATCGGTGTCGCGACCCTCCTCGTGCTGCTCCTGCTGCTCACCCCGTCGCTCCTCTCCCCGGGAAGTCCCGTCGCTGGCTCCCCCCAAACCCAGGCGGTGCTGGTCGTGTACTTCGGGGCCGCGGGGAACCGGACCCAGGCGGAGTTCCAGGTCCAAGGGGTCGAACCCGCCGTGTACGCGCACATCTCGGTCGGGATCGCCCGTGCGCTCCCGTGGCCCCCCGTCGACGGTGGACGGGCCCTCAGCTTCGGCCGGTGGGTCAACACATCTAACGAGTTTTCGAACTCGGTGCTTGCCTCCCCCATGCCCCTTGCTGTGAACGTCACCGCCATCTTCACCGACCGCTCGGGCGGAACCGCCTACTACGTGGGACTGTACGCCTTCAACGTGAGCGGCTCCTCCCTCGTCATCCTCGCGCTCACCCCCTCCCTCATGGGAAACGCTCCCACGAGCCTCCCCCTCTCGGAGCTGCCGTTCCCGCTGCCGCTCGCGCTCGTTCCCGCGGGGAGCCGGGGATGAGGCTCGCCGGCTGGACCCTCTTCTGGGTCGCGGTGATCACCGTGCTCGTCATCGGGGAGCTCGCCGAGATCACTCGACTGTTCACGGTCCCGCTCGCGGCCGCCTCCCTCTCGGCCTACTCCATCCTGTTCGCGCTCGTGCTGATCACCCTCCTCGCCCTCGTGGGAGCCGTCTTCGTCGGATTCTACCTATCCTCCCGGATCTACTCCACCCGAGGCTTCACGCCGTTCGAGCAGGAGATGCTCCACATGCGGGAGGAGGTCCAGGCGCTCGGTAAGGAGCTCCAGGCCCTCCGGGAGGGTGCTGCGGCCCGCCCCCCGGCATCCAGCTCCCCGGCGTTACCGAAGGAGGAGCGGAGAGGACCGTGAGGGTGCCCGTGCTCGACAACGGCGGCCAATGGACGCACCGCGAGTACCGCGTCCTCCGGGACCTGGGTGTGGACACCGAGATCCTCCCCAACACGCTCCGGCTCGAGGAGCTCGCCCCCGTCGATGGAGTGGTCCTCTCCGGGGGAGCGCTCTCGCTCGAAGGCACCTCCACCCTGGGCCGGGTCGGGGAGTGGATCGACGCGGCCCCCTTCCCGGTGCTCGCCATCTGCGTCGGCCACCAGTTCCTCGCCCGTCACTTCGGGGGAGAAGTGGTGAAGGCCGCCTCCCCCGAATTCGGTCGAGTTGAGGTTACGCGAGAGGCTGCTCGCCATCCGCTCCTCGAGGGGCTGCCCGAGCGGCTCGTCGTCTGGGAGAACCACAACGACGAGGTCCGGCGCGTTCCTCCCGGGTGGCTCCACCTCGCCCGTAGCCCCGCGTGCGCGGTCCAGGCGATGGCGGACCCCGAGCGCCCGCTGTTTGGCGTCCAGTTCCACCCGGAGGTGGAGCACACGCAGTTCGGAGGCCGCCTGTTCGAGAATTTCCTCGCGCTCTGCGCCCGGCCGGCCGTTCCCGTCAAGTAATCCCGAACGGTCGAACCCACCGACCATGCGCGTGCGCCGAGGCTCGGGCAGCCGGGAGGACGAGCTCCTTTCGCGGGCCGAGCGGCTTCGAAAGTCGGTGGAGCCGCTCCTCCCCCGCCTTGCCCCGGGCGTGGACCCGTCCCTGTTCCGGAAGCTTCGGGAGAAGCTTGAGGAGGTACGCGCCGAGCAGGACGACCCCCGCGCGCTCGACCGGAGCAGCCGTTGGGGAGAGCCGCTCGCGCGGGCGTACGCGGGGCTGTTGCGGTTCTACCTCGATCCCGCGCCCCCGGCGCTCCTTACCGTGCGCGACGGGGGCGTGGAGCTCAGCTTCGCTCCGTTCGGCCGCACCGACCCCGAGGCCCAGATCGCGGTGCAAGGGTTCGACGACCCGGCGCGGCTCCTTGCGGGATACCGTCCGTTGGCGCGGAAGGGTCTGCACTTCTTCGCGACCCCCGAAGGGCTCGTGACGACCGGTGAGTCCCCGGACCCCCCTAAGGGGTACCTCGCTGCGCGGGAGAAGGAGCTCCCGTACCGGTTCACGGCCGACGCCGAGGGGCGCCGCCGCTGCCCCCACCTCGCCCGGGATGAGCCGCGGCCGTACCTCGAGGTGGACTGGGCCGGCGCGAATACGAGCTGGCAGGTCTGTCGGAACTGCGCGAAGGAAGATGCCCATCTCCTCTCGGGGCTCGTTTCGGGGGCTGCGGTCCCCCGGCCCGACGATACCTTCGGCGTCGTCGCCTCCCTCGGCGTGGATTGTCGGGCCGGGCCGAGCTGCGCCCACGCCTCGGTCCCGGGGCCCTCCCGGGCCCTTCTGCACCGGTACCGCCTCGGGCGGCTGGACGACGCGTCGTTCCTCCGGGAGTACTTGGGGGAGGCCGCCCCCCACGTGCGTCCTCGGGGAGCGCCCATGTTCCTCGCGGGAGGGGTCTGCTTCGGACCCGACCGGGCGGCGTTCATCCAGGCGCTCCACCCCACCCGTACCGAACGGGCCGCGCTCGAGCGGGTGCTCCCGGAGGTTCGCGAGCTGTTCGACCTCCCCGACCCCTCCGCGAGCCTCGCCCTCGAGCGGCTCTGGAAGGACCACGCGGAGGAGATCGTGGCGGCGATCGAGCCGGACCCCGTGGAGGCGAACCGGCTCGCGAGCGAAGCGCGTAGGACCCCAGGACGGGTTTCCGAGCTCCTGAAGCGCGCGGCGCGGCGCGCTGAGGAACGGGAGCGGCAGAGTTCGCTCCCCCACTACCGCCGCCTATCCCCGGAGGGGACGTTCGTGGACGCGGTCGCGCGCGCCCAAGCGGTCTCGGGCGCTGGCGCGGCCGAGCGCGTGCTCCTCGACCGTCTTCCGCGGGAGGGGAAGGAGCGCGGCCTCGGCTGGGCCCTCCTCAACGCACTCGGCCGGGCCGCCCCCCATGCCTGGCAGTTCTCCGACACCGAGCAACGGTTCGGGACGGAGCTCGAGGCTCCCGCCCGCGCCCTGTTGGCCGCCGGTCCTAGCGAGTACCACGAGGCCCTCGGGAAGCTCCTCCTCGCTGCTGGCACCGCCGACTGGGGCGAGCTCGACGTCGAACCGTAGGCCCAAATAGGGGGAGCTACGTGGGGAATTCGAGGCGCGGTCCTCCGGCGACGCCCGGGCCCTTTCCCGTCCTCACGGACGGCTAAGGGAGCGAAGCCGCAGTGCCGCTCCCCGCGCGTGAGCCCACATGCAAGAAGCCGAGACTCCAACGCCGACCGCCGTTGTCGTTGCCGGTGACGAGGAGATCCGGGTGTTGCTGCGGGGCCTGCTCCGGCTGCATCACTTCCGGGTGCTCGGGGAGGCCGAGGGAGTGGCGGACGCTCTCGAGCTCGTCCGCACGACCCGCCCGTCGCTCATGGTCGCGGACATGACCTTACGACCGGGGACGGCCGCGGAGCTGTTCCAAGAGGTTCGCCGACTCGCCCCAGGGCTCCGCTCCGTGCTCGTGTGCCCCGAAAACCAAGGCGGGAGTACCACGCCGGCCGCCGATGCCCCGGACGCTTTGCTCAAGCGACCTTTCCGCGTACGCGACTTCGCCCAGGCTATCGGGGCGCTCTCCCCCGAGTCCCCAGCTATCACCTAGGACCGGCCCTCGGAAACCGGTGCGGCTCCCAGTCCGGGCCGGGCGTAGCGGGTGCGGACGAGATCGGGCTCCTCCTCCTCGACGAGGCGGGGGACGCCGGAACGGACGCGTGCGTGCGGGGCCGGGGACTACGCTGCCGTGGAGCGGTACCTTCGGAGGGCGGCCGCTTCCTCGAAATGCAGCTCGGGAGCGGGTACCACGAGGGCGTGAGGGGGCGCGCCGAACTCAAGCCGTTCGAGGGCCGAGATCGGCCCGAACCATGCACGCGCGTCCTCCCGACCGACACGCGCGGCCACCGCGACTTCGACTTCGGCCGGGAGGACTCGCGGAGGAAGGTCGCGTTCGCGCAGAAGCCCCAGCGCCTCCCGCGCGGTCATGAACCGCCGGCCACCGGGCTCGAGGTCGAGCAG
>JAKIWH010000029.1:8967-20483 GCA_022750125.1 Thermoplasmata archaeon
TGTGGAGGCCGGCGGCTCGGTTCGAGCCGATATGATCGACGAAGGAGTGCGGGGCGAAGCCGGGGGAAGGGAAGGGGATGGAGACGGTCCGACCGAAACGGTAGTGCTGCAGTCCGAGGAAGGAAGGCACGGCCGTTAGGATCGAGGCTCCCGCGACGTACCTCCAGGTGTGACCTTCCTCCTCGGCCCGAAGTCGCAGCGCCACGTGGGTGGTCGCGGCGAACGGGTCGCCTGCCGTGACCAGGACCACGAGCGAGTGGGCTCGAAGCGCCTCGAGGATCTGGTCTCCCTTTTCGACGACCTCGCGATCGCTCCTGACAAGCCGCCTCCCTGCGAGCGTCGCGAGGTCGCTCGCCGCTCCTTTAGCGAGGGGGCTCGTGTACTCCTCGAGGAACACCGTACCCGCTTCGGCGATAGCTCTCCGGACCGAGGTACCGAGCGGCAGCTCCTCGGAGAGCCCGAGGCCGATGAACCAGAGCTCGGCCATGCTAGCCGTGGATCGCGACCACGGGGCACGGCGCGTTGCGGAAGAGATCGTCCAAGAACCGCCGGTTCAGCATGGCCCCCGAAGGGCTCGCGGGGTCTTCCCCCACGACGAGGAGCCCGTACCGCTCCCGAGCGGCCGCGGCCAGGATCGCGTCGGGCAGTCGGTGGCGGCGACCGAGGAACCCGCGAGGAGAGCTCGGGCGGCGGTGGATGAGCGGCAATCCTCGGGGCGACCGCAGTGGCTCCTCCCCTTCCGGCACGACCACCGAGGGCTCGGAGATCGCCCCCAGGCCCAGGGAGACGATCGGGATCCCTTGGTGGTGCACGGCGATGTCCTCCGCCAGCCGGAGCACCTTCGGCGGAGGAGTGGCCTGAAAGCTCGGGACAAGGACCCGCGGGATACGTTCGCCCGCGAGCGCGAGCCGGTTCACCACGATCACGTCGCACGCCGCGTGATGGAGGATGGCACTCGCCGTGTGCCCGACGAACGGGTTTCGCTCCCGGCGGTCGCCGCGCAGGGTCATCACGATCGCGTCGACCTCCCGGGTCTCCGCGCTGTCGAGGATCTCCCCGGCCACGTCGGTGGAGGCGCGCACCTCGGGGTCGACCCGGACGTCGAGGGCGGCGCCCGCCTCGTGGGCGGGGATCACGATGTTCACCGAGGAGCGCCACTCCCGGATCACCTCGGGAAGGGACTGGTTCGAGATCACGTGGAGCACGCGGATCTCGCCGTCCGCCTCGAGGAGCATGGCGGCGAACTTGAGGAGCGGCTCCACCTCGTTCGGGCTCGCCACGGGGAGCAGGAGGCGGCGGTACACGCTAGGCGCCCCCGGCGTGGAGTGCGGGGCGGAGCGGGGTTACGACGTCGAGCAACGTAGCTACTCCCGCGACGCCGAGCCTGCCCTCGTAGAGTAGCCTTTCGTTCGGGCTCACTGCGGGAGGCGCCCCGGGACCGGTGGGCCGGAGAGCGGGGGAGTCGCCGCCCTCCGCGAGAGCCGCGAGCGACCCCCGGGGCGTGACCGTACTGTTCGTCGAGCTGGTGTTGGTGGGCGCAGGGGCCGGCGGAGCGGCCGGCTGCGGATAGGCTGGCGCGTGAAGGAGGGTCCCAATCCCTGCCTGCGCCAGCGGATAGGCGATCCCTCCCACGACAATCGCGAGCAGCAGGAACAGGAGGAGTGCGCGGAGGTGGCGACTGCCCGACATGGCGGTTCTCGGCTGGGGAGCCAGGGCGAACGGGTGGGCTCCTGGGAGGGACGATGGGGGCGTCGCGGGTGCCGGTCGGGTCGAGGCCGCAGGGACAAGTTCGGCGGTCACAGGAGCGCCCCGAGTCCGTGCAGGACGAGCAGCGGTAGTCCCTGGCTCACGAGGTGGACGAGTCCCTGCCACGCGGCCTGCTCGGCGAGCCAGGCGAGCACCTGGTAGACGAGCCAGATCCCCACGAACGCGGAAAGGAGGCCCCCGACCCCGTAGAGGACCAGGTTCTGGCGCAGCAGGTCGATCGCGCTCTTCGGTCGGAACCGGACGCCGAGGAGGGCGAGCGGGATCAGCAGGGGGATAATGACCGCGTTGAAGAACACGGTAGAGAGGACGGCGAGCGCGGGCGAGGCGAAGCCGAGGATGTTGAGGAGCGCGAGTCCCGCGAGGAAGCCGCCGTTCGCGGTGAGGAACAGCCCCGGGATGATGGCGAAGTACTTCGCCACGTCGTTCGTGATCGAGAAGGTCGTGAGCGCCCCGCGCGTGATGAGGAGCTGCTTACCGATCGAAACGATCTCGATGAGCTTCGTCGGGTCGTTGTCGAGGTCGACCATGTTGCCGGCCTCCTTGGCCGCCCCGGTTCCGCTGTTCATCGCAAGCCCCACGTCGGCGCGGGCGAGCGCCGGCGCATCGTTCGTGCCGTCGCCCGTCATGGCGACGAGCCGTCCCTGCGCCTTTTCGCGCTCGATGAGCTCGAGCTTCGCCTCGGGCTTCGCCTCCGCGAGTACCTCGTCGACGCCGCTCTCCTTGCCGATAGCGAGGGCGGTCAGCCGGTTGTCTCCCGTGCACATGACGGTCCGAATCCCCATCGTCCGGAGCTCGCGGAGGCGGTCCCGAATACCGGGCTTCACGACGTCCTTCAAGAACACGAGGCCGAGGACGCGCTTGTTCGCGGCGATCGCGAGGGGCGTCATCCCCTGGCGCGAGCCCTCCTCCGCCGCCGAAAGGAGGGTGCTCGGCAGCCCTCCGGCGTACGCCTCGATCGATTTCATCGCGCCCTTGTAGATCTCGGTCCCGTCCTTGAGGACGATGCCGCTCATCTTCCGCTCGGCGGTGAACGGGACCACGCGGAACGCCCCCTCCTCGAGCCGGGGGGCCGTACCGCCCCGGCGGCCGGCGAGCCGCAGGATGGAGCGACCCTCGGGAGTGTCGTCGAGGCTCGAGGCGAGGAGGGCGGCGGAGGTGAGCTCCGCCTCCGTCACCTCGGGTGCAGCGAGGAATTGGACCGCGAGGCGGTTGCCGACCGTGATCGTCCCGGTCTTGTCGAGGATGAGGACGTCGAGGTCGCCCGCCGCCTCGACCGCGCGCCCGCTCTTCGCGATGACATTCGTCTTCGCCACCCGGTTCACCCCGGAGATGCCGATCGCGGGGAGGAGCGCCCCGATGGTCGTGGGCATCAAGGAGACGAACAGCGCGATCCCGGTGCCGACGCTCAGGTGGACGTTCGGGAAGATCGTGACGAGATAGAGGAAGGTGACCACGACCACGAGGAGCGAGATCGTGAATCCCGCGAGGAGCGTGTCGAGGGCGAGCTCGTTCGGGGTCTTCTCCCGGACCGCCCCCTCGACGAGCCGGATCAACCGGTCGAGGAACGACTGGCCCTGGACGGCGGTGATCCGGATCCGGATCGTGCCTTGGACAACGCGGGTGCCGCCCAGCACGCTCGTCTTGTCCCCTCCGCTCTCCCGGGTGACGAGCGCGGACTCCCCGGTCATCATCGACTCGTCGATCTGCGCAGCCCCGGACGCCACGTCCCCGTCGAGCGGGATCGGTTCGCCCGGTCGCACCTCCACGTGGTCCCCGATGTGGAGGAAGTCGGTGCCCACCCAGTGCGTCCGCGCGTCCGGAAGCACCTGCCGGGCGCGCATCCCGCTCCTCACCTGGCGGAGCGCGTCCGCCTGGGCGCGCCCCTGCGCCTCCGCGATCGCTTCCCCGAGGTGGGAGAACCAGAGGGTGAGGAACAGGATGACCGTCAGCGCGAGGTAGTACGCGGGGCTGTACGAGCTTACGATGTCGGGGAACGGGCTCGGATAGAGGGTGACGACGAGCAGGAACAGGAACAGCACGTAGACGGTGAACATCATCGGGTGGCGGAACTCGCGGCGGGGCGAGAACATCCTGAACGACTCGACGAGCACCCGGCTCGCCGAAGTGTGGGGTCGCCGTCGGCGGGGAACTCTCGCGCCGGGCTCCGCGGCCACGCTAACCCCCTACCTGGGAGAGCGGCCCCAGCGCGAGGACGGGAAGGAAAAGGAGCGCGGAGACGACGATGTGGAGGAGCGTGAGGTAGAGGGTGAAGGTGAGGCTCCGGGTCTCGAGCGTGCCGGGCCCCGGGGGAAGGGCCGTAGTCCGCGCGAACTCCGAGCCGATCTTGAGCATCGCGATCATCGGGAGGTATCGGCCAACGAGGATCACGACGGCGCCGGCGACGTTGAAGAAGGGCGTGACGTCGTTGAAGCTCGACATCCCCGAGCCGTTGTTCGCGGACTCGCTCGTGAACTCGTACAGCACGGAGGTGAAGGCGTGGGCGTTGAGGCAGGTGTTGCTCGAACAGAAGGGCACGGGGGCGAAGAGGCCGGTCGAGGGGACGAACCCCCCGAGGTACGCGGCAGCGGTAGGGATCAGGATGGCCACCGGGTGGATGATGAGCACGAGCGCGGTCCACTTGACCGTGGTCGGGGTGATCCGCTTCCCGAGGTACTCGGGGGTCCGGCCCACCATGAGCCCCCCGACGAAGATCGCGAGCAGGGCGAAGAGGAGCAGCGTCCCAAAGCCGACCCCGTCCGACCCGGGCGTGTTCTGCGTGAACATGCCGAACAGGAGGGCCATCTGGGGAACGGGCGCCAGGAAGGCGATGTTCAGGTTGTTCGAGCCCGTGTTCGAGTAGACGCTCGCGAACTGGAAGGTGGAGTCGGGAACGACGCCGAACCGGTAGCCCGAGAGGCCCAGCCCGGGCGGTCCCTCGAAGGCGAGGAAGAGCGCGAGGCCGACGACAAAGACGATGAGGACGGTCCCCAGGTACGGCCACGCCTCGCCGGGGCGCCGGACGATCGAGGCAAAGGCGAACGGGAAGGAGAACGGGAGGAGCAGGAAGAGCCCCAAGCCGAGCGTCTGGGTCCAGATCGAAGGGTTCGCGAGCGAACTCGTCACGTTCGCCGAGGTCCAGCCCCCTCCGTTGCTCCCGAGGTAGACGATCGCTTGCATGCCCGCGACGGGGCCGTTGAAGACCGGGTTCGCCGCATGCGGTCCGGCCCACAGGAGGGGCGGAAACGCATCCGGGACCGAGAGCAGCGCGAGGAGGGCTCCCCCCACGAGCGCGACGGGGAGCAGCACCCGGGTGAGCGAGCGGACCATGTCCACGTAGAAGTTCCCGAGCGTGCCGTCCTTCCGGATGAACCCTCGGGCCATGGCGGCCGTGACCGAGAGCGCGGCCGCCGGTGCGAGGAACATCGGGACCTCGAGGGCGAGGAGGTTCCCCCAGACGGTCATGTTCACCTCGGGCGCGAGGTGCGTGAAGTCGGTCGCCGTGAGGAACGAGGCGGTCGTGTGGAGGATCGTGTCCCAGCTCATCGGGGTGTACCCCGCGGGCTGCGGGAAGAGCGAGGCCTGGAACCACATCACGACGAACATCCAGATCGCGATGAGGGCGGAGACGCACAGGAACGACGAGGTGTACTCCCGGTAGCCCATCGACTCCCGTGCGGAGACCCCCAGGAACCGATAGATCCGGCTCTCGAGCGGCAGGAGAAATCGATCGCCGAACGCCGGGCGGTTCGTGTACACGCGACCGAGGTACGCCCCAAACGGCGCCGCGATCGCTACGATGATCGCGAGGACGACGGCAATCTCGACGATGGCTCCAAAATCCGCCACGAACGGTTCGGCCTACAGCCGCTCCGGATAGACCATCGCGTAGGCGAGATAGGCGGTGAGCAGGACGCAGACGACGGAGAACGCGATGAGCCCTAGGTGGGCCTCTAGGATCCCGATCCAGTCCACGGAGCCTTCCGGAATCGTCGACCCGGGGGGCGTTATTTAATGGGGAGGCCGAGCGCGCAAACGGTTCGACCTCGGGGAGGCCTCAAATACGGCCCGGGATGCCCGCGCCCTCGGTGGGCTGGGTCTCGGGGGCCGGCGGCGCCTCGGTGGATTTCCGCCGGCCACGTCTCGAGAGCCCCCGAATGACCCGGTGCATCGCGTGCTCGCGCCGAACCTCGGCCCGCTGGTAGCCCACGTCCCGCGTCCCCTCCGTGAGAAGGAGCACCACCCGTCCGAAGCGGGTCCTCCCGGTGCGTCCGCGTCGCTGGATGGCACGGATTTCGCTGGGCACCGCCTCGAAGAACACGACGACGTCCACGTCCGGGACATCGATCCCTTCCTCCCCGACGCTGCTCGCGACGAGGATGGGAAACCGACCCTCCCGAAACGCTTGGAGCACCTGCCGCTGCTCTTTCTGGTTCATGCCCAGGTCCTTGCGGTCGCGGGTAGCCTGCCCGACGAAGCGGGCGACCCGGTGTCCCCGCTTCTCGAGCATCGTCTGGATGCCCTGGATCGTATCCCGGTACTGGGCGAAGACGAGGATCCGGACCAGCTGCGTTCCTGCCCGGGCGAGCTCCTCCTCCACGAGCGCCGCGAGGAGGTCGAGTTTCGGGTGGGAGCTCTCCCCGGAGTCCCGAAGGAACGTCTCGGCCTGTTCCCGCGCGGCTTTGACCTCAGCGAGCGCGGCCACCGCCCGGTCTCCCTTGCTCGGCTTCGGCTTCGCTTCGAGCCGTTCGAGGTACTGGAGGAACGGGCCGACTCCCTGGGTCTCGAGCCGCTCCGAGAGGTGGTGAAGGTGGAGCAACACGAGCTGATGGTACAACGGACCAAACCGTCGGGTCATCGGGCCAGGGCGGGCGAAGATCTCTGCGCGGAGCGCGATGAGGTCCTTCACGGACAGCGAGTGCAGCGGCTTCTTTCGCAGGTAGCCCATCCGCTGGAGCTTGACTCCTTCCGCATGCGCGGCCCGCACCAGCGCCTCCTGGATCGACTGGGCCACGGGGGGAAGCTTCACCCAACGGGTCTCCACCTCGACCGGATGGACGTGCTCGCGGACTCCCTCGTCCGTCCGGCTCCGGGATTCGACGCGGGCCGTCCCGAGGGTGCGAATCACCCCCTCGATACGTTCCGGCTCGGCTCCCGGAGAGGCGGTGAGGGCAAGGACCTTGCCCCCGATGGGCCGCTCGAGCCGGTATCGCTCGGCGAGGCTCACGTAGGCGTACCGCCCCACCGCGCGGTGCGCCTCGTCGAAGATCAGCAGGTCGACGTCGCGGAGCGAGTAGAGCTTCTCTTCGAGATCGTGCTCGAGGATCTGAGGAGTCGCGAAGACGACGTCGGCAGATTCCCAACCCCCTTCCCGCACGGGAGAACGGACCGTGCCGGTGAACCGCGCCCTACGGGCGTCCGGGATCCAGCGGCCGAACGACTCCGCATGCTGGTCGACGAGCGGTCGGGTGGGAGCGAGGAATACCACCTTCCCTGCTCCGGCTCGAAGTCGCTCCGCCGCGACGAGCCCGGCGATCGCGGTCTTGCCCATGCCGGTCGGCAGCACCACGAGAAGGTCCTCGGCAACGCCGATGCGGGCGAGGTCGAGCTGGAACGGCAGGGCGCGAAGCGCTCCTGCTGCGATGAGCGGGTGGCGGACGAGGCCCTCTTCGACACCCCAGATTCCGGGGAGGCCGGGTGGATGGGGGCGGCCCGCCGCCGGAGGTGCCGGAGGCGAGGGCTCCCCGTCGGAGCTGAACTCATCTAAGCGCCGCTGGAGCCGGTTCATCTCTCGACCGACGCGCACGGCCCACCGACGGATAGGTCCTCTCGCCTCGGAGCGTGAACGAGCGGAGCTCAGGCCGATCCGTCGGGGCGCGCCGCCGTGCCTGCGTCCTTCCCGCGCTTCGGATGCCGTCCACGAGCGAGCTCCCGCTCCCCCACCCGGGGGTTCGGTGCGAGGTGCGTAGCGCCTCCCATCTCCTCCCGGAGAACGGCCGGGATCTCCACCCGGTCGCCCTCCTCCTGGTAGTTCTCGAGGATCGCGATGATCAATCTGGGCAGGGCCGTCCCCGAGCCGTTCAACGTGTGCACGGGCTCCGGCCGGTCGGACTGGACCCTCCGGTACCGGATGTTCGCCCGGGTGGCCTGGTACGCCTCAAAGTTGGAGACCGAGCTCACCTCGAGCCACCGCTTCGACCCGGGCGCCCACAGCTCGAGGTCGTAGCACTTGGCTGCCTTCGGCGGCAGGTCTCCCGCGGCGAGGCTGATCACGCGGTACGGCAGGTCGAGCCCTTTGAGGACCGCCTCGGCATCCTCTCGGAGCACCTCGAGCTGCTCGTAGGAGTGCTCGGGGAGGGTGAAGTTCACGAGCTCGACCTTGTCGAACTGGTGAACGCGGGCGATCCCGCGGGTCTCGACGCCGTGCCCCCCGGCCTCGCGGCGAAAGCACGGAGTATAGGCCATGAGTCGGTAGGGCAGATCCTCGGGGAGGAACACCTCGTCCCGGAAGAGGTTCGTCACCGGCACTTCCGCGGTGGGGGCGAGCCAGAGCTCATCGACCTTCACCTGATAGGAGTCCTCGGCGAACTTCGGAAGCTGCCCCGTCCCGAGCATCGAGTCGGAGTTGATCAGGATCGGAGGCGCGACCTCGAGGTACCCCCGGGCATGGTGGAGCCGTCGCATGTACCGGATGAGGGCGTGCTCGAGACGAGCGAGGTCCCCCCAGAGGAAGTAGAACCCCTCCCCCGTCACCTTGACTCCACGCTCCTCGTCGAGAAGGTTGAGCGCGTGCCCGATCTCGAAGTGGGGCTTTCCCGCCGTGGGCGTGGCCCGAGCAGGAACGAAGCGGGAGAGCTCGACCGCGTCGGCCCCCGTCTGGCCAGGAGGAACGCTCGCGTGGGGCGCCTGCGGGAGCAGGAGCAGCCGCGTGCGAAGCTCGCCGTCGAGTGCCTCGAGCTGGCCCTCCACCTCATGGATCCGGTCCCGAAGGGTGCCCATCTCGGATCGCTCTTCAGCCGACGGCGCGGCGCCCGCTTCGGGACGTCGGTGCGCCGCGGTGTTCCGACGGGCGCGGAGCTTGTTGACCTCCTCCGCGAAGGCGCGACGCCGAGTGTCGAGCTCGAGGAGTTGGTCGACCTCCCCCGGGTCGAGATGGCGCCGCCGAAGACCCTCGCGGACCTCCTCCGCGCGCTTTCGGAGCTCCGCGATGGAGTACATCTACGGTCCTCGACCCTCTCCGTCAGCCGCCCTCCTCATTAGGGTTAGCTCCCGCGGAGCTCCCGTCGGGACAGCGGTTTTCCCCGACGACGGCTGGTCCTGGCGCGACCCCTCACCGGCGGGTTACGCTTTTCAAGGGCTCGGCGGTCGGCGGCCCGCAGGGGCTACGTTGACCGCACCCGAGTATGGGCTATTCATCGACGGGCGGTGGGAGGTTCCCGCGAATGTCCCTCACTTTGCCACGACCAATCCCGCAACACGCGAGTCGGTAGGGGAGTTCGTCTCCGGCGGCCCGAAAGAGGTCGAGCGCGCGATCTCGAGCGCCCACCGTGCCTTCCCCAGTTGGAAAGCGATGCCCGCGCCCCGGCGGGGAGAGTTGCTGCTCCGGGTCGCGGAAGTCCTCCGGCGACGCAAGGAGGAGCTCGCAAGGCTCGTCACCACGGAGATGGGCAAGGTCATCGCCGAGGGTCGCGGCGACGTGCAGGAGTCGATCGATTTTGTCGAGTACATGGCCGGCGAAGGACGTCGACTTGCCGGTGAAACGGTCCCCTCCGAGCTTCGTCACAAGTTCTGCCTCACCGTCCGGCAGCCCAAGGGAGTTATCGCCGCCATCACGCCGTGGAACTTCCCCACCTCGATCCCCAACTGGAAGATCGCGGCCGCTCTCATCTCGGGGAACACGGTCGTTTTCAAGCCCGCCTCCGCGACGGCGCGCTGCGGGGCGGAGATCGTCCGGGCGTACGAGGAGGCGGGGCTCCCCCCGGGCGTCCTCAACTTTGTGACCGGCTCGGGGGGAACGGTCGGGAACGCGCTCATCGACGACCCCCGGATCCGCGCCATCTCCTTCACGGGGGGCGTCGAGACCGGGCGGGAGGTCTACGTCCGGGGAGCGAAGGGGCTCAAGAGCGTCCACCTCGAGCTCGGCGGCAAGAACCCGATGATCGTCATGGAGGACGCCAACCTCGAGCTCGCGCTCGACGGACTCCTGTTCGGGGCGTTCGGCACCGCGGGACAGCGCTGCACGGCCACAAGCCGCGTCCTGCTGCACACCCCCATCTACGACGAGTTCCTGGGCCGCCTCCTCGAGCGGCTCCGCAAGTTCCGTGTCGGCAATCCCCTCGACGAATCGACAGGCATGGGGCCTGTCGCCTCCGCCGACCAGGAGACCAAGGTGCGCAGCTACTTCGAGATCGCGCGGAAGGAGGGGGACAGTGTACTCTACGGGGGGGAGAAGCTCACGGGCGGCGAGTACGACCGCGGCTACTTCCTCACCCCGACGGTCGCCGCCACCCGGGCGGGCTCGCGCATCGCGACCGAGGAAATCTTCGGGCCGCTGCTTGCCGTGCTCCGGGTCAATGACTACGAGGACGCCGTGCGGGTCGCAAACGAGGTGAGCTACGGTCTCTCGAGCGCCATCTACACCCGGGACGTTAACCGGGCGTTCCGGGCGATCGAGGACCTCGAGGCCGGCATCACCTACGTGAACGCCCCCACGATCGGCGCCGAGGTGCAGCTCCCGTTCGGGGGCGTCAAGAACACCGGGAACGGCGGCCGCGAGGCGGGCTCCGTCGCGATCGAGGAGTTCACCGAGATCAAGACGGTGTTCGTGGACTTCTCCGACCGCCTTCAAAAGGCGCAGATCGACGCCGCCGACGGCTAAGCGATGCCTCCCTTCCGCGGCTCGGACGAGACGCTCGACAAGGAGATCGAAACCGGCGAGCGGATGGCGCGCGTCCGCCTTCGGCGTGCGAGCTCGGAGCTCCGCGACCTCCATCTCGAGCTCCGGGAACTCCGCCGCGAGCGCGCGAAGCGACGCGCCGCGCGGGGGGCGACCGCCCTCGAGCAGGTCACCGCAAGCGTGGCCGCCGAGGGCGCGACCCGCGACTAGGTCCGGTTCGGGTTATCGAAGTTCGTAAGCAGCGTCTGGTTCGGGCCCCGGGGCCGCGCGAGCGCGGCGAGGAGCGGGTCCTCGGCAAGCGCCGGGACCGTCTCAGCGATGGGCACATCAACGACGATCTCGCGGGTCCGCCCCCCGCGTCCCCGGGAGACGATCCCGGCGCGGACGAGGCCGAGGCTTTCGAGCTCGGAGAGGTAGTTCGAGATCGACCGCGCGTGGAGCGGCTGGAGGCCGAGCCGCTGGCAGAGCTTGCAGTACGCCTCGTAGACCTCACCCGTGAGCACGCCCGCCCTCCGGCGCTCGAACGCCTGGAGGATGGCGTAGAGGAGCACCTTGCAGTGCTGCGGGCGGGTCCGGACGCACTCGACGATGATGTCGAGCTCGAGGCGGCTCTTCGCCTTCACGACGTGGTCGCCCGCGATCCGGCGGGCGCGCTCCCGCTCGGCGATCTCGCCGGCGAGCCGCAAGAGCGCGAGAGCCCGACGTGCATCCCCGTTCTCGAGCGCCGCATACGCGGCGCACCGCTCGATGACGCCCGCGTCGACGACCCCTTCGCGGAACACCTCGCGGGCACGGTCGCGCAGGATGTCCTGGAGCTGGGGTGCGTCGTACGGGGGGAAGAGGATCTTCTCCTCGT
>JAKIWH010000030.1:0-6655 GCA_022750125.1 Thermoplasmata archaeon
GCGTCGCCGACGAAGAGGGTGAGCTGGGGAGGGACGACGCGCCGGATCTTCTTCGCCTCCTCGAGGAGGTTCTCGTTCGTGTGCTGACGCCCGGCCGTGTCGACCAGCACCACAGGGATGGATCGCGCCCGCGCGTGCTGGACGGCATCGAAGGCGACCGCGGCCGGATCGCTCCCCTCTTGCTGACGGACCACTTTGATCCCCAGCCGCTCGCCGTGGACGAGGAGCTGCTCGATCGCCCCCGCCCGGAAGGTGTCACCGGCGGCGATGACACAGGCAAGCCCTTGCGAATTGAGCCAGTGCGCGAGCTTCGCCACGGTCGTGGTCTTGCCCGTGCCATTCACGCCGACGAACAGGACGACGAACGGCGGGGGCGTGTGCTTGCGGATCGCGGCCACGAGGTCGTAGGGGGGCTTTGCGAGGATGCCGCGCACCGTCGCTTCGCAGGTCGCCTTGATCGCGCTCTCCGCATCGGCGCCCCAGCGAAGCTTCCGGCCCGAAAGCTCTCGGGCAAGGTCCTTGCGGATCCGCTCGACGACGGGCAGCGCGACGTCCGATTCGAGGAGCGCGATCTCCACCTCGTCGAGGGTGTCCTCGAGGGTGGCCTCCTTGAGTCGGCTCCCGAGTATCCCCTCCGTGAACGCTCCCTCCGCTGTCGGGGGAGCCGCGCTCGACGAATCCGCGGTCGCCTCAGAACCGCTCGCGGCGGCCCGGCGTCCGAACAGTCGGGACTTAACCGCCGCCCACATCGCCCGGGTTCCCGCCCTCGCCGGCATCCTGCCCGGTGAGCGATTCGACCCGGCGGGAGATTACCTGGATGCGTTCCTCGACGGTGCGGATCTGTCCTTCGAGCTCCCGGGCCGCCTGCTCGATCTGGTTGGTTCGCTCCGCGAGCAGCTCCGCCGCTCGAGGACGCTCCATCTCCGCAACGTAGCCGGAGCCAATGCCGACGAGCACAGGGCCGTGGCGGTCGGGGTTGCCTCGTACGAACGTCTCTCCCCCGATGGGGATGAGCACCTCTCCCTGACCGTCAGCGCGCTCGAGCCCGTCGAGCGCTTCCCGCGCCCGCAAGTGTTCCCCTCGGGAGGCGGAGAGAAGTTGGTGCTGCTGGAGGAGTGCCGAAAGCTGATTGCGGTAGGCGTCGAGCCGGACCAAGTCGTCCTGGACCTGCTCTTCGGCCGTGCGCGGGGCGCGGCCGCTCACGCCGGCCGCTCCGTCACCGTTTCGATCCGGACGAGCGCGCGCTTCACGCCGTGGCAGCTTCCGAGCTCGGAGAGAACCTTCTCCCGCGCCGCGGCTTCGTTGCTCGCCGACCGTGCCATCACAAACGGCTGCCAGTAACCGCGCCGGGCGCGGAACGAACCGGCGACGTCAAACTCCCCCATTGAACTGTAACCTTCGTGGGCACCCGGGCTCCGTTCATAAGGGCTTGTGGTCGAACGCCGAGCCCGAAGTGCGAGCTACCCGCCGAGGGGTCTACGGCGGGATTTCTTTCTCGCGAACCCGAGTCGGGCGGAGCCTCCAGCGTTCTCGGATCCGGAGCCATCGGAGTTGGCGCTCCTCGAGCTCCCGCGCGGATCGCGAGAGATCCACGGGCTCGGGAGTCCGGACCGGCTCGGCCGCAGGGGCGGGCTCTCGCGGAAGCTCCGCAGGCGCTTCGGGTTCGGGGGGAAGAGCGGGGGGCGGTGGCTCGGCGTCGAGCGGGCGCTCTTTCCGTACCGTCGTCCTCAACTCGCGAGCCTCCGTACTGCCTCCCAGCGCGCTTCCACCTCGGCATCCGAGAAGCCTACGGTGGGTGAGAACAGTACTCGGTCGCCCCATCGAACGCGAGCGTCGGGGTACTCGTCGACCGTGAGCGGCAGCACAACGCCGTCGGCGCGGACCGCATCCGCGAGCTTGCTGAGCGCCTCCTCGACGCTTGGGATCGGCGACTCGACCCGCACGGAAGGAGAGAAGCGCCGGAGCACCTCCTCCGCCAGTTTGGCACCGGCCTCGTCTACGACGAGCGCCGTCGAGCAGCCCCGCTTCATCATGAGGTAGGCTCCGAGGGCGCCGCGCTGATTGGTGACGAGAGCGACGAGCGCACCCGCCACCCCGAGAGGCAGCCCTCCAGGACCTGGCGCGCGGTCGAGCGAGAGGTACGTGCGCGGTCCGCGGACCTCAACGAACAGCTCGATGCCCGGATTCGTAAGGTCCACCGAGAGCTCGCGGTCGGAGAATTCGCGGAGCACGGCCGCTCCGAGCGTCCGGGCGAGTTCCTGGCTCGAGAACGGGTGGCTTCCGACCCGGCGAGTGCGCACGGCGAAGCGGCTCCGAGGTACGAGCGCCGGGCTCGCGAGCTTGAGCAACTGCGTTTCGATCACGGCAACGTCCGAGGGGACCTCTTCCACCCGGCTGACCGAGGTAACCCCGAAGACGGTCCGGAGCAGCTGCAGCGCGTTCGCCGCCTCCTCGCAGACCACGTACAGGTGTCCGTGGTCCGACCGGATCCGGCACGGGAGTCCCGCGAGCCGGAACCGCTCCAGAATGTTGCGCTCCAGAGTGCGCTCGAACTCCCGTCGAACGGGCGGAGACTTGAGGGCGAGCTCGCCGTAGCGGACGAGGAAGGTCGCCGCCATCGCCACCGTTATGATGGCGAAGCCGCTTGAGCGTTGCTCCGGGTTCATCATGCTCTCGCCCCCTCCTTCGGAGTCCGAGGAGGTCGACCCCTGGGAGCGTCCCACCGCCGAGGTCCTCTCGGGCGTGTCGGCACTGCTCGCAGAGCGGGGACTTTCGATCGACATCGAGGCGCTCCGGCTCGAGCTCGAGGGCTCGGCCGGCGGTCCGGCCGACCTGAGCGTACCGCTCCATCGCGTCGCGCGACAGGCCGGCCGCGATCCCGCCGAACTCGCCGGCGAGCTCACGAAGGCGTGGCCCACCCGCGGCTCAACGTTGAACGCCTCCGCGAAGGGCGCCTACCTGAACTTCGACGCGGAGCCGAATCAGCTCGCCGCCACGACGCTTCTACTGATCGGGCTGCGTGGCGAGAAGTATGGATTCCTTCGACCCACCGCTACGAGCGTCTGCGTGGAGCACACGAGCGCAAATCCGAACGGACCGTTCCACATCGGTCGCGTCCGCAACGCCATCATCGGCGACACCTACGCCCGAATCCTCCGCGCGGCGGGCCACCCGGTGACGGTCCACTACTACGTGGACGACGTCGGACGGCAGGCGGCGGTGATCAGTTGGATCTGGTCGAAGCCCCGCGCGGAGTGGCCGCCCGCCGCCCTCGCGACCTTGCCGACCGGCAGCGATGGCCCAGCGCTGAACGAAAAACCGGACCACTACTACGGGCGCCCGTATCCGGCGGTGAGCGCGCTCCTCAAGGAGGACGCGAGCCTCGCCGCGGACCTCGGCTCGTACGCCAAGCAGGTCGAGGAAGGGCGTGCGCCGCCCCTCCACCGGGAGCTCTCGGCCAAGGTCCTCGATGGGATGCTCGCGTCGCTAGCGCGCCTCGGCATCCGGTACGACGAGTTGGTCTGGGAGTCCCGATTCCTCGGCGACGGATCGGTCGACAAGATGATCGCGCGGTTGAAGGCCGCGCCGCATGCGGTCCAGGAGGAGAACGGGGCGTGGGCCATCGACGCCACCGGCTACGGCCTTCCCCAGGAATCGTCCCGCCTCATCTTCACGAGGGCCGATGGTACCTCGCTCTACGCGACGCGCGACCTCGCGTACCACGAGTCGAAGTTCGCGGCCTTCCCGCGCGTGATCGACGTGCTGGGCGCCGACCACCTCTTGCACTCGCGCGTACTTTCGGCGCTGCTCACGGAAATCGGAGAGCCGCGTCGCCCGGAGTTCGTCTTCTACCAGTACATCCAGGCGCCGGGTGGGAGCAAGATGTCGACGCGGGCGGGCACCGCCGTCTACCTCGACGATCTTCTCGACGAAGCGGTGAGCCGCGCGCACACCGAAGTGCTCGCCCGACGGGAGGACCTCGACGACGCCGCGGTCGACCAGATCGCCGAGGCGGTGGGCGCCTCCGCCGTCCGCTATTCCATTCTTCGAGTTGCCCCCGACAAGCCGGTACAGTTCCGGTGGGAAGAGGCGCTCTCCTTTGAGGGCCGAACGGCACCGTTCCTGCTCTACTCGTACGCCCGTGCAACGACGCTCCTCCGCAAGGCCGGGCGTCTCGAGCCCCCGTACCCTTCGGAAGCAGGGCAGCTCGTTGCCCCCGAAGAACGGAGGCTTGTTCGGACCCTTTCGCGACTTCCCGGTGTTGTCAGGTACGCGGCGCGCACGGGCCACGTGCATTCGCTCGCGACGTACGCGCACGAGCTCGCCGACGCCTTCCACAGCTGCTACCAGGCGGTGCCGGTCCTTCGTGCGGGCGCGGAGCGCGAGAGCCGGATCGCGCTCGTCGCCGCCACCCGCACCACGCTCGGGACGACGCTCGACCTCCTCGGGCTCGCCCGCCCCGAGCGGATGTGAGCCGGCCGACCGTCCTCGGAAGGGTTAAGGAGCCGCGGACTCGTCGGGTCCCCGAGGCCCACGATGGGGGTAGCGTCCGAGTTCAAGGACTTCATCGCGAAGGGAAACGTCGTCGAAATGGCGGTGGGCATCGTGATCGGACTCGCCTTCACGGCGCTCGTTACCGCGGTCGTGCAGGGGCTCATCCTACCGCTCGTCTCGGTCCCTGGGTCCGTGAACATCGCGAGCTGGAACGTCTATGTCCGAAGTGGCCATTTCTTCCCGGGTTCCGTGATCCAGGCGCTGATCAGCTTCCTCGTCATCGCCGCCGTGGTCTTCTTCGCCGTCGTGCGCCCCCTCGCGAAAATGGAGGCGAAGCGGGCCGCCAGGAAGCCCGCCGCCCCCGTTACGACGAAGAGTTGCCCGGAGTGCCTTTCCGATATCCCGTTGGGCGCGAGCCGCTGCAAGTTCTGCACCGCGAAGCTCACCTAGGACGCGAGGGGCCCGGTCGACGGCGCACCAGCAGCGGGTCTAGGACCCGCGCGTCGCGGAACCCTTTTGCGCGCAAGGCGCACGCGTCGCAGCGTCCGCAAGGCCGCACCCCTCCCCGGTAGCAGCTCCAGGTGAGCTCCCACGGGACCCCGAGCCGCCCTCCTCGGCGCACGATGCCCGCCTTCGAGAGTCGGAGGAGGGGGGCGTGAAACCGGATTCGTGCGTGCCGCTCCGTCGACGCTCGGGTTGCGAGGCGGGCGAGTCGGCCGAACGCTGCGAGGTACTCGGGGCGACAGTCCGGGTACCCGGAGTAGTCGACGGCGTTGATCCCGAGATAGATCGCCTCGGCGCGGTCGGACTCCGCGATTCCCAGGGCGATAGCGAGGAGAATGGTGTTCCGTGCTGGAACATACGTGTTCGGAATGCCCGCCAACCGACGTGACGGACGGGGGAGCTTGGCCCGACGGTCGGTGAGGGCGGAGCGCAGGAGTGGTCCCAGGTCGAGCGAGAGGACGGTGTGCCGACGCACGCGATAGTGGCGGGCGAGGGCACGCGCGCTCCGGACCTCCCTCGCGTGCCGCTGGCCGTAGACGACGCTCAGCGCGTGAACCTCGTAGCCGAAGCGAACCGCTTCCGCGAGGCAGGTCGCGGAGTCCATGCCACCGCTCAACAGGACGACGGCGCGTCGACGCGTCGGTCGCCGGGATCCCTTCCCAAGCTTCACACGATACTCCCCAGCGCCTCGAACAGCAGGAAGGCGATGCCGATGCTCGAGAGCATCGCGAGGAAGTTGGTCGAGCCTTTGGTGAGGACGCCCCGGTTCTCGAGGAGGGCGCCGAGAAGGCTATCGACCTGACAGGCGAGGAATCCCGAAAGGAGGGCCACGGTGATCGCGAAGCCGGCGTCCAGCACGGGCGCGCGGAACACGACGAAGAGGAGCCACCCAACGATCGCGGTGGTCGCGGCTCCGGTGAACGCCCAGAGCGTGCCCAGCACCGAGACGCCTCCGTTCGTCCCTGGCTCTACGGGTCGAAGCGAGAGGATTCCCCATGCCTTTCCCGAGAGCACCCCGAACTCGCTCGCGAAGGTGTCCGCCGCGCCAAAGGCGAGGGCGGCCGTGTAGAGCAGCGGGAGCAACGGGGGCAGAGCGACGTCGCCGGCGGCGAGCGCGAAACCTAGGACGAGCGCGGTGGGAAGGACGATGTGGGCGACAACGTTCCACACGCCCCGCTCGCCGGCCGTGCCCTCTTGGACGTGCCGGCGCTGCTTTTCCTCGAACCCGTACCGGGTCGCGAGGACGCTCGCCACCACGAACAGGACGAGTAGCGCGAGGTACGGGAATCCCCCGAGGATCACGATGACCAGGCCGAACGCGGCGGCGACCACGCCGGCCGATCGCGTCAGGGCGCCGCTTATGACGGCGGCCAGCGCGAGGAGCCCAGTAGCGAGGGCGCCGACCACGGCCAGCTCGAGGGGGAGCACCATGGCGGTCCGACGGCGGGGAGGGGGTAGGGCGGATAGTGTTTCCGCCGGCTTGACCCGTAAGGCTCGGTCGGCGTTAGGTTGTCTCGAGGACGAGATGGACGGCCGCGAGAAAGTCCCGAGCTACGAACTCGGGACGCGGCCGGTCGGCCGTGAACTCGAGCCAGGTCTCCGCCTCCCGGCCCCGCTCGGGAACGAGAATCCTCCGGAGCCCGAGCTGGGCTCCCAC
>JAKIWH010000030.1:6665-13413 GCA_022750125.1 Thermoplasmata archaeon
ACCGATGATCGCTGAGCCCGGACGAAGGAGTCCGAGCTCCCGCTCGGCGGTGAGGAACATGTCGATGCCGGGCTTCCGGCACGCGCAGCCATCCTCGGGCCGGTGGGGGCAGTAGTAGAACCGGTCGATGTGCGCCCCCCCCGCGGAGAGCCGGGTCTGGATTCGTTCATGGATCGCTTCGACCGTCGCGGCCGTGTAGAGCCCGCGCGCGATGCCGGATTGGTTGGTCGTACACACGACGACAAAGCCCCGCTCGCGAAGCGCACGGATGCCGGAAGTGACCCCCCCGAGGATCTCGACCCGGTCCGGGTCGGAGAGATAATGGAAGTCGGGGTTGACCGTTCCGTCCCGATCCACGTACACTACCCGTCGCCCGGCGGGGGTCGGAGGGGGGGCGCCGGAGTGCATCATGCGGTTCGGCAGACGTTCCTCCTTTTACCGTAAGGGGAGGTACCCGCGGCCGAGATGGAAGCCCGGCCTGCCACCGGGGCCGAGTTCGATGCCGGCCTGGTCGGAGAACTCCGGCACGCCCTCGTAGCCGCTACCCTTCGGCTCACCGAGCCTCCGGGCCCGATCACCATCCTCTATTCGGGAGGGTTGGACTCCTCGGTCCTCGCGTGGATCCTGCGCGCGCGTCCTCGGACGCAGCTCCTCACGATCGGGCGTGAGGGGTCGCAGGATCTCGTCGCGGCCGAGGCAACCTCCGAGGAGCTCGGGCTGCCTTGGACCGGCCACCGGCTCGAGGAACAGCAGATTCGGGACGCCGGGCCCCGCTGGGCCTCCGCGCTCGGCTCCGTTCGTGAACCTGAACGCTCGGTCCAGCTGGCGTTCGCGCTCGCCTTCGAAGCTGCGGGGTCGAGGAGGCTTGTCCTCGGTCAGGGAGCGGACGAGCTCTTCTGGGGCTACGCGCGAGTTCGCTCAGCTCCCGTTGAAGAGGCGGGACGGCTCGCCGAGCAAGCGCTGGAGAAACTGCTCGCCCAAGATCTTCCACTTACCGGACGGCTCGCGTCGGCGACCGGCCACGAGCTGCTGCTCCCGTACCTCGACAAGGAGGTGAGAGACTGTGTTGCCGCGTTCCCTCTCGGGGCGCACCACGATCGGATTGCGGGAAAGCCGATGCTCAGGCAGGTGGCACGCGCGTTAGGAGTTCCTCTCTCGGCATGCGAGCGCCCGAAGCGGGCTATCCAGTACGGCACGGGAATTGGTCAGGCGCTCCGTGCTTTTCCCGCCGGAAGGCAAGAGTCCGCCAAGTAGCGACCCTCGGTGCGGACCCCGCACCTACCGCCGGACGCGCGTTCCGGCTTCTCCGCGGAGTGCCCGCGGGAGAGACGCGGTGTCGCAGATGAGGACCTCCTTGCCGCCTCCGTCGAGAAAATCGAGCGCGGCCTCCACTTTGGGCCGCATGCTTCCCACCCCGAACTCGCCCCCCTCGAGCAGACCTCGAAGCTCGGCCACTCGGACCTCCTTGAGCCAGCGCTCCCACGGCTTGTGAAAGCCGACGGCGACCGCCGGAACATCCGTGAGGATCGCGAGTCGAGCTGCACCGACGCACCGGCCGACGAGCGCCGCCGCGAAATCCTTGTCGATGACCGCTTCGACCCCAGCGTACCTGCCGTGCCCTTTGTCCAGCACGGGTATCCCTCCTCCCCCCGCCACGATCGGCATCGTCTTCTCGGTGAGGCGGTGCGAGAGCAGGTGCAGGAACGACTCCGCTTCGACCCAAGCGAGGGGACGGGGGGAGGGCACGAGCCGTCGCCAGCCACCTCGGGCGGGGTCGTGGGCGAGCGTCCAACCTCGATTCTTCTTGAGGAGATTCGCCTCGCTCTCGGTGTAGAACCGTCCGACCGGTTTCGACGGATGTCGGAACGCGCTGTCCCGCGAGCTCACCACCATCCGGCTTGGAAAGTTCTGAACCGTGCGGGGGTGGCCCGACCGCGCGAGCTCGGGTTCGAGCTCCTGGGCGATCAGGTACCCGAGTTGCCCCTCGCTCTCGGCGACGAGCACATCGAGCGGGCGAGGCGGGACCTCCCGCTCCGCGAGCTCGTTCTGGCGCAGGAGCGCCCCGACCTGCGGTCCGTTCCCGTGGGTGAGGATGATCTCCTCCCCCTCGGCCGCCGCCGACCCGAGCGCGCGGGCGGCCGTCCGCATCTGGGTCACCGACTCTTCCCAAGAGCCCGTACCTCCCGCCCGCTCGAGGGCGTTTCCTCCGAGCGCGACCACGAGGCGCGGCATGCAAGCGTCCGACCCGACCGGAGTACAAGACCTCCGCCGACGAGCTGGTTCGAGGCTCGACGGCCAGTGCTAAATACGCACCCCTCGCTCCCACGCCGTGACTCCGTCCGAGACCGGATTGTTCTGCCCCCTCGAGTTCCGCTACGGGCGGCCCGAGCTGCGGGAGCTGTTCTCCCGGGAGCGGAGGCTCGAGCGGGCGCTCCGCGTGGAAGCCGCACTCGCCCGGAGCGAGGCCGAGGTCGGCCTCATCCCCGAAGAGGCGGCCGCGGGGATCGAGGCCGCGGCGGCGAGCGGGAAGGTCCGTATCGCTCGCGTCGACGAGCTCGAAGCCGAACTGCGGCACGACGTGATGGCGATCGCGCAAGCGCTCGGCGAAGCCGCAGGACCCTCGGGGGGATGGGTTCACTTCGGTGCAACGAGTGCCGACATCACCGACACCGCCCTGGGACTCGAGCATCGCGAGGCGGCGGTCGTCCTTCGGTCGGACCTCACGGAACTCGTTCGAGCTCTCGTAGAACTCTCGCGTCGGCATCGCGCGACGGCCGAGGTTGGGCGCACCCACGGGCAGTACGCGGTCCCGACGAGCTTCGGCTACAAGGTAGCAGGTTTCGCGGCCGAGTTCCTCCGGCACCGAAGGCGGCTCGGGGAGCTCACTCCTCGGCTCGCGGTCGGCAAGATTGCCGGAGCGGTCGGCACGGGCGCCGGGTTCGGCGGCCATGCGGCCGAGGTGGAGCGGCGGGTCATGGCGAAGCTCGGCCTTGCTGCGGACGAGGCGCCGACGCAGATCGTGGGGCGCGATCGCATCGCCGAGTTCACGAACTTCATGGCGCTCGTCGCGGGAACCGCGGAGCGGCTCGCAACGGAGATCCGAAACCTCCAACGGAGCGAGATCGAGGAGGTGCAGGAGCCGTTCGACGAGTCCCGGCAGGTGGGGAGCTCGACGATGGCGCAGAAGCGGAACCCGATGGTCTCGGAGAACGTCACCTCGCTCGCTCGGCTCGTGCGGGCGTTCGCCCTCCCGCCCCTCGAGAACATGGTGCTCTGGCACGAGCGGGACCTTGCGAACTCCGCGAACGAGCGGATCGTGATCCCCCACTCGGTGCTCCTCCTCGACGACATCCTTCGCAAACTCGAGGCGGTCGTGCGGGGCCTCGATGTCCGGGTGGCCCGCATGGAGGAGATCCTCGAGGCGAGCGGCGGGAGCACGATGACGGAGAACTTGATGCTCGGGCTCACCGCGAAGCGTGTCCCACGATCCGAAGCGCACGAGCTGCTGCGGAACCTCACCCGGCGCGGCGAGACCTCGAGCTCCTTGCTCGAAAAGGCGATCGCCGACCCCCGCATCCGAGCGCATCTCACCGAGACGGAGATCTCGGACCTTCTCGACCCGGCCCGTTACGTCGAGGCGGCAGCGAAGAAGACCGACCGGGTGCTGGCCGCGCTCGAGCGGGAGCTCGCCGAGTGACCGGGCCGTCCGGTTGGACTGCCCGCCTTCGCATTGTCCGCGTGAACCGTGTCGATGCCGACCGGCTGTTTGCCGCGCTTGGGCCGGAGGCCTCCCGAGAGGTTCCGCGCGCGCAGGTGAAGCTCCGGCGCGGCCGAGCGAACGACGTGCTCCTCGAACTTGAGGCAAGGGACACGGGTGCACTGCGGGCCGGTGTCAACACCTTTCTGGGCTGGGTGGCGCTTGCCGAGCGCACCGAATCCGAGCTTCGATCTACCACGCCGGCACTCCCGTAGAGCACCGCGCCCCTCGACGGGCGATGCGCTTATCTGCGGAGAGTCCGGTCGCGCGACGTGGCGATCCCGGCCAAGCTCCAGAACGACCTGAAGCAGTTCCAACGACTGCAACAGGACCTCGGCACGATGAGCCAGCAGCGGATGCAGCTCGAGCTCAAACTCCGCGATACGACGCACACGCTCGAGGAGCTCAAGACGCTCCCCGAGCAGGCGACGGTCTATCGGCCCATCGGCAGCCTGCTCGTCCGAGCAAAGGACCGGAGCGAGGTGGAGAGCCTCCTCGGGGAGGACAAGGAGACGCTCGAGGTCCGCGTAAAGGCGCTCGAGCGACAGGAGAACGCCCTCAAGGAACGGTACACGACGATGCAGCGGGAGATCACCGCCCAGATCCAGGCGGCCGGACTTGCCGCGCCCGGGGAGCCGCGCGCTGCGGCCTCCGACGCAGAGTAGCCACCGTTACCGGGCGCGGTGGACCAGCCGGTCCCCGAGCTCGGCTAGGAGGAGACGATCGCTTGCGGACAGCGCACGACTCGAGCCAATCCGACGCTCGGCCCGACGCGTAAGCGCCTCGATGCGACGCTCGGAGTAGGCGAGGCTTCCAGTCTCCCGGATTCGAGCCTGGAGCGCCCGGACGGCGGAGGCGGAGCGGGAGGCGCTTCGCAGGTCGCGTTCGAGGGCTCTCCGCCCCGACGCAGTGGAAGCCGCCCACGCCTTGACCAACAAGAGGGTCCGCTTGCCTTCGCGGAGGTCGTTCGCGCTCTTCTCCACGGGACCGTCGCCCAGCCCGGCGCCGAGCACGTCGTCGCGGAGCTGGAAGGCAACGCCGAGGTCGGTGCCGATGGTGTCGAGGTCTCGAAGCAGGGGCGCACCCCCGCCACCAAGAAGCGCCCCGATCCTGAGCGGGGAAGCAACGGTGTACACAGAAGTCTTGAGCCGGTGGACCTCGAGGACGTCTCGCTCGCGGACCCGAGGGACGGGGAGGCCCGAGAGCCGGATATCGAGCAGCTGCCCGTACGCTGTCTCGGTGGTCATTCTGGAGTACTCGTCGAGAGCCGCGAGGCGGCACGCTGCCGGAACTCGCGCGGCAAGAAGCCCGCGAACGGTGTACGGCTCCTCAAGGTCGCCGAGCGTGATGCCCATTCCCACGCCGTACTCTTCGCGATCGCCGGAACGGCGGAGACGGTCGTGTTCCCGCTCGAGGAGGCGGTGGACCGTCGGCGCCCCTCGACGGAGGTTCGCGTGGTCGATGATGTCGTCGTGCACGAGCATCCAGCTCTGGAAATGCTCGAGGGCTGCGGCCGCGGAGAGGACCGGCGCCGGGCGCCTGCCGGTCGCGAGGTGGTACCCTGCGAGAAGAAGAAGCGCCCGAAGTCGTTTGCCGCCCCGGAGCGCGAACTCCTCGAGCGTCGCGGTGTAGGCGCGGAATCCCGGAGACCTCCGCGCTTCTACGACGTACGAACGGGCGAGCTCCGCCTCGATGCGCGGGACCCAGGTGAGGAGTTCGGAGAAGCGCATCCCGTCCACTTCCCCCGGGGGGTCTCTACATATTTAACCCCCGTCCGGCTCTCGACCCCGTGGAATCGCCGGCGTTCGCACAGCTCGTGGGCAAGCTCACCGAGGCACTCGGCCAATCGATGGACTCCTCGCGTCGCGTCGGGGAGGGGGTCCTCCTCGAGACCACCGACGGATTCCTCTACGGCTTCATCGAGGATCCAGGGGCGGTCTCTCTCGCGACCGGCGACCGGCTCCTCGCGGAATCGAAGGGCGGACCGAAGCGACTGGTACTATTCTCCTCCTCCCGCCTCCCGCTCGCGGTGACGGAGCGGTTGATGCGGGCCGGCGCGAGCGTCGTCGAGGGGGCGCGGTTCTCCGAGCTCGTCCGAGGCCTGGGGCTCGGAGAGTACCTCGGCCTCGAGCCCCGGCCCGAACGACCGGGGGGCGAACGGCGGCTGCTGCCCAGCGCAAGGGTGCTGGACGAGCTCATTACTCGCGCGAAGAACTGGCTCGACTGGGGGGTGCCCGCCCTAGCACTTCGGTTCTACCGTCAAGCGAACGACCTCAAGCCGGCGTTCGCACCGGCGAGGATTGGGATCGCTTCGTCCCTACTCGCCCTCGGTCTCGTGCCCGAAGCGGAGGCCGCGTACCGCGAAGTGCTGGCGGGCGACCCGAGATCGATCGACGCTCGACTCGGCCTCGCAGCGGCCAAGGGGGTTGCCGGAGATACCGCGGGAGAGCTCGAGGCGTATCGGGCGATGCTCGCGGAGGAGCCCGACCGCATCACCGTGCGCGCCCACTTGGTGGCCGCGCTCGCCTCCCACCACCGCTGGTCCGAGCTCCGAACGGAGGTCGAGATCCTTCTCCGCCGCGTCCCCGAGGACCCCCGCCTACGGCTCCTCAGGTCGCTCGCTCTCGAGCACACGGAATCCGCGCGAGAGGCAGCCGCCGAGCGTACCAAGGCGAGAGAGCTTGGGCTCACGCCCGAGGCCGAGCGTGCGATCTGCCGTGAGCTAGGACTCCCTTCGCCGTCCCTTCCGCCCTCTCCGGCAACCGCCTTGCTCCTGTCGGCCGCGTCCGCGCGGGCAGCGCGTTCCGCCGAAAAGGCGGCGGCCGTTCCCGCGAAACATCGCCGACGACCCTCGCCTCCGCCGACGCGCACCCGAAAGAAGGCTCGCTCCCGCAAAGCCCAATAGCCCCGCCCCGGGTGCTTACGCATCTCGACCTGAGGACCGCACGTGCGCGTAGTTTCCTTGCTCCCGAGCGCGACCGAGATCCTAGC
>JAKIWH010000030.1:13423-19893 GCA_022750125.1 Thermoplasmata archaeon
CGGAGCTCGTCGGACGGAGCGAGGAGTGCGACTATCCCGTCGAGCTCCGGAACCGGCCGGTCGTGATGAAGGCGAACGCGCTCGATGGGGAGCTCCCCTCTGCGGAGATCGACGAACGGGTCCGGACAACGAGAGCCCGAGGAGAGAGCCTGTACACGCTCGACCTAGCGCTCCTTCGGGAGTTGCGTCCCGACCTCATTCTCACGCAGGATCTCTGCGGCGTCTGTTCCGTCACCGAAGCGGAGGTCCTCGACGCGTGCCGGTCCGCGAACGTCGATCCGGCCATCCTCTCCCTCTCACCCCGGAGCCTCAAGGAGGTCGCGGGCACGCTGCGCGAGGTTGCCGAAGCTCTCCACGACCGCGTCGCGGGGGAAAGGGCCGCTGCCGACCTCGAGCGTCGGCTCACAGCACCGACCCATAGTCTGCCCATTCGGCCGCGCGTCGCGGTGGTTGAGTGGCTCGACCCCCCCATCCTCGCAGGTCTCTGGGTCCCGGAGATGATCTTGCAGGCCGGAGGAGAACCGTGGGGAGGTGTCTCCGAAGGGTCCACGGGAGTACGCACCACCTGGTCCGAGCTCGCCTCGGACCCGCCCGATCGACTCGTCCTCAGCCCCTGCAGCTTCTCCGTGGCCCGTACGTTGCGCGAGCTCGAAGCACCCGGCCCGAAAGCGTCGCTCGCTCCCCTCGGTGGTACCCGAGGTTGGTGGGTCGCGGACGAAGCGTACTTTAGCCGCCCGGGCCCACGGCTCTGGGAGGGTCTCGAGCTCTTGCGGTCGATCGTTGAGGAGAGCACCCCAACTACCTCGATGCCATTCGAGCGGATGCTACCGGGCACCTTCGGGACGTTGGCATGACGGGGGCACCCTACTACACCGTCAGGTACGCGCCGGTCTCCCGCGGGCCGGCCCGGCTCTCGACCTCAGCGAAAGAGGTGGGACAGCTCACGCTCGCCTTCCTCGTCCTCAGCGTCGCGATTGCGGTGCTCGCCCTGGGCACCTTCCGCCTGGGGGTGAGCTACGCCGTGTCGCAGCAGGAGATCGCGTTCGCCCTCGGCTTCGGCGCGATCGCGGCGCTCACGGGGTTCGTTGCGCACGAGCTCGCGCACAAGATCGTCGCCCAGCGTCGTGGCTACTCGGCGGAGTTCCAGATGTTCCCGGTGGGTCTCTTCCTCGCGCTCGTCACGGCGTTCGTCGGTTTCCTGTTCGCGCTCCCCGGCGCCACGGTCGTGGAGGACATTTCCGACGTCCGCGATTTCGGGCGGACGAGCCTCGCCGGGCCCGCCGTGAACCTCGCCGAGGGCGGGGCGTTCGCGGCCGCCGCCGGGCTGCTCTCGCTCGCAGGGCCCGGTGGACTCTGGCCGGAGGTGCTCTTTCCGCTCGCCTTCTTCAACGGGTGGTTCGCCACCTTCAATCTCATCCCCGTCGGACCGCTCGACGGACGGAAGGTGCTCCGCTGGAGCCGAGGGATCTGGGCCGTCGGGTTCGGGACGGCGGCAGCGTTCACGCTCTTCACCTATCTCCTTGCGTTCGGTGTGCTGAGCGTCTGAGCCCGCATGCCCCTCCTCGAGCTCGGCCGGGGAAGGCTCCTCCTCGACCTCGGATTCCGAGAGAAGGAGGGCCTGATCGCCGCCTACCTCCTACCGGGTCCCGAGGGATGGACGCTCGTTGAGACCGGGCCAAGTTCGTGCCGGGGAGAACTCGAACGCGGGCTCGGTGCCGCGGGGATTGCTGCGAACGAAGTTCGCCGGATCCTCGTGAGCCACATCCACCTCGACCATGCGGGAGCGCTGGGTAGCCTCGCGAGCACATTCCCCTCGGCTGAACTCGGCGTGCATCGCGCTGGGGTCCCCCACGTGGTCGACCCCGCGCGGCTCGTCGCGAGCGCCCGTCGCGCCTGGGGGGAGGCGGCCGACCGGCTGTGGGGTCCTGTGGAACCGGTGCCGGCCGAGCGCATTCACGCCCTCGACGGGGGGGAGCGGTTCCGCGTGGAGGGCGGCGAGCTCGAAGTGATCGCGACCCCCGGACACGCGAGGCACCATCTCTCCTTCTTCGACGCCCCCCGGGGCGCCCTTCTCACCGGGGCCAGCGCCGGAGGTGCTCTTGCGGGGAGCACCCGCGCACGCCCTGCGATACCGCCCCCGGACCTCGACCTCGAGCTACTGTTCGAGAGTCTCGAGAGGATGGCCGCGAGAGCGCCTCGGGAGCTCGACTACACGCACTTCGGCCCCGTCCCCGGGGGAGCGGAGCTGCTCCGAGCGTACCGCACGTCGGTCGAGGAATGGCGCCGCGTCGCGCTGGCAGCCGCGCAGCTCCGCCCAGAGGTCCCCTTCGTTGCGCAGGCGCTCCGCGAACACGAGGAGAGGCTCGCTCCGCACCGCGGGAACTCCACGGACCTCGAGGCTCGGACGGAGCTCGTCTCGAGCTGCGAGCTCGCCGCCCAGGGGCTACTGCGGTACTTCGAGACCCGTGGCCTGCTCGTCGACGGAGGACCCTGACCCCGATCCCCGCGGACCGCCGAGCGGTGGCCGCGGTGCTCTTTCTCGCCCGGATCGCCTACGCCTTCAGCTGGTACAACATCGGAGCGGTGCTGCCGCTCATCGGGGGCCGTTTCGGGGCGGGCCCCGACGCGCTCGGGTTCGTGCTCGGCGCCTTCCTCGCCGGCGCGGGGCTCTTCCAGGTCCCGGCCGGTTTCGCGGCGATCCGGTGGGGGAATCGGAACTCCTCGATCTTCGGTCTCCTCCTCATGGGCGGCGCCGGAGTCCTCTCCGCGTTCTCTCCGGACCTGTTCCTCCTCGCGATCACCCGGTTCGCCGCCGGAGTAGGCGCGGCGTTCTTCTTCGCGCCCGGGCTCTCGCTCATCTCCTCGTACTATCGCGCCGGGGAGCGGGGCCCCGCGATCGGGCTCTACAACGGCGCGTTCAATGTGGGCGCGGCCGCGGGACTCGTCGGGGGCGCGTTCGTGGGGGAGGCGCTGGGGTGGTCGGCGGCCCTGCTCGTTGGTGGGGCCGCCATCCTCCTCGCCGGCGGAGGTGTCGCGCTCCTCATTCCACCGGAGCTTCCGCGGGATCGCCCGCGTACCCGGAGCGCGCTCTGGTTCGCGGGGCGGGGAGTCCTCCGGTCCCGGTCGGTGTGGGCGCTCGCCGCAGGGCTCATCGGCTTCTGGGCCGTGGTCAACGTCGTAGGGCTCTACTTCGTCGAGTTCGCGCAGAGCGCGCGCCCCGGTTGGGGACTCGGAACGGCGGCCGCGGTCGCGGCGGCCGTGGTGCTCATCTCGGGGATCGGGGGGCCGGTCGGAGGGTGGCTCGCGGAGCGGAGCCGGGATCGCCGGACGCTCGTCGCCGCGTTTGCTTCGCTGACCGCCCTGCTCGTGGTGTCCATCCCCTTCCTGCCGCTCGGTCCCCTCATCCCCCTGCTCCTGGTCTTGGGGGTCGCGGACGGCATCGTCTTCGCCGTGCAGTACCTCATGCCCACGTATTTTCCGGAATCGTCGGGAGACGGAGCCGCGCTCGCGGTCGGGCTCATCAACTCCGTTCAAGTGCTCGTGGGGAGCGGCTTAACGATCCTCTTTGGGCTCGTGGCGCAGGCGCAGGGATTCACGACCGCGTGGCTCCTCAGTGGCCTCCTCGGGTTGGGTCTGCTGCCACTCCTCCTGTTGATCCCCCAATCCCACGCCCGACCTCCTCCTGCGACCGTCGTCCCGGCCTCCCGGGCCTGAGCACCGGGAGGGGAAGGCGTGGAAGCTGCGGGGAGGGACTCTCGCCATGCTCGTCGAGGGAATCCCCGTGATCTCTCGTACTGAGGAGCAGCCAACTCCCCCGCCCCCGCGAGGAGTGGATCGGCGAGCCGAGGGGGATCCCGGCTCCCCCCCCGACGGGCGGGAGCGGCACGCGCTCGGCTTGTTCGCGATGGGATTCCTCATCGAGGCGGGAACGGAGGCGTACCAGCTGGTGGGACTCTCGGAGGTGGGGGCTCTGGCGAGCGCCCTCTACTTCTTGAGCCTCGCAACGACGGTGCTTGGCTTCTACGTGATGTACCGCGCCGCCCGAAGCTGGCGCCCTGCGCGAGGCTCGATACCCCGGCAGACCCATGGACCCACGCTGCCTGTGCTAGCCCGCATCGCGCTCGCTGCTCTCGTCGCGACCGGAGGGTTCCTCGTCGTCGGCGAACTCGCGATCGGAAGCGCCGCGTTCTGGTTTGCTCTCCTGGTGGCAACACTCACCGTGTTGGCGTTCGCCGGCTTCTTCACGGGACTCTACCGAATCGGCGCCGAGCGCGCGGGAGCGAGGCTCCGAGCCGCGCTCGCCGCCGCCGTGGGCTGGTCGATCGTAGTCGCGACCTACTCCGGGGTGCTTCTCGGACAGAAGTCGCTCTTGCTGATTCGGGAACTGTTCACGAATGTTCCCGGGCTGTTCACGACCTTCGCCCCGATCGCCCGCGCGATGGCGGCCTTGATCGCAACGTACGGGATCTTGGGTACGGTGTTCCTCCGGCTCCGCCAGCGCGTGGCCGCGAGCGCTCCCTCCCCCGAGTCCCCACCGCGGGGGACGAGCTAGGCGCGCGAGGGCCTCCCTTCCGGATGCCGCGCGGCACGCGGGTCGCGACGAGGCGATAGACGTACATTCGGTCGGCCGGCGTTTCGGTCACGGCACCGGTGGAGGTGTAGAGCCGGACGGCGGCGGCGTTCCCGGGATCGGTGAAGACGAACGCTTCCTCGAAGGCGTTCTCTCGACAGTACCGCAGGAGTTCCTGGACGAGGAGCGATCCCACACCCCGCCGTCGGTACTCGGGCAGCACGGCAATCTCGTACAGGAACATCTGGGGCCGCAGCGTCTTCAGCTGACGAAGTCCCGTACCTCGCACGAAGCCGACTCCCCTCCCTCCGTCGGAGGCGAGGAAGAAGACGTTGCTCGGATCCGCCAGATACTCCCGAGCGGCCGAGAGGTTCGGCGGGTCGTCCTGCAGTTCCGCCGGACGCACGATCTCGGCCTCCTCGCCCGCCGCGAGTCGACGAACCTTCGCGCTGACCCACTCCTAGGTGCTCGCCAGTTTCCTAGAACCTACGAGGTGGGCGTCGCCGTCGCCCGGGCGGCCAGGGTTACCCACCGTTCGAAGGCGTCGTAGCTCAACGGCCGTCCCAGGTAGCTCTCGACAAGCTGCTCGGGGGGAGCGCTCGCGCCGGGCGCGAGGATCTCCCGGACGTACCGCTGCGCGAGCTCCGGGTCGAGCAGCGTCCCCTTCTCGAGGAACGGGCCGAGGAGGTCGCGCGCTATGACGAGCGACCACGCGTAGGTGTAGTAGAGCGCCGAGTAGCCCGTTAGATGGCCCCAGGAGCACTCGAAATGGGAGTTCTCCGGGAGCGGGACGAGGCCGTACCGTGCGAACGTCTCCCGCATGAGTCGGCCCGGCTCGAAGCTCGAGGGGTTGCGCTCGTACAGGTCGAGCGAGGCCGCCGCCGCCCCGACCTGGGAGAGCCAGCGGAAGGCCCGCCCGAACCGCTCCGCCTCGACCAGCCGCTCGGCAACCTGTCGCGGCATCGCCTCCCCGGTCTTCCAGTGACCGGCGAACTCGACGAGCAGCGCCGGGTCGCGGGCCCACTCCTCGAAGAGCTGCGAAGGCGCCTCGATGAAGTCGGTCTCGATCCAGGCGCCGCTCGTCGCGGTCCAGGCCGTGTGGCCGGAGAAGATGTGGTGGAGGAGGTGACCCGATTCGTGGAAGAAGGTGACGACGTCCTCGTACCGGAAGAGCGAGCGCTCCGGATCCGTCGTGGAAGCGAAGAAGTTGCAGACGAGCACCGCCTGCGGGAGCTGGCGGCCCCGAACACCGGTGCGGAGCGTGAACTGGGCCGCGTGGTTGAACTTCCCCTCCCGCGGGACAAGGTCGAGGAAGAAGCGGCCGAGGAGCTCCCCTCCACGATGGACCTCGTACGCTTCGACCGAGGGATGCCAGAGGTCGGGGGGCTCCACGCGACGGACCTCGATCGCGAACAGCCGCTCGCAGAGGGAGAACAAGCCGTCCCGCACTTTGGTGTAGGGAAGGTACTCGCGCACGAGCTTCGAGTCGACGCGGAACCGCTCGGTCTTGAGCTGCTCCTCGAAGAATCCGTGCCCGAGCCCGCCCGCGACGTCCCAGGGGTCGAGGCGCGCGGCGTTGGGTTCGTCCTGCCGCTTGCGGGCGAGGAGCGTGTCCCGGTCCCGCGCCGCCGGCGGCCGCAAGAGCTCCGCGATCCGGTCGAGGAATCCCCAGGCGGCCTCGGGAGTCCGCATCATCTTGTCCTCCATCGCGAAGGCCGCGTAGGAGGGGTAGCCGAGCAGATCGGAGAACGCGCGGCGGCGAGAGAGAAGTCGGCCGAGCACCTCCTCGTTCTGGGGGTAGGCGCGGGAGTAGAACGCCTCGAGGACGCGCCGCCGGAGCTCGGAGCTCCGGGCGAACGAGAGAACCGGGAAGACGTCGGTGTAGGCAGTGCTGATCACC
>JAKIWH010000031.1 GCA_022750125.1 Thermoplasmata archaeon
CGGGGTCGAAGCATGGAAGGCCCAGTAAGCGAGCACCTTTCCGGGGTTCAGTACGCCCGCCCCCGTGACGCTCGGATCCGAATGGATCGTGATCGAGCCGAGAGAGAAGCCTACCACGCCAAGGAGGGCGAGGAAGATCACCCACCCACGAGTTCCGAGCGCCGGAACTCGTCGAAGCGAACGGGAGAGGGTCATCGTGGCAGCCACGCTACGCTGCCCACCTCCTCTGGCTCCCCCGTCGTGGGAGGCTGGAGGGCGCGCCGGGAACGTCACGGGCTAACCCTCCCTGGAGCCGACCGGGCTTGCCCCGACGAACCCGGAACCGGTCGACCTCGCCCGTCGTGGTTCGATGCCCGCTTGCGTAGCGAACTCTACGGTCGCGAAAAGTTCGGCTCCGGAGCATGAGCGCTTTCCAAACGATTAAATACGCGTTTCGGGGCTATATTAAGCCGAGCACACGCGAGATGAACGGACCTAGGACCACCCGGCGCGTCGTTTTCGTAGCGGCCACGCTGATGATTGGAGTATTCACGGCTGGGTTTGTCATTGGGTCCATCACGATTACTAGTCAATCTGAGACGGGGAACGGGGACTACATAGGAGCAAACGCCCTCAACTACTGGACGGAGACCAGCGTGGGTCTTAGCGGCCCACCCGGCGTTCTACCCACGACGCTGAGCACCACCGTCGGCACCCCTACGGTCCTTGCCGGAGCGAGCGGCAACTACGGGATCAACACCATCGTGAGCGGCGACACCGAGCAGTTCTTCCGCTTCAGCGAGACGACGAGCGCCCCAATCAACACCGAGGTCGAAGTCGTCTTCACCGTCAACACTGGCTCGGGCGCGGGAACCAACGTGGTAACGACCACCTACATCGAGACGCAGGCCTCCGCACCCGGCTCCACCCTCGTCTTCACGCTCTACTACGACCTGGGCTCCGCCGCGAGCGCGAACATCATCCTGAACAACGCGCAGCAGACCTCGGTCCAGTGCGCCTCCGTCGGCTCCTGCCCCTGAGCCAGGGCCCGAGAGCTCCTTCCCCCAGGGAACTCCTGGCCGCACCTCCGCGTCGACGCCCCGCTCACGTTGGTCGGCCGCGCCGGAACCTTCGGCGCCGTAGCCCCTAGCGGCGCCGATCGAGGCCCCGCGCGATCGGCTATCTCGCGGAGACGGGCCGGCCGCCGCGCTCCGCAAAGTCCTAGGCGACCTCGGTTCGAATCGGTGGGGGGAGAGCCCCCCCTCGGAATCTGGTTCGACAGTTCAGCTACTACCTTCCCCCCGACGAACCTTACCCCTCCCTTCGCGACTCGCGGTGCAGTCCCCCGTCTCGCCCACGGCTGCCTCACGGGAGGGGTGCGAGGGAGCGACCTCCCTACGAGGTGGTCCTCGCGCCAGAAGCCGTTATCGTGCCTCCCCGAATGAGAACATGGAGGCAGGCATCGTCAATGTACGACATGTACCAGGAGATGATCCTGCAGCACTACCGCGCGCCTCACAATTTCGGCTCGCTCCCCAATCCAACCTACTCCGGTGAGGAGTCCAACCCGCTCTGCGGCGACCATATCCGTCTCGAGCTGCGCGTGGACGGGCCGGACGCGAAGGTGGAGGAGGTACGCTTCAACGGCGACGGCTGCGCCATCTCCGTGGCGAGCTCCTCGCTGCTGACCGATGCCATTCGCGGCAAACCGCTCGCCGAGGTGCGAAAGCTAACCCAGGAGGACGTCCTGAAGCTCGTAGCGATCCCGCTTTCCCCGGTTCGAATCAAATGCGCGCTCACGGGGTTCACTGCCCTCGGACGAGCGATCACGGCGGGGGGAGCCGCTTCTCCGCCGGAGCCTCCATCTACCCCGGCGGCATGACGATCCAGGTTGACGCGGACATTTGCGTACTCTGCGGCCTGTGCACAGGGGTGTGCCCGCCCGGTGCGCTCGAACTCGAGCCCGAGGCGCTCATTGTCCGGGAGTTCTGCAACGGTTGCGGCCTCTGCGAGCCTTACTGCCCGGTGGGAGCGCTCTCGGGAGGGCGCCTCAACCGACGCCGTGGTTCCGGGAGATAGGCCGTGACCGAGCCTGCCGCGGCGCCCCGCCTAGATGCCAGCGGCGCTCGCGTGCTGCTCGTGGACCCCTACCTCGCCCAAGAGGACCCGATGGAGCGGAAGTTCGTCGAACTCTACCCATCGCTTGGGGTCCTCACGCTCGCCGCGTTCCTGCGCGAGCGGGGGGCGAAAGTCCGGGTTAGCGACCTCACCTTTGCAAGGAGCCTGGGCCCGGTCCGGCAGGCGATCCGCGGCTTTCATCCAGACCTCCTCGGGGTGCATACGAAGTCGCTCACGCTCCCGAGGGCACTCGCAGTCGCCCGCCTGGGACAGGCGGCGAGGGTCCTAACCGTAGCCGGAGGGCCCGACGCCGTGACCCGGCCCGAGGTGTACCTCGAGGGTGGGTTCGACGTCGTCGCAACGGGGGAAGGTGAGCTCACGCTCACCGAGCTCGCTGGCCGGGCGCTCCGAAACGAGCCGGTGAGCGACGTGCGTGGGATCATCACGCGCGCCGACGGTGCGCTCCACCGGACTCCGGGCCGCCCGTTCCTCGAGGACATCGACGCGCTCCCTCACCCCGCGTGGGATCTCATCGACATGGAGGCGTACCTCGGGAGATGGGAGCGACGAACTGGCGAGCGGCGCTCGGCGGTCCTGACCTCCCGCGGCTGCCCGTTCGACTGCTCATGGTGCTCGAAGCCGGCGTTCGGCCGGAGCTTCCGCCAGCAGAGCCCCGCCCGGGTCCTGGACGAGCTCGAGGCGCTCGTGCGGAACTACCGGGTCGACTACGTTCGCTTTTGCGACGATGTGTTCGGGATCCAACGCCGCTGGCTCGTAGGGCTTCTCGATGGACTCGAGGAGCGGGGACTCCGCTTCCGGTTCGAGTGCCTCGCGCGGGTGGACCTGCTCAAGCCGGATCTCCTGGGTCGGCTCAAGCAGGCGGGGCTCGAACGGGTCTACCTCGGTGTGGAGTCCGGGAGCCAGCGGATGCTCGACGTGATGAATCGGGGCACCCGCCTGACCCAGGTCGAGCAGGTCGCGACGTCGCTCCGCGAAGCGAACGTGCGTCAGTTCTGGTTCCTGATGCTCGGCTATCCGGGGGAGACCCTCGAGGACATCGAGGAGACCCTCCGCCTCTTCCGGAGGTTCTCGCCCGAGGAGTACTCGGTCTCGATCGCGGTCCCCGTGCCGGGGACTCGCCTCTACGATACGGTCCGCGACCGTCTCCGATCGCATCGTGCGAAAGGACGGAGCGGGGGCGTGAGCCTCCTCTTCGAGGCGGCGTACCCTCAATCGATGTACCGCTGGGAGCAGGCGCGGTTTCGCTGGGAGGCAGCCCTCCAGCAACTCCGCGGCCGCCTCGATGCCTCCGTTCTCCGCCAGCTCAGGCTCGCGGTGGACGAGTTCCACACGCGGGTCGCGACCCCACTACTGCTAGGGACACCTACTAGGGCCCGGAGCCGTCACCGCATCCCGCGCCCCCGACTTCCGAAGGTACCGGCCCGTCTGAGCGCGCTCCGCCCTCGAATCTCGGTGAACCGGCCGGTCCGCTAGCGCGGAGACTTTGGCGGCGCGGCCGCAACTGCTACCGCCGCCGACGTGGTGGCGTGGATCGGACACCGACGGCCCAGCCTGCAGAACCGGCACTTCTCCCTCGGGACCGGGGGGATCGGTTTCCGAAGTCGGCCGTACTTGCGACGCGGCGTGGGGGATCCCCGAGGCTCTGAGCCGCCCTGCCTTGAAGAGATTGCCGAGGTCCGATCGGGGGGAAACGCGTATGGAGGAGGTGCGCTCCGAGAGACGATGGCTCTGCTCGAAGGATGTGCGACCGGTCCAGGAACTCGCCGGTATCGGGACCGCGCCGCAACTAGAGGAGTGCCCGCGGAACATTTCCGAGCCGCTGGCGACGGGCTCGAGCTCTCTTCGCTCGGTCTCGGCACCTATCTCGGCGCGGCCGACGGTCCGACCGATCTCGCGGTAAGCGAGGCGGGGGCGATCGCCCTGCAATCCGGCAGGGTCAACGTTCTGGACACCGCGATCAACTACCGGAATCAGCGGGCGGAGCGAAGTCTGGGGCGTGCGATCGTCCGGGCACTCGCCGGCGGGGTAGCGCGCGACGAGTTCTTCCTCGCGAGCAAGGCAGGGTATCTAGCTCCCGACGGAGAGTCCCCGCTCTCGCCGCAGGCGTGGGTCCGTTCCGAGCTGTTCGACAGGAAGATTCTCCGGCCCTCGGAGCTCGTGGACGGGAGCCACGCGATGACGCCGATGTACCTCCGGGACCAGGTTGGCCGCAGCCGAGCGAACCTCGGGCTCGAGTGTCTCGACCTTCTCTACCTCCACAACGCCCCCGAAGCGCAGCTCCCCTGGCTCGGCCTCGAAAAGTTCCTCGAGCGCCTGTCGGCATCGTTCGGGGAGCTCGAGCGCCTGCGCGGAGAGGGGTGGATCGGATCGTACGGCCTCGCCACGTGGGACTCCCTTCGCTCGCCCCGGTCGGAGGACAGTCACTTTGAGCTCGAAGCAGCGGTAGCCGTCGCCCGAGAGGCAGGAGGCGCCGGGCACGGATTCCGGTTCCTTCAGTTTCCTTTCAACGCTGCGATGCCGGAGGCTGCCGCGGTCCGATCGCAACGGGTCGGCGGTACGGCGCGGACCGTGTTCCAAGCTGCGACCGCTCTACGGCTCCACTGCTTCACAAGCGTGCCGCTGCTGCAAGGGCAGCTTCTCGACCGGGTGCCGCAGGAGGAGGGGCTCACCGCCGCCCAGTGGTCGCTCCAGTTCGCCCGGTCCGCTCCGGGGACGACCGCAGCCCTCGTCGGGATGAAGGACCCCGAGCACTTGGCCGAGAATCTCACGGTGGCGGTGCGGCCGCCGTGGCCGGAGCCGGAGTTTCGGAAGCGGCTAGTCGAGGTAGCCGGCGCCGGCGCTTCCGGGGCGAGCTCGTAGCGGGTTCGGCGGTCGGGACGGGCTCGGGCGGTCGGGTCGGGCTGCCGTCCGACTCGAGCCGGGACGCGCCATCCTGTTTGGTCACATTCACGACATGGTCCGCCGCGGCGGCGAGCTGTCGCTCGTGCGAGACCAGGATGACCTGAGGTATCTCGACCGACTCGAGCAGCTCGCCCAGGCGGAGCACCTGTTCCGGCGAGAACCCGTCGGTGGGTTCGTCGAGGATGAGGGTGTCGAGCCGGAGCCGGCCCGAGTTCCGCACCACGGCGCCCATCGCGAGCCGGAAGGCTAGAGCGAGGGCGGTCCGCTCTCCGCCCGAGAGCGCCTCCGCCGGCGTCGGTTCTCCCTCGATCTCGACCTCCGGTGCAAAGGAGGCGTCGCACCGGGCGAGCAGGGAGGGGTCGTCGATCAGTCGCGAAAAGTACCGCGCCAGCAGTCGATTGAACTCCGCGTGAGCCCGCGAGAGCCTCCGGCGTTCCAGTTCGAGCAGCCCCGACCGGAACTCGGTCCGGATCCACGACGCGAGCGCCCGGTCGTGCGAGGCCCGGTCGACGAGCGAGCGGCGTTCTCCGAGCCGTTCCTCCGCTTCCTGCGCGCGTTGTCGGGAGCCCTCCTCGCGTTGACGCGCCGCGGCCGTCTGTTGGAGCAGGTCCTCGAGGATCTCCTGGGATCGAACTCTCCGGCGCCGCCCCTCATCGAGCGTGCGTTCGAGGTTGGCTGATGCTGAGGGGGATGCTCGGAGCGGCAAGAGCTCGGCCTCCAGCGTCTCGATGCGGACCGTGAGGTCCGTGCCGTGCTGCTCCGATCGGCTCGCCTCGGCGAGAAACTGCGAGGACTGGGCCCGCTCGCCGCGCGCTCCCTCTTCGAGTCGGCCCAATTCGGTGCCGCGCTGTTCGAGCCTCTCGAGCTCTCCCATCGCTTCCGTGCGGTTGGCGAGGAGAGCTTTCCTCTGATCTTCGAGCGGGAGCAGTTCCGCCACACGTTGCCGGTACCCCTCGAGTTCTCGGTCGAGGCTCCCGATCGAGATCCGCGCGTCCTTGAGCTGGCCCTCGGTGCGGTGGAGGGTCTCGCGGAGATCCGCCCTTCGCCGTTCGAGTTGGAGCCACCGCTCCCGGGTCCGCTCGAACAGATCGGAGAGGTGACGCGCCTCGACCAGCCGCTTTCGGTCTTCGTCGAGCGTGTCCGCGTGCCGCCGCGCAGCTTGCGCGGCTGCTCTTGCCTCGGCGGCGTGGGAGCCGAACTGGCTCGGATCGACTCGCTGGTGACAGCGTGGGCACTCTCCCAGCTTGATCAACTCCGCGAGCTCCTTCCGGCTGAACTCCAGATTTGCGGAGGCAGCTTCCGCCGCGGCAAGCTCGACGCGGGTCGCCTCCTCTAGCCGAGAGAGCTCCTCGCGGTTCGGCCCTGCTGGTGCTGCGGGCTCCTCGACCGGGGGTTCTCGAAGGAGGCGCTCCAGTTCCTGCGAGAGTTCATCGTGGTCGGACTCCCCCCGGGCGAGCCGGCGCGTCGCCTCCTCCCGGCTCCGGGCGGTCGAGTCGCGGGACGCCTGTGCCGCCGAGAGGTCGCGGGCAGCTTGGTCGAGGGCGGCGAGGTCGCGTTCGAGCGTCGCGAGACGTTCGCGCACAGCTTGCCCGCGACTTGTGTCGGGTCGCGCGGCGGCGAGCTGCGCCTCGAGCTGCTCGGCGTGGGCAAGGAGCTCGCCGGCCCTTTCGCGAGCGCGGCTCGCGGTCGTGCGCGCCCCCTCGAGCTCTCGTCGCCTGAGCTCGAGCTCGGCCGAGAGTTGGCGCTCCCGCGCCGCGTCCGAGGACGCCCGAGCGGCCCGGGCCTCGGCTTCGCGGATCGTGGCTTCGGACTCGGCAAGCTCCTTCCGCGCTGCGTCGGCCCGCGGCTCCAGCTCCCGCCGAACCCTCCCCTGCTCCTCGGCGGTCTGGAGCGCTCCGTCCCGCTCCGCCTCCCAATGCCGAAGACCTTCTGCCTGCGCGTCCGCGCGCTCGGCGATCCGGACCAGGTCGGAGGAGAGCTCTCCTGCGTTTTCGGCGGCCGTGCGGTAGTTCTCGATCCCGAGCGCCTTGCGCACCGTTTCGAGGCGCTCGTCCGGGCGCTGGAGGAGCACCTCCCGCATCCGCTCCTGCGGGATGTAGACCGCCCAGCGCCAGACATCGGAATGGGCCTTCGGGCTCGGATTGTCGGGAAAGCCGAGGAGCTCGATCGCCCGTTGCCTCAGCTCGGTCGCGGAGTAGCGGATGCGATGTCCGTCGACCGCGAACGAGCTCTCCTCGGTGTCGAAGCTCTCCCGACCGCGGACGCGCCGTCGTCGGAAGCTGCGCCGGAATTCGTAGTGGTGGCCGTCCCCTTCGAGCCGGAGCGTGACCTCCGCCTCTCGTTCCTGGTGGCGGACGAGATGCTCGGGAGAGACCTCGGCGAACCCGAACAACGCCATCTCCACCGCCTGGAGGAGGCTCGTCTTCCCCGAGCCAACGTCCCCCACGAGCAGCGTCCGGCCCGCTGGGAACTCGACCGCGCCCTCGCGGTAGCTCCGGATGTTGCGCACCTTCACCGAGCGGAGCTGCACGCGGTCACTCCTCGGAGGACAACGGCGCCGCAGCCGGGGTCCTCAGAACGGCGCGGCCCGACGAGACGCGTGCTTCGCGGTAGTCGGCCGCCGACTCCCCTTCGGTGCGTGGCCAGCCGAGCTCTCGGAGCAGGGAGCGCAACCGGACGAGCCCCGGTTCGCCGTGCAGCTCGACGAGATCCGTGGGCGCGTTCGCCGCGAGTCGTTGGAGCACCTCTGTCTCGAGCTCTGCCTCGGTCCGATCTTCCGGCACCGCGCCGGGGAGGGATAGGTCCGAAAGGTCGAGATGGACCGGCCCTTGGTCAGCTCCGGCGCCCCGGGCGACGGCCGCAAGGCCGCCGGGAACCGGCTCCCCTTCCGCAAGCGTCCCGTGAACCCTCGAGAACAGGATCACCCCCGGCTGCCGCCGGGCGCTCACCCGCTCCTCGAGGCGAGCACGCGCCTCGGCTGGGGTGCAGTGGTCGACGTCGACGTCCAGGATCGCGATCGCGTCCTTGGGCGCGGTGTCGACGTACTCGACGGTGGGCCGTCCGTCCTCGACGCTAACGATGGCGAGTCCCTGATGGGTCTCCGCTCGGGCAGCGTGCTCGAGGTCGGTGATGCTCGTCCCAAACACTGCTCCCGGGTTGACCAGGAGTCCGCCCTCCGGCCCGGTCCCCTCGTACGTGTAGTGGATGTGCCCCCCGGCGTAGTAGTCGCACCCCCCCGGCAGTTCGTCGCGGGAGATCCCCTCGATCTTGTCCCGGTACGGCGCGGGCAGATACTCCCGGATCGCCGCGTGGAACTGGAAGATCCGAAATCCGGGGGTCATCCGGAACTGTTCGCTGTCGACCGAACGGAAGTAGGCGGCGTCGAGCCCGTGCGCACGGCCGGAGATGCCGGCGATGACCGCGCCGGTCGGTTCGTCGACGCGGAACCGGAGGGTCCAGCGATCCCCCTCGGTCCGCACCGGCTCCGGCGCGGCGCGGAGGAAGAGCCCGCTCTCCGCAAGCACGTCGAGCCAGCTCGTCCGGTGCGCAATGTAGTCGTGGGATCCGTAGATGACGTAGATTCGGCAGCCCGCGTCGACGAGCGTGCGAAGGCCGGCGGCGACCGGGGCCACCTCGCCGGGTTCGGGGACCGGGGTGTGGAACAGGTCTCCCGAGACGAGAAGGAACTCGCAGTGCCGTTCCGCGACCACTTCGAGCGCACGCAGGACGCTCGCCCGAAGCGCGGCCCGCACCTCGGGCTCCCGGGGCCAGGCGCCCACGTGGGCGTCCGCGAGGTGGGCGAAAACGAAGGAGCGGCTCACCATCCCGACGCCTAGCCGGTGGGGGTGCGTGGTAGGGGCTTGGGGCTCCGGCGAAGCTGGTCGGCTCGGCTCAGCATGGCTGCGAGGAGACCCCCAGCCGCCCCCAACGCGAGGAGCCCGATGCCCAGGCTCTCGTCGTCGAGGCGGAAGCCAAGGGCGGAGCTCGAGGCAGCGGGCTGGCCCGCGCTCGGGGTTCGGGGGGGTGGCGGTGCGGCCCCGGGGGGAGGGAGCATCCCTTGAAGGAGCCGTTGCTGGATCTGGAACAGCTCGGTTGCCTCCTCCATCGTGATCTGGCGACCACGGAGCCGGGCCACGAGGTAGGCGTACCGCGGGGACGGAGCCTGCGGCGGGCTCATCGCATCGGGAGGGGAGGGCGCGACGGCCGGGGAGCCTGCGACGGGCGGTGCGTAGGAGCGGTACGGGGTTCCCATGGCTCGAGGCGAGCGAGGACATGGCCCCTCATGAAGTTCTCCCGGAGAACGGTATCCGGGGCGGGCACGGCCGCCCCGCACGAGTTCCATGGTGGAGGCGAAGGGAGAGCGCGAGCGAGCAGCCTTCACGGGCCACGAGCCGTTATCAACCCACGCGGTCATCGACGCGCGTGACCCCGTCCTCCTCCCCCCCGGCCGAGAGCTCGGAGGAGGACCGCCGCCATGTCCACGTCAAGCTGAGCGATTCCCGAGCGTCCATCCTCGACCTCGTCACCGAGTACCTCCAGGCGGCCGGCAAGGCGCCGGATTGGTACTGGCGAATCGCCGGCCGGCTCGAGGAGGAGAATGCGGACGAGGTCGAAGACCTGATCAGCTCCGCGTTCGAGGCCGGGGCGTTTGTCGCCCACGAGCACCCGGAGGACGTACGGTTCGATTGGGTGAGCGAAGAGGAGTGCGAGCGGGAGCGGAAAGCCGAGGAGCGCGGGCAGCAGAAGGAGGAGCGGGGGAAGGACCGCTCCACGATGAGCCACTACGCCTGAGCGCGTGATGGATAGTTAGCCGGCTCGCGAACCAGCGGGCGGCCGCGCCATGACCAGGGCACCTAGCTCGGAATCGGAGGAACTCTCCGGCCACCAAAGGTTCGAAGCGGGTCAATCCCCGCCCTCCCTAGGTCGGGCCTAAGGCTTCTTCTTCTGATCCTGACAACCACACGTGTCGCACATGACCGGATTGCCTCCGAACACCGCAAGCCTCCGAGGAGATAAGAATCTTCCCGGAGCGTGAAGGGCCGAGATGGATCGCTCGCCGACCCGGTGAGACGCGCAGCCACCACCTCCCGATACGCACTCTCAAGCGCCCCGCCGCCTCACCGTGGAGATGGCCTCGCGATCTCGTCGCGAACGAAGCGCTCACGGTTGGGTCCGGGGGGCAGGAGTAGCCCTCGCGCTGCTCCTTCTCCTCCCGCCCGGCGTGGCCGCACCTCGAACGGCGAGCGGCGCGGGGGCGGTGAACGCCCTGCCCACCTTTTCCCCGGCCCCCCTCGCAGCCCAGTTGCCGATTCAGCACATCGTGATGATCATGCAGGAGAACCACGCCTACGACAACTTCTTCGGTACCTACTGCCTCGTAACGGGAGCGTACTGTCCCACGACCGGTGTCGGAACTCCCACCAATACCTGCGTGCCCTACAATACGAGCAATCCCGGCGCGGGCTGCATACGGCCGCGCCCGTTCCCGAATCTCACGAACGCCCAAACCGCGGACCTCCCCCACACGTGGAACTCCTCGCACCAAGCGTACGATAGCGGGGCGATGGACGGTTGGTTTCGGGCCGAGAACTTCCAGCCTCGGGCCCTGAGCTACTTTAACGGCTCGACGATCCCATCGTACTGGAACTGGGCGGAGCAGTACGCGCTCGGAGACAACTTCTTCTCCTCCTACCTGAGCTACTCTCTCTCCAATCACTGGGCGATGTTCGCGGGCACCGCCCCGCCGGTCTCCCAACAGAACGTCATCGGGCCCGAGATCGCTCAGAACTCGACCAACCACACAACGAAAGGTCCGCTCAAGTGGTTTCAACGGGAGTACCTGAACGAGTCGAACGCCACCCTTTCCGTGGCGGATCAACTCGGAGCGGACCTCGCCCAGAACGGTTCCGCCCCGAGCTGGAAGTACTACGATACGACGCTTCCCAGCGGCCCCGCCGGGTACAACGCCGCGATCCTCGATGGGGAGACGTGGGACTACTGGAACCCGATGGCGGGCAAGAACGAGACGTACCTGAGCCCCCAGGTCAACGCCCATTTCGTCAACCGTACGGACATCCTCGGGGACGCGGGGAACGGCACCCTGCCCAACCTCGCATGGGTTCTCCCGAAGTTCGTGGAGTCGGACCACCCGATCTCGGACATCTCGAACGGGATGACCTGGGTGACCAAGGTGATCAACACCCTCGAACGGTCCCCCGAGTGGAACTCAACCGCGATCTTCGTATCCTGGGACGAGTACGGTGGGTACTTTGACCACGTTCCGCCGCCCCAGATCGATTCCGCGGGACTCGGGTTCCGTGTGCCGCTCCTCATCGTGAGCCCGTACGCGCGGGAAGGGTACATCGACCCACAGTTCGGGTACTTCGAATCCGTCCTCCACCTGATGGAGTGGCGGTTCGCCCTCCCGCCGCTCACCCCGCGAGTGGCCGGGGCCCCCCTGCCGCTGCGCGCCTTCGATTTCTCTCAGACGCCGCGTCCGCCGTTCACGCTCTCCCCCGACCCGAATCTTACCGGCCCGTACCCCCACGCATTCCAGTCGATGCCCGCGCCCCCGAAGCCCACAGCGTTCAGCGGGACCTCGAACGGGAGCGCCATCGATCTCTCTTGGACGCTGCCGACCGGCGGCGGGTCCGTGGACTCGTACGCGCTTCAGTTCGGTCCCCCGGGCAGCCCCGCGGAGTACTCGGTGTCCCTCGATGGTGCGGCCTCGGGCGCGGCCGTGGAGAATCTGAGCCTGCCCGGTGAGTACACGTTCGCGCTGCAGGCGATCGGCCCGACCGGAAGCTCGGGCGTCGTCGCCGTGACCATAGGAAACTCCACCGCCCCCTCCTCCGTTGCGTCGCCTTCGAGCGGTATCCCGTGGTACGTCGCCGCACTCCTCCTTGGCGCCGTCCTCGTCGTGGTCCTGGTCGTAGCCCTGCGCCGACAGTCACGAACCTCGGCGAAGTAACGCGCCTCCCTCTTGCCCCCGCTGAGCGACCCAACGGCGCCCGGCCCGCCCTCCGAGATGAGCCCCGCGCAGCGTGCGGTCCGGTTCGCCGGAGGGAGGAAGCTGCGGGCCAGCTGCGCGGCGCGGGCGGGTCTAGAACATCCCTACGAGGAAGTGGGTCGCGATGAGCACGACGAACAGGATCGAGACGGTGTTCACGACCTTGATGAGCGGGTTGATCGCGGGACCTGCCGTGTCCTTCGTCGCGTCCCCCACCGTGTCGCCGACGATGGCGGCCTTGTGCGCGTCCGAGTGCTTGCCGCCGAAATGGCCGCTCTCGATGTACTTCTTTCCGTTGTCCCAGGCGCCGCCGCCCGTCGTCATCGTAAGCGCGAGCGGGAAGCCCGAGAGGATGACTCCGATAAGGACGCCGGCGAGAGCGATCGGCCCGAGGAGGAACCCGACCGCGATGGGGGTAGCGACCGCGATGGCCGCCGGCACGGCGAGCTGCCGGAGCGCCGTGACCGTCACGATGTCGACGCACGGCCCGTACTGGGGACGGGCCGTTCCTTCGAGGATGCCCGGGAGCTCCTTGAACTGGCGCCGGACCTCGAAGACGATCGCCTGCGCGGCTACGCCGACGGCGCGCATCAGGAAGGAGGTGAAGAAGAACGGCAGGATCGCCCCGATGATGAGCCCCGAGACGACGAGCGGGTTCGAGATGACGAGGGACGCCTCGACCGCCGGTAGCCCGCCGGGGAAGTACTTGGCGAGCGCGAAGGTGTACGCTGCGAAGAGCGCGAGGGCAGCGAGCACCGCGGAGCCGATCGCATACCCCTTCGTGATCGCCTTCGTCGTGTTGCCGACCGCGTCGAGCGGGTCGGTCACCGCGCGTGCTTCTGCGGGAAGCTTCGCCATCTCCGCGATCCCGCCAGCGTTGTCGGTGATGGGGCCGAAGGCGTCGATCGAGATGATCATCCCAGTGACGGAAAGCATGCTCGCGGCCGCGAGCCCGATCCCGTAGAGTCCGAGGGACGGGTCGACCACGAGGGAACCGCCCACGGTGTGGACGCCGACAGCGGTGTACGAGCCGAGGATCCCGACAACGATCACGAGACCCGGTATCCACGCCGACTCGAGACCGACCCCAAGTCCGCGAATGACGGTCGGGCCCGCTCCCGCCTGCGCCGCTTCGGCGATCTGGCGGACCGGCGAGTACTTCGCGCTCGTGTAGTAGTCGGTCGTGATGACGATGAGCACCATTACGACGAGCCCGAGCGCGGTCGCGAGGAAGACCCCCGAGTTCCCTCCCATCAGCTCCTGATCGAGCACGTAGAGACCCACGAGTCCGACGCCGGTGGTTACTCCGAGCCCCTGGTACAGGGCTCCCATGATGGAGCCGTTCGCCCGCATCCGCACCGCGGCCGCTCCCGCGAGGGTCGCGACGATCGCCCAGGCGCAGACGACGAGCGGGTAGAGCACGGGGATCTGCGCGCCGGTGCCAAAGTGGGCCGCAACTCCCGGGAGAAGCGTCGCAAGCAGCATCGCGCTCACGGCGGTCACGACGTACGTCTCGAACAGGTCGGCCGCCATGCCGGCGCAATCACCCACGTTATCACCGACGTTGTCGGCGATGACGGCGGGGTTCCGCGGATCGTCCTCGGGGATGCCGGCTTCGAGCTTGCCGACGAGGTCCGCTCCCACGTCCGCGCCCTTCGTGTAAATGCCCCCGCCGACCCGCGCGAAGAGGCTCATCAGCGAGGCGCCGAAGAGCAGCCCCGCCATCGAGAGGACGTCCCCGCCGAACCAGGCGTAGAATCCGACGAGCTCGAGCAGGGCGAGCCCCGCGACGGAAAGCCCCGTCACCGAGCCGCCGAGGAAGGCGTACCGCATCGTGGCCGGGAGGTCCCCCTTCCGCGCATGGGCCGCGGTCCGCACGTTCGCGCGCACCGAGACGAGCATGCCGACGCCACCCGCGAGGGCGCTGCCCGCGGCTCCGAGTAGGAAGCCGACCGCGAGCTGCCAGCCGTTCCCTTGGCTCCAGAAGGCGGCGGCAATAATCACCGCGAGCACCGCGGCGACCACGAAGACCGCCGTGTATTCGCGGCGGAGGAAGGCCACGGCTCCCTCGCGGATCGCGGCAGCGATCTCTTTCATCCGGTCCGTCCCTTCATCCTCCCGCAGCAGGAGGAAGGTGAGGACGGCCGCGTAGGCGAGTCCGAGGAGGGAAGCGAGGACGATGACAATCTCGAGCGAAACCGGGCTAACGTCCATCGCGGCTCACCCCCGTGAGTGGCCCCGCTCTATGGGAGGATTATTAAAGAGTTGTCGTCGCGGGCTGCCCGGTTTCCGACGAGAGAGGCCCGGTTTGGGACCCGGCGCGTCGAGCGCGGGGTTCATTAGACCCCCCCCACTGGCAGCGGTGCGGAATGCAGGCACTTTCCCCCAGGGATTCCGCAACACGGCGCAGGGCACGGGTGGACTGCCCACGATGCTTCCGCGTGATCGATATCGCCCGGCTCCGCACGCATCTTCGCGACCTCCACCACATGGACAGCTCCGAGCTCGACAAGATCCTCGTAGAAGTCCGCCGGCTCGCGCTGCGAGGCCGAGGGCGCCGGATCCGGCCCGAGCGGCAGTCCGAATAGCCGGTTCACGCCTCGAACGCGCGCCGACGCACCGTATCGAGGATCCGCTCCCTGAGCTCCTTCGCGGGCAGCGTCACCGCTTCCTTGCGCCCGGCTAGCCGGAGGGAGACGGACGCGTCGGCGAGCTCGCGGTCGCCGAGGACCGCGATGTACGGTACCCGGTCGAGCTCGGCGGAGCGGACCCGCTTGCCCAAGGTCTCCTCGCTCACCGAGAGCTCCACCCGCAAGCCGAGCGCGAACAGCTCTTTGACGAGCGCGCGCGCGGCCTCGGCGTGCCGCTCACCTACCGGGAGGACGCGAAGCTGCACGGGAGCGAGCCAGGGGGGTAGCCTCCCCGCGGTGTGCTCGAGGAGGATGCCGACGAACCGCTCGAACGACCCCAGAATCGTCCGGTGGATGACGATCGGTGCGTGCAGCTGGCCGTCGGGCCCCTGGTACTCGAGCCGGAACCGGAGCGGCATCTGGTAATCGAGCTGGATCGTCCCGGTCTGCCAGGAACGGCCCATGCTGTCCTTGACGTGGATGTCGATCTTGGGGCCGTAGAACGCCCCTTCCCCGGGGGAGATCCGGTACGGCACGCCCGACGCATCGAGGCAGCGGCGGAGGGTTGCCTCGGCGCGCTCCCAGACCGCGGGTTCGCCGAGAAACTGCTTGGGTCGGGTCGAAAGCTCGTAGCTCCACGAGAGCCGGAAGGTCGAGAACGCTTGCTCGATCCACGCGAGAAGGGAACGCACCTCCGACTCGACCTGTTCCTCGGTCACAAACAGGTGTGCGTCGTCCTGCACGAGCTCCCGGACCCGGGTCATGCCGTGGATGGTCCCGCTCGCCTCGAGCCGGTGGAGCGGGGCGAACTCAGCGAGGCGCAGCGGGAGCTCCCGGTAGCTCCGTGCCCGTGACCCGAAGATGAGCATCGACCCGGGACAGTTCATGGGCTTCACTCCGAAGACCCGGTTCTCGATCGCGGAGAGGAACATGTCGGAGCGATAGTGCTCCCAGTGGCCGCTCGTCTCGAATACGGATTGGGCGAACAGGAGCGGGGTCCGCACCTCCGAATATCCGTCGGCGCGAAGATGCTCCATCACGAAACGCTCGAGTTCCCGGACGATGACCATCCCGCGAGGGAGCCAGAACGGGAACCCAGGTCCCTCCTCCACGAACATGAACAGCTCGAGCCGTTGCCCGAGCGCCCGGTGGTCGCGTGCTTCCGCCTCCTTCCGGAGCGTCAGGTAGGCGGCGAGTTCTTCGCGCGTCGGGAATGCGACGCCGCGGATGCGCTGCAACGTGAGGCCGCCGGCCTCGCCTCCCTGCGTCACGGCCGAGAAGCCGAGGAGATGGATGCCACCGAGCCACCCGGTATCCGGAACATGGGGACCCCGACAGAGGTCGACCCAGCTTCCGGTGCGGTACACCGAGATAGGCTCGCCGGGGGCGGCCTCGTGGATGTACTGGAGTTTGTGGGGGTTAGCCTTGAACAGCTCGAGCGCCACTTCGCGCGCGACCTCCTGCCGGCCGAAGGGTTCACGGAGGCCGACCATCCGTCGCACCGCCGACTGGACCGCCTCGAAATCCTCGGGCGTGAGCGGGCGCATGTCGAAGTCGTACTGGAACCCCTCCTCTGTCCCTGGGCCCACGGTCGGCTTCGCGTCCGGAACCACCTCCATCACCGCCTTCGCCACCAGGTGGGCGGCCGAGTGGTGCAGGATCTCCTTCCCGAGCCGATCCTCGAACGTGACCGGCGCAACGCTGCCCGACGTGACCAGGGGAAAGCTGAGGTCGACGGGGGCGTTGTCGAATCGGGCAGCGAGAAAAGTGCGTGCCTTGGTCGGGGCCCAGGCGCTGAGCACCTTCCCGATGGGTTCTCCGATTGGTACCTGGTGGCGGCTCTCGTCCGGCATCCGCACCTCGAGGGAGGCGCGCTCGCCACCGTCTGGGTCGGACATCGGACCGGTCGACCGACCCGGTGCCCGTTCTAAGCGCTTTGCTCGGAGGGGCCGAGAGTTTCACCCAGCCCGGCACCGGAAAGTCGGGCGTTGTCGCACGGATGAAGTACTACATGCCACTCGGGCCTTACCATGCCCGAGCGCAGCCAAGGAAGCGGAAGTACGAGCGGAATCGACCGAGCCATCGCCGAACTTGTGAAGATGAATCCTCGCCGAGTCACGGTAGGTCTCACCCTTCCCACGGGGGGCGCGGGTGCCCGACCTACGATCACCCTCGAGTGGGTACGTGAGGATACCAACATGCCGCTCAGCGCGCTGCTCAAGCAGATCGATTCGTACATGTCCGAGTTCGGATCCGGCTAGGAATCGGACGTACGGGCCGGGCGGGGGATGTTGGAGAGCCGACAGGCTCGAGGCGCCGCGGCGCACTCCTATGCTCGCGAGTCATCGCGCGCCGATCCTGAGGGGTATCGCGGGGCGTGGGCCGGATGCTGGAAGCCGCGTCGCGTAGGAGGGCCGCACCGCCCGGTCAGCTCGCCCATTCACTCATCATTGCTCAGCTGGTTCTAGATTTCATCATCCCGGGCGGTGCGCTAGGGGCTGGGATCTCGACAGGAGAGTACCCGCAACACGTCGGTCGCGTTTGGGACCCGAGCGTTACTCCTGGTCCGACCCGCGGGGCTTGGGGATCACTTTCGGCTGTTCAGCGGACGTGGGCATCCCGGTCCTTCCGGGAACGATCTCGATGTCTTTCCAGTTGACCCCCACCGTTACCGCAGGAAAGGCAACCTTGAGCGTGTAATTCGCGATCTTCCCCACCACGAGCCCTTGCGACCCCTCGACCAGGTTCGGGTTCATCAGCGAGAGGTCATTGACGAGAATCACGCGTGTCTGACCGAACACAACTCGGTCGAGCTCGGCGCGGTCCTTCATCCCGACCGCGGGAGTTCCGGCCCAAGCTTAACGGCTCCCGACGACGGATATCCCTTCCACAAAGTTTCATAACTCGCCCCCCGGTAGGCTCGAGGGCACCGGGCCGCATGGTGGAGACTACACACGCCATTGGCGGGCTCAAAAAGATGGTGCACCTTCGCATCGACCCGAACGACGAGACGATGACGCTCGCGGACGTCCTTGCGAAGATCCCGGAGCTCCAGCGCAAGCACCCGGACCGCGAGGTGTTCTGGGACGGCGACGAGTACGCCATATGTTCGCTCCCGAAGCGGCCCCGTGCGACGACCATCCCCCACTAGCGGCGCCCCCCTGGGCGACCCGCTCTTCCTGCTGAATCTCAAGTCGTACCCCTCCTCCACGGGACGAAAGGCCGACCTTCTCCTCGGACACTTAGAACGAACCTCGCAGGGGTTCGGGGTCTCCGCGGCCATCGCTCCGTCGCTCCCGGACCTCGGACGCTTAGCCGCCCGTGCGAGCGTGCCCGTCCTAGCTCCCCACGTCGATTCGAGGGCCGCAGGCGCCGCGACGGGCTGGGTGGTACCAGAGGCTCTCGCCGCCGCCGGGGTGGCGGGCAGCCTTCTCAACCACTCCGAGCACCCGCTCCCCGAGGCCGAGGTCGAACGGTGTGTCGACCGCATGCGGCGTCTCCAGCTCGCGACGGTCGTCTGCGCCCGGACTCCGGCGGAGGCGGGAAGGCTCGCCCGTTTTCGCCCGCAGTACCTCGCGATCGAGCCCCCGGAGCTCATCGGAGGTCGAGTATCGGTGTCGGTCGCCCGCCCCGAGGTGATCGCCGACGCCGTCCAGGCGGTCCATGCGGTCTCGCGCCAGACGAAGGTCCTGTGTGGGGCCGGCATCCACGACCGAGGCGACGTCCACCGCGCCCTTGAGCTGGGGGCGCGCGGCGTCCTTGTGGCGAGCGCGGTAGCGACTTCCGCCCGCCCGGGGAAGGTGCTCACCGACCTGTTCGCCGGATTCTGAAGACTTGTCCGAATAGGGACGAGCCCGGCGGCTCGCCCGAGCGCAGCTTCAGGTCGATCGGCGGAACACGGCTAGGCGAGCCGATATTCTCGGCGCCGCGAGTCGACCAACGAGACTCCCTCGCGGACGAGCCCCTGCCGGCGCAGTTCCATGAGGGCGCTTTGCACCGTCCGTCGGGGCAAGCGCGAAAGCCGCACGAGCTCGCTCTGGTCGAGACCCCGGTACGTCTCGAGAAGGAAGTAGAGGAACTTCGTCGCCGGTGGGCCCTTGACCGGGCGGGAACTCCGCAGGGCGCCGAACGTGTCTCCACGTAGTCCGAGGCGCTGGGAGGCGAGCGGAGCTACGGAAGAGAGGGAGACGTTGCCGAGATTCGTCTCCTTGCCGAGCTCCATCAGGAGCGCGATCTGCTGGCTCTCCTGCGGAGCTTCGAAGATGTGTTCCTCGACGGGGTGGTCCGAGACGATGGAGCGGACCCAATCCCACTTGATGGCCCCCTCGCCGTCGTAGATGCCCACGCCTTTGCCGCTCTCCCGGCTCTCGAGGATGACCTTCCGGGGCTTGAGCTTCCGCGCTTGGTCGACCCGGTCCAAGGTCTCTCGGAGGGAGAGCTGGTTCTGCGGGTTCTTCTTGCCGACCTCGATCAGGAACTCGAGGCCCCGTCGACTCACCTCGTGGGCGAGCCGCTCGA
>JAKIWH010000114.1 GCA_022750125.1 Thermoplasmata archaeon
AGCTCGGTGATCTCGCCACCGTCGGTTTCAAGCCGGGCCAGGAACTCATCCCCGTCGCGCAGGAAGGCGAGCGATAGGACATGCCGGCGAGCATCCGTCCTCGGCGCGGGGGAGGCGGCGACCGGGGTTGGGGCGGGTGGCGCGGCCTTGACCTCGTTCGACTTTGCAGATCCCGTCTTCGAGGCCGCGGGCGCCTTCACGGCGGGTCGGGAAGCCCTTCCCTTCGGTTTGGGTGGAGGTGACCGGGCCTTAGATTTCGCCCGAGTTGCGGCGCGCGAGCGCGCCGGAACCTTCTTCGATGAGCTTCCCATCCAAGTGACCTTGATTTCGCCCCCACTTGGGCCCCCTATATATATCTAAGGCCGAAATTTCGGGAGGGACCGAGGATGGAGGAGGCGAAGACGGTCGGGGCGGCGCTCGGTGCCGCTCCCCCCGCCGCGCCGAGCCTCTCCCCCGCGTCGTTCCTATTCCTGCTCTCCGCGACGCTCCTTGCGATCTACCTCGCGCTGAGCCCGCTCCTTAACTTCGTGGCCTTCGGGTCGGACTCGGGGGAGTACTTCGCGCTCGCCGGGCAGCTCTCCTCGACCGGTCACCTGCCCGTCGGCGGGGCGTACGACGGGGGGTACTCGGGGTGGGGGTTTGCGTACCCGGACTTCCCGGGAGTGTTCGTCCTCCTGAGCGGGACCTCGGGCGCGCTCGGCGCGAGTCCGTTCGCCGCGCTCGTGTACGCGATCCCTGCTCTGTCGGCGCTCTCCGTGCTTCCCCTCTTCCTGCTGTTCCGCCGACTCTGGCCGGTCGACTCGATCGCGATCCTGGGAGCCGCGTTCGCGGCGGTCGCGATGCCGCGCGCCTTCTCGCTCGCTCACCCGGCGCCTCTCGGGCCGGGCGACCTGTTCGCGGTGGCGGCGCTCTGGATGTTCGTCGAAGGCCGGTCGGACGCGCGCTGGTACCTCCCGCTCACCTTTTCCGGCGCCGCGCTCATCCTGACGCACCACCTCTCGTCGTACTTCTTCCTCGTCACCGCGCTCGGGGGACTTCTCCTCCTCGAACTCTGGCGGCCGCGGGCTTGGAGCGCACGCTTCCCTTCCCGAGAGCTCGGGTTCCTCGCGACGTTCACCGCAGGTGTACTCCTCTTCTGGTTCGAGGCAGCCCCGGACTTTCGTGGTGTCCTGGTCCAAGGATTGCCCGGGGTCCTCGCCTCCTCTCCGATACCCGCGCTCATGCTGGCGCTCGCGGCCTTCGGCGCCGTCGCTCTGCTGCTCCGGTGGCGACGCGCGCGGCCTCGCCCCACGAAGGAATGGGTCCGGTACCCGAGCGACCGCTCGGTGGCGAGGGACATGCTCGCCCTCTGGGGCGGGACCGCCGGCGGCCTCGCGCTCCTCCTCCTCGTCCCGCTCCCCGCAACCTCCCAGTTCGTCACCCCCGGCACGCTCCTCTGGTTCGCACCGATCATGGTGTTCGTGGGTTTCGCCTCAGGTTCGCGCCGAATGGTCACGACCACGCGGGCGGGTCCGTTCCTCCTCACCTGGCTCGCGGCCCTCGGACTCTCGGCCCTCGTCGCGATCGCGTTCGGCAGCAGCGTGATCCCGCCCGGTCGGCACGCGGAGTATCTCGTGATCCCGCTCGGGCTTCTCGTAGCGATAGGGATCGGCCGCCTTGCGCTTCGTGCGGAACTGACCGCGGGACGGCCGGCCCTCTACGCGGTGGGCGTGGGAGCCGTCGTGCTCTTGGCGGCGAACGCCGCCATCATCTACCCTCCGCCCGTTGATTTTGGGGGATTCCAGGAGGGCTACACCACCGGCGACGCGGCGCTGTGGATGTGGAGCGGAGCTGCTCTCCCGCCGGGGTCCGCCGTCGCGAGCGACCACCGCTTGAGCTCGATGTTGTTCGGGGTCGACCACCTGCCGGCCACCTGGCAATCGACCCCAGCCTTGTTCACGGGGACGAATCGTTCGCTCGCGCTCGAAGAGCTCGAGTCGAGTCCCTCCCCACATTCGCCGTATCTCTACCCCATCTCGGCGGTCGCGGTCGACGGCACGATGTACTCAGGGGTCGCGCTCGATCCGAACGGGCTCGCCGTGCCGCTCTCCTCGGAGGCGATCGGTTGGTTCGGGGGCGAGCCGTTCGTTCCGGTGTACGAGAACGGGCTCGAGACCGTCTACTGGGTGGACGGGAGCTCGATCGAGGGCGGGTAAGGCTCCTGCACTCCGTCCGGGTGGAGGAGGCGTATCGGCGGGTTGCCCTCCCGGGCGAGCATCGAGAGGAGCCCGTGCGCCCACGCGAGCTTCCGGCGCTTTCGCGCCGCGGCGACGCCGACCTCGTCGACGCGTTCGAAATCGAACCCCGAGAGCAGCACCTCGGTCGCGCCGAGGGAGGCCGCGAGGAACGCCGCGCGGTCGCCGTCCGTGAAGCCACCGTAATCGACGAGTCCGCCGCGCGGCGGCCCCGCCCAGCTCCCGCCGACCGCGCCCGGGAACTGGGGGACCCACCGCTGGACCGCGTCGCGGTTGTCGCCGTGCGCGTGGACGAGCACCATCGAGCCCCGCGCGTTCGCGGAGATCTCCTCGGGCACCGGCCCGTCGAGGTCGGTGACGATGAGGTCGGGCACGAGCCCCGCGCGAACACAACGGGTGGTCGCACCGTCCGCTGCGATGAGGGACGGCGCGGGGGAGCGCTCGCCGAGGCTATGGAGCGGCGGGAGGGTCGCCCCGGGGGCAAGCCCGACGACGACCGCCGGTCGGCCCTTCACGTGCCCGGCGAGCCGCTCCGGCGTCCGGAACCGGGACTCGGGGCGCAGGAGATTTTCGAGGACCCGCGCCGAGAGCTCCTCGTTCTCCCACGGAAACCCGAAGTCCGTCGCGATCCGGCGATAGTACGGAGCCCAGCGGACGTACTCCACGGCTTCTCCTCGTAAATACGGGGCCGCCTTTTATAAGGGGGTTGCTGCTCCCCGCGCTCGGAGCACCGTCGATGCGCCCCCTAGCTCAAGAAATCCTGTCCCACCTGCCGCAAGAAGGCAAGAAAGCCGCCGAACCGGCCCCCACTCCGTCGAGTGATGACGCCGAACTCGAGGCGGTGCTCGCCTCGCTCAAGACGAACATCAAGGTGGTCGGCTGCGGCGGAGGCGGTTGCAACACGATCAACCGCATCTTCGACGACGGATTGGTCGGCGCCGAGATGGTCGCCTGCAACACCGACGCGCAGCACCTCCTCGCGATCCACGCCCCGCGGAAGATCCTCCTCGGCCGGCGGCTCACCCGGGGTCTCGGGGCCGGCGCGCTTCCCCAGGTCGGGGAGCAGGCCGCGCACGAGGCGGAGGACGAGCTCAAGAAGGTCATGCAGGGCGCCGACATGGTGTTCGTGACCCTCGGGCTCGGCGGCGGCACCGGCACCGGTTCCGCACCCGTGGTCTCCGAGGTGGCCCGCGAGGTGAACGGCGGGAATCCGCTCGTCATCGCGGTCTGCACGCTCCCGTTCGCGAGCGAGGGACTCGTCCGGATGGAGAACGCGATGTGGGGCCTCGAGCGGCTCCGCTCCGCGGTCGACACCGTGATCACGATCCCGAACGACCGGCTCCTCGAGCTCGTCCCGCGCCTCCCGATCCAGACGGCGTTCAAGGTCGCCGACAGCGTCCTCTCCCGCGCGATCCGCGGGATCACCGAGATCATCACGAAGCCCGGGCTCGTGAACCTGGACTTCAACGACCTCCGCACGATCATGAAGGGCGGCGGGGTCGCCCTGATCGGGATCGGCGAGTCGGAGAGCGAGAACCGCGCGGAGGATGCGGTCCTCGAGGCGATCCACTCCCCGCTCCTCCGGGTCGACATCGCCGGCGCCACGGGCGCGCTCATCAACGTCACGGGCGGTCCCGACATGACCGTCTCCGAGGCCCAGAAGGCGGCGGAGGTCGTCTCGAAGGCGATCTCGCCGACCGCCCGCATCATCTGGGGGGCGGCCGTCGACCCGACGATGCAGAGCACGATCCGGGTCATGC
>JAKIWH010000115.1 GCA_022750125.1 Thermoplasmata archaeon
ATTCAAGTTCGTCGAGCTCGGTGCAGGGGACGGGACGCTCGCTACGGAGCTCCTCGATCGGCTCGGTGACGCTCGCCCGGACGGTGCCCGCTGGGAGTACGCTCTCGTCGAGCGCTCCGTCCCGCTCGCTGCGGCCGCGCTCGAGCGGCTCACCCCGGTGGCCGAGCGGGCTGGCATCCAGCTCACAGCGCCGCCCTCGCTCGGTAGCAACGGACCGTTCGTGGGGTGCGTCGTGGCGAACGAACTCCTCGATAGCCTTCCGGCGCGGCGGCTACGGAAGACCGTGGACGGTTGGGAGGAGCTCGGGGTCGTCGTCGACCGGGGCCGGGTCGCCCCCGCGTCCCGGCCTTGCACCCGCCCGATTCCCGCCCCCCCGTTGCCCTCTGCCCCGGCGGGCGCGATGTTCGAGTTCTCCGCGGAAGCGGAAGGAGTGCTTCGCGAGGTCGCCGACCACCTCGAGGCAGGGCCTGCGATCTTCCTCGATTACGGGGACAAAGAGGCGCGTTGGAGCACGGCGCCCGGCGACGGGACCCTGGTAGCCCTCCGGCGCCACGCGGCGCTCGCGGATCCGCTCGAAGCTCCGGGTCGCTCCGACCTCTCCTGCTTCGTCAACTTCACCCGGGTTCGGGCGGCTGCGGCGCGCGCCGGGCTCGTCGAGCGGGCCTTCCGCCCGCAGCGAGAAGCGCTCGTCGCCTGGGGTCTCCCCGCGCGACTCGGACGCGCGATCGAGGCCGCACCGGACGACGCGGCCCGCGTCAAGTTGAGGCTGCTGGGGAAGAACCTACTCCTCGGGTTCGACAACTTTCACGTCCTCGAGCTCGAGGCCCCGAGCCCCCGCACGCCCGCGGGAGCGTAGGCACGGTACCGAGAGGAGGTTCCCGAGCGACGCTACGGGGCGTGCGGCGCGGGGTCGACGGCCTGGATCCTCTCCGCGACACGCCCCTCGACCAGGATGCGCGCGACCTCGGGGGGGAGGGTCAGAATATCCTCGGCCCGAAGCTCGATCGTCTCGCCGGCGAGCTCGAGCGGAGGGGAGGACTGCATGATCCGGACAAACGCGACGGGAGGCGACTCCGCCACCGGGAGCCCCGCGGCCGATAGGGTTTCGGACCCTGGCGCTGGCACGACCGGTCTTCCGCCGGCAGCGGGCTCCGGATGCGCCGAACTCGCGGGCCCGGCGGTTTCTAGGTACGGCGCCGATCCCCGGCGGAACTCACGCATCGATTCAACGAGACGGTCGAACAGATCCCGCTCCTCGGGGAGCGCGTTCGCAAGCTCCCGGCTCCCACCCACGGTGGCCTGGAAGGCGCTCGTGAGCAGCTTGCTCATCCGGGACTCGATGATGTCGCGGGCGAGCTGGCTCGCCCGCTGGTGCGTCTGGCGCGCGACCTCCCCCTTGCGCCCTCCGGGATTCTCGCGTAGCTCCGACTCGAACGTCTTGCGCGCGTCGGCCAGGTAGCCCCGCGTGAGGACGTGGAAATCGGAGGGGAGCTTGGCGAGTCCGCGAGATCCCGCCTCCGCTCTCCGCCACTCGAGCAGCTTTCCGTAGAGGTCCGGCATGCGCGCGGCGCACGACGGAGAGGGGAGCCTATAGGTATTGCTGCGGGCTGGGAACGAGCGAGCGGAGGGAGAGGACCGTCACGCGCCGGAGCTCGGTCGAGGAGCGGGAGGCGTTCCCGGCGTTCGCAGAACTGTGGGAGAAGCTCCGACGGGAGTTCTCCGCTCCCGGCACCGTCCTCCTCGTGGAGGGGGAGAAGGACCGGAGGTCGCTCGAAGCGCTCGGGATTCGAGCTCCGGTCCGTGTGGTTCACAACGGCGCACGCCTCGCCGACGTCGCTGGGAGCCTCGCGGGGCACGCGCGGCGGGTCGTCGTGCTCACCGATTGGGATGCTGCGGGCGGACGCCTCGCCCGCCGCTTGCGCGACCTGCTCGGGGACGGTCGTCTCTACGTCGACGTCGAGACGCGACGGGAGCTCGCAAACGCGCTTCGCGGCGAGGTGGTCCACGTGGAGGGGTTGCGCACCTGGGTGCGACACCGACTCGAGGCGCGAGGGCGCACCATCGATGAGTGGCTCGCCGAGACCGCCTGAGCCGCGGTCTACGGGATGACCTTGACCTGCGTGCGGCGCTCGTCCCGTCGGTTCCGGCGCCGGGAAGGTCGCATCCGCTCCGCCCCTTTGCCTTTCCACCGGAGTCCGCGTCCCGTACGGCCGGCACTCGTGAGCCCGCGGTAGTCCCGGCCGCGTGCCGTTCCCGAGGTGATCCACTGGATCTTCGGGTCCGACACGATCTCGGGGTGCGAGGGGTCGACGAGGATCACTTCGTAGAACTTCTCCTTCCCGTCCTCCCCGACCCAGTACGAGTTGAGCACTTCGAGGTTCGGGTGATGCTTGTGCGCCCGCTCCTCGGCGATGCGGCGGAGGCTCTTCGCTAGGGTCATCCGGGCGATCCCCTTGTGCTTCGGACGGCGTCCGGCGATGATCGCGCGCTTGCGCTGACCTCCGCGTCGCACCCGAACGCGGAGCAGGATGTACCCGCCCTTAGCCCGCCAGCCGATCGCCCGCGCCCGGTCCAGGCGGGTAGGTCGCTCGAGGCGCGTTACGGTGGCCTGGCGACGCCAGGTAAGGAGACGCTCGTGGCGGAGCACCGCCCCTTCGGCTCCCTGCGTGAGCCGGAACGAGGTCGCGATGCGGGAGTACATCGAACTGCTCATGGAAAGCGGGCGGGGGACGTACGTCCGTATTATAACGGTGCCGGAGCGCCGTCGGCGGAAGAGCCGGCTCCCGTCGGCGCTGGGTGCCACGGAGGTCTTCCCCCCAGCGCGGTGCGGACCTTCGCGGTGCCGTGGCTCTCGGTGAGCGCGACCCGGAGCAGGTACTGCTCGAGCTCCTTCGCGACCCGATCCGCCGACGCTCGTTGGGTCGCGTCGAGCTCGGTCGGCATTTCCCAGAAGAGGGCGGATCCGCCGCTCGTGGGCACGAAACGGAAACGGAGCTCCGCAAGTCCCGAGGGAACCGCCGGGTTCATCCGACCGAGGCGCGCGATCACCTCGGTCGCCCCCTCTCGCTCCGCGGCCTCGCAGCGGTAGCCGATCTCAACGAGGTAGCTTTGCAGGTGGGAGGCGAACCGCTCTCGCCCTAGCCCCTGGGCTTTGAGCCACTCGGCGGTCAGGCTGACTCCCCCCGCTGGTGCGTCAAGCGCTCGATGCTCTTGAGGAGGCCGAGCAGCATCCGGTATTCGGCCTCGGTGGGGGCGGATCGTCCCAGCACCCGACGCATGAGGAGCGCGAGTCCGCGCCTCTTGTGGGCGGGATAGCCCGTCCGCGCGAGGAGCTCGGCTAGCCTTCGAAGGAAGATCTCCTTCTCCCGACCGTTGAGCTCGAGCCGCTCTGGTTCCGGGGTGCTCTCCGCGTCCGGCGCGCTCCGGGCGCGATGGAGGGCGTAGAGCACGATCGCCGCGGCGTGGGAGAGATTGAGGGTTGGGAACTCCCTCCGGGCCGGGATGTGGACGAGGAGGTCGCACCGCGCGAGCTCGGTCCGCGATAGACCGTTATCCTCGGGTCCAAACAGAAGCGCCACCCGCCCCTCGAGCGCTTGGCACAACTCCCCGAACCGCTCCGGGGAAACGGAGCGCCGTAGGTAGGAGGCGGAGCGTCCGGTGGAGAGGTCCGTCGTTCCTACGACGAGGTCCGCCTCCGAGATCGCCGCGTCGAGCGTAGGGAACACGGGGGCCGCCCGGAGCATGGCGAGGCCGCCCATCGCCCTACGGCGCGCCTCGGGGCCGAGAGGCGCCCGCGGCGCGACGAGCGCGAGGGAGGTGGCGCCGAAGTTGCGCGCGATCCGGGCGACCGCCCCCACGTTCCCGTCCTCCTTGGGTCGCAGCAGGAGCACCGAGACCTGAGCGCTCACGCGACGCTCCCTTCCGAGAACAGGCGTCGGACCATCCACTCCGGGTCGAACGGACGCAGGTCGCCGTACCCCTGTCCGACGC
>JAKIWH010000116.1 GCA_022750125.1 Thermoplasmata archaeon
CTCAAACCCATCCCAGGCGCCAGGGACGCGCAGCCCCCGCCGTTGAGCGACCAGTGGAGCCGGAACCTCTCGGGGCCGATGATGCGGAGCCGCGCCCCCCTCGCTAGCTTCTGGGGCTGGCGGTTTCGCTTCCACACCTCGTCGACGGTCTTCGCGCGGTGGGAGGTCGCGGCGTACCGGGCGTACACCTCCGGCACCTGGTCGAGAACCTTGTGCTCGTGCGAGGATCGTAGGAGTTTCACGTACTCCGCGTGAGCCCACAGGAGCGGACGAGCGCTCCCGGTCGGACCACCGAGGGTGAAGTGCATCCGCGGCATGTCGGGTTCGTCCCAGACCTGCTCGGAGAGAAGGCCCGCGGGAGCGCTCATCCGCTCGAGGGTCCGTAGGTAGGGCGCAGGGTCCCGGCCCGCTGCGAGCTCGTACGTCCCCCGCTCCCCGGTGAGGAGCGGCCACGCCCGGCCCTTTCCCCACTCCGCGTAGGGGGTGCCGTCGGGCTTCTCGCCGTACCCGTCGCCGTTGTACCTGCGCCACACGGGACCTGCGGGCGTTTCCACCTTGAGCGTCGCATCGATGACCTTGAGCGTCGAAACGATGATCGCGTCGTCGGCGCGCCGTAGTCCGTAGCGGACCAGTTCGAGGACGCCGCAATCCACCACCGAGGAGGCAGGTACCGGCTCACCGCCGGGAGGCTGGTTCGTGAGCGTGAGGGTCGCGGAGTCGAGCTCCTCCGACGCGTGCGGGTCGTACGGGTCGGCGGGAAGGATCCGGACGTAGTGGACAGGGACGCCCGGAAGAAGCGTTCCCGAGTGCGTGACCGTCCAGCGCTCGAGGTTCGCCTCGAGAAAATCAGCGTACTCCTCGAGGAACCGGGCGCTGCCCGCCGCACCCCGTTCGCGCGTGAATCGGGCCGCTGCGATGAGCGCCGCGATGTGGGCGGCGAGGGTCGAGGGGGAGTAGCCGCTCGTCTCCTCCCACCGTTCCTGCCCGGTCACCGGTCCCTGCTCGACGAGGAACCTCGCGGCCGCGACGACCGCGGGATACGGGTCGAACTGCTCGAGCGCGCCGGCGCGGTCGAGGCGGTCCGCGAGCAGGATCGGGAGGGCGACCTCGTCCAGCTGGACGCCGCTCCAGTACGGGTCTCCGTTCAACCAGAAGTTCTGCGCGAACCCGCCGTCCGGCCGTTGCGTCGCGGCGAGGTAGACGAGCGTACGAAGCGCGCTCTCGACGTGCCCCGCCGCGAAGAGCCCACCCGCGATCTCGCACAGGTCGCGGGTCCACACGAGGTGATAGCCGCCCCGGTCCTCGTCCCCCTTCGAGTTCCCCCAGGGGATCGCCGTGGAGGCGATGAACGCCCCCGGGAACGTCTTGTCCTCGTGCGCGAGGAGAAGGCTCGTGCTGGTCCGGTACAACGCACCGCGATCTCCCCCACGGCGGGGAGGGGTGGCTCCCTTCTTCGCGGCCCGGGCCCACTGATCGAGGAACCTTCGCCGGAGCGCATCGAACGGAGTCGTGAGCGCCGGTAGCAGCGCGGCGACCGCGTGAGGCAAGCCCCGTCCGAAGGCGAGGGCCAAGGTGAACTTCCCCGAGGCGGGGAGGTCGATCTCGGCCCCGAGCGCGACGTTGCCGGCGGGCGCAAGGTCGTACTCCCAGGTCATTCGGTGGTGCGCCTCAAGGTCGGTCCAAAGATCGCTCCGTCCGACGTACCCGGCCGAAAGGTGCTCGAAGGGCACGCTGGCCCCAATCGCGAGCCACATGCCGTTGTGCTCGGCCGCCAGGAACTCCCGGCCCGGCATTTGCACAACGTAGCCGTTGTTGCCCGCGCCTCCCCCGTCGAGATGAGGGGCGGCGAGGAGGTAGAGGCGAAGGGCGTCGGCTCCGGCGGAACGGTGGAACTGCACTTGCTGGAGGACGACCGGCAGGTGGGGGGCGGTGAGGATCTCCTTCTCGATCGAGTAGCGACCGTCCGGGTCTCGCCCTATCACATGGTAGCCGAGCGCGGTCGGTGCGATCGGCCGGACCTCCATCTCGAGCTGTCGGCGCTCTTCGTGGAACAGCGCCGCCCCGTCCGAGACCAGGAACTCGAGGTCGCGGAGCTGGGGTCGGTCGATCATCGGGTAGTAGCATTCGGTGAGGATCCCGCGCCAGAGAGTGAACCAGACCCTCGAATCCGCGGAGTAGCTCGTGCCCACCCCGACCTTGTCGCCGTGCGACCAGCGCGGGTCGATCCCCGGTGCGCCCGGCGCCGTCCGAGTACCGCGGAAGTTCATCGTTGGCTCCGAGCGGTGGGAGGGGGCCGAGGGCTCACTCCTCCTCCATCCCTGCGCTCGTGAAGGAGCGCTGATACTTGTGGACGACATCCACGAACGTCGAGTGGGACCAGGTGAGCGGGGTGGCGCTCCGCGCCTCTCCGGTCTCGGAGTCGAGCTGTTCGGGGAGGAGTCCCGAGGGCAGGGCGTGGCCCGCAACCCATTCGATGAGCTCGCGGCAGCGCTCCCGCTCGCCGAGAAGCAGTCGCGCCTCTGCGAGCCAGAGTGTGCAAATGATCCACGGGTTCTCCTTGCCGTAGTACTCGTCCCCCTCGTACCGCGCCAGCCCGCCCACCCGCGGGCTCCAGAGCCGCTTCTCGATCGATTCCACCGTTTGGCGAGCCCTGGGGTCCGCCCAGTCGACGAGCCCGAGCTTCAGCGCGAGCAACACCGAAGCGTCGAGCCGGTCGTCGCGGGGGGCGATGCTCCGCACGAATCGGGCCGCCTCGGGATCCCAGAGGTTGCGGAGCGCGGCCTCCTGCATCTCGTGGCTCGCCTGGCGCCATGGGTCGCCGTTCTTTCCGAGCTCGATCGCGATCCGCGCGGCACGCTCGAGCGCGTGGATGACGACGGCCGTGGAGTAGGTGTGGATCGCGTCCCGCTCCTCCCAGAGGTCGAAGCTCGCCCGCGGAAGCCCCGTTGACATGTCGCGGAACTGCGTGAGGAACGCTGCGGCCTGCTTCACCATCGGCCAGAGGTCGAGCAGCATCTCGAGGTCGGTCCGTCGCTTGAAATGATGCCAGACCGCGGCGATCACGGTGCCGGTCTGGTCGATCTGCAGGAACGGGGGCGGATGCCAGGTGCTCCCGATCGCCCCGTCCGGGAAGTGCCGGTGGAGGAAGGAACCGTCCGGACGTTGGCAGCTCGCGGCGAACGTGAGGAACCGGTGGGCGTTCTCGTAGAGCCCCGCCTCGTCCATCGCCTTGGCGACGTAGCCGCCGTCCCTCCACCAGCAGTAGTTGTACGTGTCGCCGCCGACCACGAGCGACCGGGTATCCGGGGAGGCGATGATCGCCCCGTTCGCGCCGGCGACGTGCTTCATCACGAGCACGCTCGCGCGGTAGAGGGTCCGCACCTTGTCGGAAAGCCCGACCGTCGTGCGCATCGGGTGGCGGGCGACCCATGTCCCCCAGAACGCCTGGGACTCACGCTCGAACCTTGCGGGGTCTCCCTCCTTCACGTACCGCCGGATCCGCTGGACATCCTCCCGCTTCGAGCCGAGCGCGAGGAAGCTCCGGACGACCTGCTCCCGGTCGCCCGCCCCGGTCACGTTCCATTGGAGCGCGCTGTCCGCAGCCCCGTGGCTGATGAGCCTTCCGGAGAGCGTGCCGTCCTCGGCATCGACGAAGGTGCCGCGCAGGCCGCGGACCGTGTGCTCGCCGCACGCCGCGGCGTCGAACTTCGGGGCGGAGAAGAACTCGAAGTACCACGACCGCTTGTAGTGGACGATCGACGCCTCCTCGGGGTCGAGGTACGCGGTCTCCATGTACGAACCTTCCCCGATGTTGAGCGCTTGGTACTGGAAGAGCCGAAACGCGCGTCCCTCGGCCGCCTTGAGCCGCATCGCCCGGATGAGTAGGTCGTGGTTCGGATGGACGAAATCCTGGACGGAGAGGGTGTAGTCGTCCCCCGTCCAGCGCGTTTCGGGCGTGGAGGTCGCCT
>JAKIWH010000032.1:0-4485 GCA_022750125.1 Thermoplasmata archaeon
TCACCGTGTCGCAGTAGCGGCGGCAGAGCGCGTCGGTCCGCTCGCCGAAGTTGCCGTTCGTGACGGCGACCGTCCGCTCGCCCTTGCGAAGGAGGGAGGAGTAGACCGCCTCGAGTCCGGAGGTCCCGCTTCCCGACAGGACCACCTGGCGGCCCGGCGTGCCGAACAGCACCGGCAGGAGCTCGCGGATCTCCTGAACGATCCCGTGAAAGTACTCTCCGCGGTGGTTGAGCGAGGGGGTGCTCATCGCGCGGAGCACCCGCGGATGGATCCGGACGGGTCCAGCGATCAGGAACGTCGCGGTCTCGGGGTCGAGCGGCATTACTCCTTCACCTCGGGGTTCACCTGGTACTCGAGCGGCTCGTGGCGGAGCGCGCGCAGGAGCTCCTCCGCCACGTGCATCCCGGCCCGGGCCTGCGCCTCGACGGTCGAGGCGCCGAGGTGGGGCGTCGGGAGGACGTGCGGGTGCTCGAGAAGCGCGGTGCGCGTCGGCGGCTCCACTTCAAAGACGTCGAGCGCAGCCCCCGCGAGGTGGCCCGATTCGAGCGCCGCGAGGAGCGCGACCTCGTCGACGAGCGCGCCCCGCGCGACGTTGATGAGGTAGGAACCGCGCGGCATGCGTCCGATCCGGTCCGCGTTCAGGAGGTGGGTGTTCTCGCGGGTGAGCGCGGCGTGGATGCTCACGATCTCCGAACGAGAGAGTAGCTCGTGGAGGGAAAGGAGCGCCGTGCCGTCCGGCGAGCTCGGGAGGAACGGGTCGTGGGCGAGCACCGTGACGCCGAAGTTCCGGAGCCGGTTGCGGGTCTCCCGTGCGATCCGTCCGTAGCCGACGAACCCGACCGTGCGGCCCGCGAGCTCGTGGCCGTGGGTGCTCCGGTTCCAGCTCCCGGATTTGGTCGCGTGGATCGGTCCGTAGAGCCCACGGACGAGGAGCAGCATGAGCGCGACCGTGAGCTCCGCCACGCTCTGGGTCGCGGCGGTTGGCGCGTTCACCACGCGGATCCTGCGGCGGGTCGCCTCGGGCACGTCGATATTGTCCACGCCGACGCCGGCCCGGGCTATCACGCGCAGGTGGGGCGCGCGGCCGAGCAGCTCCGCCGTGACCTTCGTCCGGCTCCGGACGATGAGCCCCCACGCCTCGGCGAGGTGGGCCTCGAGGGCGGCGCCTCCCGCGCTCGCGTCCACCACCCGGCAGTTGCCCCGGGTGAGCTGCTGCGCGGCGGTCGCATCCACCGGGTCTGCGATGAGGATGAGCGGGGGTTCGCTCGGCACGGCTGGGCGACCGGGTGCGGGCTGAAAAGGTTTCACCGTCCCGTCGGGGCTGCGGTGCTCAAGTGAGTGCTTTGGGTGAGGGAGGCGTGGGGTTTGCGAAGCTCGAGAGGGACGCCTGGAGCGACCCTGCCGTCGCCTCGGTGTATGCGGAGCTGTTCCCCACGATGGTTCGGTTCACGGTCCCGGCCCTCCTGGACGGAGTTCACCTCGGACCCGGAACCCGTCTCCTCGACCTCGCCTGCGGCCCGGGCACGGTCACCCGCGAGGCGCACGCGCGGGGAGCGGCGGTGACCGGCGTCGACCTATCTCGCGCGATGCTACTCAGGGCGCGAACGATCACCTTGGGTGTCCGGGACTGGGTCGCGGGCCGCTCCGAGAAACTCCCGTTCCGGGACGGAAAGTTCGAGGCGGTTGTGTCGAACTTCGGTCTGCTGCACTTCTCGGACCCCCGGCGCGCCATCGCGGAGGCGTTCCGCGTGCTCGCGCCCGGAGGGCGTGTGGCTCTCACGATCTGGGGCGCGAACGCGATCGGGCTTCGGCTGATTCCCGAGGTCCTCGAGTCGCTCCACCTGGCCCCGCGGCTCCCCCCTGCTCCTGGGTTCTTCGCTTTCGCAGAGACCGGCGCGCTCCGCCGAGCGTTCGAAGAGAGCGGGTTCGATTCGCCCAGCGAGCGCACCGTGTCCGGCTCGGCCGAGATAGGTTCTCCCGAGGAGTACTGGCGGATGTTCCTCGAGGGCTCGGCGCGGACGCGGGCGGGGCTACTCGCCCTCGCGACCGAGGACAGGGAACGTGTCCGGGCGGGAGTGTTCGAGCGCCTTTCGGAGTTTCAAGCCGGGCGCGGGGTGCGCCTGCCGGTCACCGCCGTGCTGGGAACCGCCCGGCGGAGCGCTACCAGTTCGGAGCGGGAGCGCACGTAGCGCGAGCCCGAACGAATTCGCACCCGCAGTTCATCCGGTTGCGTTGGCGGGCCGCCCGCCCGTGGAGTCGGCCGACAGATTCCCCGTCTTCGGCACGGGGACACGCTCGAGCGCGCTCCGGAGAATGTGCTCGCCCCGGACTCCCCGGATCCAGGGCTCGGGCTTCACGATGATCCGGTGAGCGAGCGCCGGTATGGCCACGCTCTTCACATCGTCCGGGATGACGAAGTCCCGTCCCTCGAGGAGCGCCCGCGCTCGGGAGAGTTTGAGGAGGGCGAGCGACCCGCGAGGGGAGGAACCGACCTCCGCACGGGCGTCGACCCGGGTCGCCGCAACGAGGCTCACCGAGTACTCCTCGAGCGAGGGGTCGATCTCCACCTCCTCGACCGATCGCTGCATGGAGCGCACCTCCTCGAGGCTCAGCACCTGCGGGACGGTCGCCACGTCCTCCTTCCGCTCCCTCCGTCGCCTCAGGATCTCCTGCTCCTCGGTCGCGGTCGGATATCCGATCGAGATCCGCATCAGGAACCGGTCGACCTGCGCCTCGGGGAGCGGGTAGGTCCCCTCGAGCTCGATCGGGTTCTGCGTGGCGAGCACGAGGAACGGCCGCTCGAGCGGGTGCGTCCCCCCTTCGCTCGTCACCTGGAACTCCTGCATCGCCTCGAGAAGCGCCGACTGCACCTTCGGGGGAGCGCGGTTGATCTCGTCCGCGAGCACGACGTGTGCGAAGAGCGGTCCGGGTCGGAAGTTGAACGCTTGCGTGCGGGCGTCGAACACCTCGCCGCCCGTGATGTCGTGCGGGAGGAGGTCCGCCGTGAACTGCACCCGCGAGAAGCTCAACCCGAGCGCCTGGGCGAACGACTTCGCAAGGAGCGTCTTCCCGAGTCCCGGCAGGTCCTCGAGGAGAAGGTGGCCGTCCGCGAGGAGCCCCGTCGAGATGAGGTCGATCGCCCGCTCGCGCCCGACGACGGCGCGGTGCACGGCCGCGCGCACCGCGGCCATGCGATCGCGCACCTCCGCTCCGTTCAACGGCCCGACCGGCCGCGCGAGGCCCGTGCCCGTATTTGAGCCCTGATGGGTGCGCGGGAAGGAAACTGTGCCCCGGCCGTAACGGATCGCGTCAGAGGAGGCCATCCGGCCCTCTCGGCGTCCTGACCCCGGCCGGGGGTATCGGGCCCCGGGGTTGTCCTCACTTCATCCCGTGCGGGCGTCACGCCCGCGGAGGTCAAGAGGGACCCTTCGTCGGGGACCGGGTACCGCTTGCGCGGCCCGAGGAGCTAGAGCCGCGCCCGCTCAAATGGATGACGCGGGGACGGAACGGCCCGCGTCGGCGAGCTCCGCGGGGTGCGCGTAGAGCCAGGCGACGAACAGGATCTCCGCTACGAGGAGCCCCGCCGCGGCCCCGAAGGCGTTCGGTGCCCCCGGTAGCGCGACGCTCGCGACCACCCCGACGAGGACCGCGAGCGAAGGCACGACGAGCGCGCCCGCCGCGTCCCGCCAGCGGCCCCTCGGGAACGGCTCGCTCGCGAGCCAGAGGAGCAGGGCGAGGCCCGCGGCCCCCGCGAGGAGCTCCCCAACCACGCCGATCGGGTCGAGGGCGCACACCGTTCCGATCCCTACGAGGATCGGGATCGCGGAGAGGGTCCGACCCTGAGCGGGCAGGTACCTGCGCAGGAGGACTCCACCGCCGATTCCGGCCGAGGGGAGCGCGAGTCCTACGAGCGGTCCCAGCGAGGCGTTGAGTCCGAGGGCGAGGCCGGAGGCGACCAGGAGGAGGAGGGCGACCGACTCCGGTCGGAAGCGGGGAACCGGCGCTGGCCGCGTCTCGAGCTCGGTCATCGGTCCGCTCACGACGCCCCCCCGCGGCGAGAGGGGTGACGAAGGAGCGCGACGAGCTGGCCGAGCGCCCAGTAGTCGGTCCAGTCGACCGTGGGCGCCTCTTTCCACACCTCGGCGATCCTCCTCCGCCGATCGAGGTTCATGAGGCGCCGGGCAAGCCGGTCCTCCCGCCGCGTCGCCTCGGGCGGGATGAGGAGGGGCACGGGAGAGGGGCTCACGACGATCACGGGGTAGCCCCGTCGCCGGAGGTGCGGGAGGAGGAGCAGCTGCTCCTCCTCGGCCATCGGGCTCAGGAGCAGCGTGAGAACCCCCGGGGGAAAGTACTGGCGCATGGAGACGGCGAGGCGTTCGCCCGGACCGCTCTCGAGGGGGACGACGGCGGAGCGGAGCAGCCGCCGGATCCGGAACCGCTGCCGTCGACCGGTCCCGAGCGGTACCGCTTCCAGGAACTCACCGA
>JAKIWH010000032.1:4495-7244 GCA_022750125.1 Thermoplasmata archaeon
CGCATCGAGATGGCGAGCCGCTCGGCGGGGCCCGGGTTCTCGGCGAGCTTCGACTCGCGCAGCAACTGGCGGATGCGGTACCGCTGGCGCCGTCCGGTCCCGAGCGGCACCGCGTCGAGGAACTCCCCAAACACGCCGACCCCTACGCGGCTCTTCGCGTCGAGGAACCCCGCGGCCACGCCCACCGCCGCCGCCCGCGAGAGCGCGAGGAGGAGCGCATCCCGCGCCGGCCCCGAGGAGGTGGGTCGCGCGTCTACGAGGATGAAGAGGTCGCCCGTCCGTTCGAGCCGGTAATCGTTCGCGATGAGCGAGCCCGCGCGGGCCGTAGCGCGCCAGTTGATCCTGCGCACGGTGTCGGTCGAGGCCGCGGGACGTGCCGCGTAGAAATCGCCCGTACCCCCGATCGCGGTCGACCGGATCTCCCCCGGCAGCGTCGTCGTTCGACGAAGGTTCACCGTGCCCAACCGGTGGAGCTCGGGAGGGTACCGCTCCACGGGAAGCGTCGCTCCTTCGACGGTGACAGGCAGCTCGACGAGCCCGAGGGGATCCCGCCAAAGGAGCTGGGGCAGCCCGAGCTCCACCACGCACGGGAACGGCACGTCCATCTCCGCCGCGAACCGGAGCTCCGCCCCCACGGGAGCGAGCGTGGGCGGCGCCGCAGGGCGAAGCGGCTCGGGCCAGTCGAACCTCGGGTAGAGTTGGGAAGCTGAAACCGGCGGGTCGAGGAGAAGTCGACCGGTCACCTGCACCGTGCGTCCGGTACCCGTCTCGCCCCACTCGATCCTTGCCCGCAACCCCTCTCTCGGAAGAAAGAGGCCCGAGCTGATGGGAGCGAGCAGGAGCGGGACTCCCAGGAACAACGGGAGGGGGGAGCGGATCGCGACCGCGAGAAGACCGAGCGCCGCACCTGCCGCGACGAGCAGGAACGCCCGTCCGGTCCACGCGACGCGCGGAGGGGCTGCCGAGCTTCCGGTCACGTGCCCGCCTCGAGGCGGACCAGCTGCTCTTCGACCCAGCCTAGAAACACCTCGCTCGAGGCGCCGATGAGTCGCTCCTCCTCCTCGGCGCTCATAGGCTCCCGCGCCGCCCCGAACGCGTGGTCGAGGCCCCGCAGCGTCGCTATGATCGTCGCGCGACCGAGCGCGCCCGTCCGGAACGCGTCGCGGAGCGCCACCGGCACGTACTGGGCGCGCGGGGCGCTCTCCGTCGGGAAGAATCGAGTCTCTCCGGCGAGCACCACGATCGCGAGGCCGGAGGCCGCGGCCACCCCGAGGGCCGCGAGCGGGATCGCTGTGGAGAGGTTGGAGCTCGAGAAGAACGCCCAGGTCCCGGCGAGGGCGGCGACGACGGCGAGGAGGAGAGCGATGGGCCGAGCTCGCACTACCGCTCCGAGAACCACTTGAGGTCGCGGAGCAGCTCGAGGAGGGCGAGCCGGGCGGAGGGAAGCGCTTCGGGCCGGATGACGTGCGAAGAGTACCGGGCCTCCTCGAAGAGCCCCGTCAGGGAGCGGGCGGTCTGCGGGGTCACCCCGAGGTACCGGACGGCGAGCCACTCCACCTCCCTCGGAGTCCTCGCCCGGAGCTCGCCGAGCGCCGGGGCGACCGCGCTGAGGAGCGCCGCGTACAGTTCGAAGATGCGGGCTCTCACCTCCTCCTTCGCGAGGAGGACGCCCTCGGGACCCAGCGCTACTTCGAGCCTACGGGCGGCCTCGCCTACCGCGCGGCGAGGATCGTCCGATGGGCCGACCGGTCGGCGTGGCCGGAGCTCGAATCGCCACGGATCGAGCGCCGAGGCGGAGGGAGGCCGGATCGAGTCGAGCAGGACGAGCGCGAGCAGCGTCCCGATGGAGGTGAAGGCGGCGATACCGATGAGGAGCTCCGGCTGCCACGGGAACCAGGGCAACCGGTAGACCGCCACCTTGCGGGGGGCGAGTGGGTGGTGCGAGGCCGACCGGTTCGAGGTGCTGTTCGTGGTGTTGCCGCCTGTCGAGCTGTTGCCCGTGGTGTTGTTCTGGTGCCCCGGGCTCGAGCCGTTGGTCCCATTCGTACCATGTCCGCCCGTGAGGTTCGAACTGTTGGTGCCGTTCCCAGGGTAGTGCTGCCCGGAGGAGCCGTTCTGGCCGTGGGTCTGGTTGGCGGGGTTCGTGATGTTCGGCGGGAGGGGGAGGAGGGTTGAATTGCTAGGGAGCGGCGCGCTCCCGGCACCGAACGGGCTCGAGGGTTCCCCGGAGAGACCCGGGGCAAGGTAGCTCGCGGCAACCCCGACGCCTAGGGTGAAGGTGAACAGCAGTACGACCGCCGAGAAGGAGCTCCTAACCCGCCGGGGAGCTGCTCTCGCGGGAGGGCCACCCGAGGCGAATGCGAGCCCCGCCGGGCCTTCCTCGTCCTCGAACGAGAGCGGAAACTCGGGCATCGGTCCTCCCGCAGGGGTGACCACCGAAGGGCCTCCCTATGGAAGGCGATTTCCCTAATGCCCCGCTTTCGTCAGCATATCGGCCCGGTGCTGCACGGGGGTGTGCCCTCCCCCGAGATCTTCGAGGATCTGCTCGAGGGCGTTCCGGGTGGTGGCCACCGCGTCCGCTGGGAGGGGTCGCGTTGAGTAGCGTGCCTCCTCGAAGAGCCGGGTCAGCCTTTCTGCCGGGACCGTCCGGACCTGCCACCGATCGACGAGCGCCTGCTCGATCTCGCGGGCGGTGAGCACCTCGGTCGCGGCAAGGCTCGGACGAAGCCGAAGCAGAAGTCGCGCGTAG
>JAKIWH010000032.1:7254-7670 GCA_022750125.1 Thermoplasmata archaeon
CGGGGGTCCTGCGAATCGCTCGCCGCGAGCCGGGCGAGCGCGTCGGAGACCTCCTCCCGAACCGCCGCGCGGGCGGCCTCCGAGCCCGAGGTGGGGTTCGCCCGGGTTGCTGCGAGGTAGACCGCGAGGACCGCCACGGCCACCCCTACACCGACGACCGCGAGGACGATCGGGACCCAGCCCGGGAAGGAGAGGGGGTGGAGCGGGAGCGTCCCGTTAGAAGAGGCGTTGGATCCCGTTTGGTTGGATCCGCCACCGCTCTGGGTGGTGCTGTTCGTCGGAGCGCCCGGCGTAGCCTGACCCGGCCACGCCGCCTGGTGGAGGAGACCTCCGAGCGAGAGAATCCCGACCACGATGGCGACGACGATCATGAACGTGAGGAGGGCGTAGCTCGCGGGGAGGCTCGTTCCCTTCTC
>JAKIWH010000032.1:7680-18978 GCA_022750125.1 Thermoplasmata archaeon
AGAGTGATGAGTCGCACGATCCAAACCACCACGAGCAGCGGGACGCCGACCGCGAGGAGGTCGACGAAGATGACCGCGGGGACGGGCGTGTAGCTGTACGTGCCCGGGTGGGGCGAACTTTCGCTCGGGGAGGCGATGAGCGCCGCGATGACCCCGAAGCCGACGCTCAGGAGGATCAGCAGCAGGAGCGTGCGGCTCCGACGCGAGCCTGCGCCGGCCGCCGCCATGCCCAGCTAGCGCGCGTCCCCTACTTACGGCCGGCCCGCGGGCGGAGAGGGCTCGGCGGGGGTCGTCTTGCGGCGCAGGAGGTAGAAGCTGCGCCGTTCGTGCTCGAGGGGAAGGACCACGAAATCCTCCACCTCGTAGCCGAGGTCGCCCGCGGCGCGGAACGCATCGCGCACCGCCGACCGCCAGCGACGGAGGGAGGTCGGGTCGTGCTCCCGCAAGGCCGTGAAGTCGAACGGGATCTCGAGGTGGGCGGTGGCGCCGCTCGGCTCCCTCACCTCGGTCGGCACCCGTAGGCCGGTCTCCGCCTCCTCGGTAGTGAGCATCGCGCGGGCCTCGGCCCACCGGGCCCGGTCCTCCTCGGCCGAGGAGAGCCGTCCCGCCAACCGGGCCTCCGTCGACGGGTCGGCGAGTCCCCAGCGAAGCCGCAACCGATCGGTGTCGATCCCCTCCTCTTCCGCCCAGCCGAGCCGTCCGAAGTAGTGCGGGAGGTACCGCTCGACGCGGGCCCCGAGGAGGTGGATCGAAAGGCGGGCGGCGCGGCTGCGGAGCGGGTCGAGCGTCCAGCGGAGCGCCGCGAGCCCCTGCTTCAGCGCCTCCTCGCGCCGAAACGCCATGAGCCGGTAGCCTAGGCGGTGGTTCTGGTACTCGGGCCGGACCGCGGTGAGCACGGCGTAACGGTAAAGCTCGCTCCCGTCCCACCCCAGAAGGTCCGCGCCCACCCCGGCGAGATAGATGTCCGCGAACGCACCGAAGACGAGACCGCCGTGATCCTGGGCAGAGCGAAGGACGCTCACCGGCACGGGGAGCTCGTCGCCGCCGCCCATCGCCTGACGCTCGAGCTCCTCGGCGGAGCGGAACTCCTCGGGCTTCTGGAGGAGGCGGAACCGGAACTCCCGGATCCGGTCGAGCCCACCGGCCGCCGCCATCGCCGGCCGACCGGGCCGAACTACTTGAGGCACCCCGCTTCCGGGGCGACCGTAGGAATCTAGGAGGCTGTCGGCTACCGGCGGACCCGGAGCTCGACCCGCTTTTCGAAGTACCGCTCCTCGTCGAGGGGGGTGAGCTCCCAGAGTAGCTGTTCGAGCTCGGGGATGTTCCGCAGGAACTCCGCCTTGCTCCGCGTCTGCATCAGGTGCTCGAACTTCCGGCGGGCGATGACGTAGGCGCCCACGAAGTAGGCGCCGATGATCGCGACGATGGGGCCGACGATGACGAACAGGAGGTTGTAGTTCGCCCCGTTGGGCTGGTTCGTTATCCCGTTGATCGTGGTGAACGGCTGGGCGGAGCCGAGCGGGGTGAAGTAACCGATCGCGAGCGCGCTCAGGAGCGCCCCCGCGGCGAGGATCAGCACGGCGAGGAGGAACCGGTGGGTCCGGAGGAAGACGCGGAGCCTTCGGCTCCCGGAATTGTCCCGCTCCTCCGCCATCCCGCGACCGGAAAGCGGCACTCTTATCAAGATATTGATTCGTTGCGCGGCCGTCGATGGAGATCCTCCGGGCGAAAGCCCCGCTCCGGATCTCGTTCGCGGGGGGCGGCACGGACGTGAGTCCGTACCCGGAGGAGCGCGGGGGGGCGGTGCTCAACGCCGCGATCGACAAGTTCGCCTACGCGACGTTGCGCGCCGAGTCGGGCAGCGGCGCGGCACGGGTACGGTCGCTCGATTTCGACCTCGACGCCACCTTCCGCACCCCGCAGGAGCTCGTCTTCAACGGCGAGCTCGACCTCGTCAAAGCGGTGCTGAAGCACTTCCACCGCACCGACCAGGAGGTCGAGGTGTTCCTCCACTCGGACGCGCCGCCCCGCACGGGGCTCGGGAGCTCCTCGACGCTCACCGTGGCGCTCACGAGCCTGTTCGGGCGGTACCTCAAGGTGCCGATGACCCTCTACGAGCTCGCCGAGCTCGCCTACCGGATCGAGCGGGTCGAACTTGGTGATCCGGGCGGCCGGCAGGACCAGTACGCCGCGGCGTTCGGCGGCTTCAACTTCATGGAGTTCACGAAGGAGGGCACGGTCGTGAACCGGCTGCGGATCGACGCCGAGGTGAGGAACGAGCTCGCCTACCGCCTGATGCTCTGCTTTACCGGTACGACTCGCCTGTCGGGAACGATCATCGAGAGCCAGACGCGCGCCTACCGCGACCGGAGGAGCGAGACCCTCGAGGGGCTCGACGCCGCGAAGCACCTCGCCTTCGACATGAAGAAGGCGCTCCTCACGGGGGACCTCGACGCGATGGGGGAGCTCCTCCACCGCAGCTGGGAAGCGAAGAAGCAGTTCACGGAAGGGGTGACGAACCCCGAGATCGACGCCCTCTACGCCCGGGCCCGGGAGGCCGGAGCTCTCGGCGGGAAGCTCACCGGCGCGGGGGGTGGAGGGTACCTTCTCCTCTTCTGCGACTTCCAACGACGCCAGGAGGTGGCGAAGGCGGTCACCCGGAGCGGGGGCCGGACGGTCGACTTCGCCTTCTGCCCGGAAGGGGTCGAATCGTGGGCAGTGCGCTCGGCGGCCGCTCCCGCGGCCTAAGCACCCCCGGAACCCCGGATTCAGAGTCACCGACAGGTTTAACTCTCTGGTCCCCGGGTGGCGTGCCTATGGGCGCCACCCCACCTCCCGCACCGCCCCCCGCCTGGGGCCAGAACCAACCACCGCCGAACTGGGGTCCTACCCCACCCGCGCAGGGCTGGAATCCTCCACCGGGGCAGGGACAGCAGCACAACCCGATGCAGATGATGCACAAGTTCGAGACCTCCGGGACCGGGGCGAACGTGCTCCGGCTCGTGGGGTTCGCGCTGTTCGTGGTGGGCGCGCTGATCATGGTCGTCGCCACTACCCAGCCTGGGAACTGCTACCAGACGACCCCGCCAACCAACTGCGGGATAAACTACCTGAGCGGTGCCTACACGGGAACGCTCGTCGGTAAGGTGCTCGCCGTCCTCGGCGCGGCCATCTTCATCGCGGGCGCCGGCTTCCGGATGCACTTCGGGCTCAAGCCTTCGGCCGATACGAAGCCCGAAGAGTACACGTATATCGTCGCGGACCGCCGGTTCAACGGCTGGCTCATCATCATCCTGATCCTCGTGATCTTGCTGCTGATGCTCCAGGTCCCGGCGTACGCCATGCCGCCTTAGAAGCGGGCAACCTTTCGGGCGGCCGGGCAACCGGCCGCCTCTTTCCTTTTTTCTTAGGCCTAGCGTAGCTTTTCGAGCGCCCGGTCCCGAAGGTCCGTGAGCGCGTTCATGTAGTTCGCGTAGGCGTCGTAGGGGCTCCCGTAGGAGCTGAAGTACTGGTGGACGCCGAGGTCCGCTCCGTGGCCTCCGAGGTACATGTAGTAGAAGTGGTCGGAGGTGAGGAGCTTCCTCCACTGGGTGAGGAGCTCGGGGTCCCCCGTCCGTCGTACGAGGAGCCCCGCCTTCTTCGCGGCCTCGAACGCCGAGCGCTGCAGGTCGTTCCCGAGCCACGCGCCCAAGTCCCGGTTCTGGTCCGCCCAGGTGAGGGTGACCGGCGCCGAGAACGATCCGGCGGACGGCGTCTCGAGCGCCTCCTCGACCGTGGCCCAGCCGAGGCCGTGCTCCCGCGCGGCCGCCGCAGGTAGCGCGGAGAGGAACTCGAGGATCCCGGTCGAGGCCGGGTGGTGCTCGCCGAACGTCTCGAAGTCGAGGAACACCCCGACGAGCTCCCCCGGCGTCGAGGCGATCCAGTGGGCGTACTTCTCGCTCGTCAACGGGTACTCGTTCCAGCTCTTCGAGGAGAATCGGAAGCCGACGTCGTCGCTCAGGCGGTAGTGCCGGAGCAGGACCGAGAGCCCGGGCGCGACGCTCGAGGTGTACCGGTGGGTGGGCGGCCGGCCGCCGAGCACCCCCTCCCACCCTTCGGCGAGCATCCCGCGGTAGCCATGCTGCGCCGCGAACTTCGCGAGCTCGTCGGAGTAGGCGAGCTCCGTCATCCGGAGCGCGACCGGCTTCGCCCCGAGCGTCTCGGCGACGAGCCTACCGTGGAGCGCCACCTCCTCCTCGAGCTCGGGCGGAGGCAGGAGAAAGGCGAGCGAATGGTAGTACGTCTCCGCGAGGATGGAGACCCGCCCGGTCTCGACCAGGCTACGCAGGAGCGGCAGGAGGTCGGGGGCGGCCTCCCGCGCCTGCTCGATCCAGGTGCCGGTCACCGAGAGGGAGAAGCGGAACTCCGGGTGCCGGTCGAGCGACTCCTTGAGCCGGCCCATCGCCGGCCGGTAGCACTGCTCCGCGATGCGCCGGAAGATGGAGAGGTTCCGGTCGACGTCGAAGTAGGAGCGGCCGCTCCCGAGGTCGAGGTAGCGGAACCGGGCGAGCCGCCACGGCTGGTGCAGGTGGGCGTAGAAGACGATCTTCACCGGCCCGCGCCCGCCCGGTAGACCCCGAGCACCTCGAGGTAGACGCCCACCGTCTCAAACGCCCGCTCCGCCCAGCCGGTGCGCATCGCCTCCTCCCGGCCGAGGTCCCCCATGGTGCGCCGGAGCGCCGGGTAGCTCAGGAGCTCCGCGATGCGGCTTGCGAACTCGTCGATGTCCCAGAAATCGACGGCGAAGGCGTGGTCCGCCACCTCCGCGACGCCGCTCGTCTTCGACAGGATCGTGGGGACCCCCGAGGCCATCGCCTCGAGCGCGGCGATGCCGAACGGCTCCACCACGCTCGGGAGCACGAACACGTCCGCGCGGGCGAGGAGGGCGGTCCGCTCCTCGTCCGTCACCTTGCCGAGGAACAACGTGCGGTCGGCGATCCCGAGGTGGGCCGCGAGCGCGAGGAGCCGGGGGTACTCGGGGCCTTCCCCCGCCACGACGAACAGCGCGTTCGGGAGTTGCGGCGTCGCGCGGGCCGCGGCCCGCAGGAAGGTGTCGACCCCTTTCATCGCCGCGAGCCGCCCGAGGTAGAGCACGGTCGGCCGCTCCGGCGAGATCCGCGCGACCCGTTCCGGCGGCCGGACGGCGTTGTAGATCACGCGGACCCGGTCCGCGGCGACGCCGTACCGATCGACGAGCTGTTGTTTGAGGTGCTTGCTCACCGCGATCACCCGGTCCGCTTCCCGAAGGCCGAGCGCCTCGCGAGCGAGGATGTCGGCCCAGGGGTGGCCCAGGCTCCGGTCGTACTCGGTGGAATGGATGGTGAGCACGAGCGGTCGGCGAAGCCGGTGCGCAAGACGCGATCCTCCCTCCGTCCCGAACCAATCGTGTACGTGCACCACGTCGACCGCGGCCGACGGTCGGAACCGTGCGACCCACTCGGTGAACGACTCGACCGATTCGAGGAACCCGCTCTCCCGCGAGAGCGGCCGATCGTAGGCGTGGAACCGCACAGTTTCCGGCCCTCCTCCCCGCCGCCCGCGCGAGCCGGGCCACAGGATCTCGACCCCCGGAACGGAGGTGTACTCGCCGGGGAAGGGGAGGAGGAACGTCACGCGGTGCCCCATCCGCGAGAGCTCACTCACAAGCTCGTACGAGTGGACCCCGAGACCGCCGGAGTGGGTGGGCGGGAACTCCCAGCCGACCATCAGAATGTGAAGCCGGCGGAACGGCACCCGCGGCGGCGGCGTCGGAGCCTCGGAGGCAGGGCGGACCCACTGGAGCGCGCTCGAGAGCTCGGTGAGCCGCTCCTTACGCGGACGACGCCGTTCAAGTTCGGCCTTGGCGGCGCCCGCGGGGCGACGGCCTCGCCTCGGCGGGCGAGGGCGTGTACTCCCGGTGGCGCGCGGCCGTTCCGACATGGTGGGTGCGGTCGGCCGCGCGCTTCGGCGCCGGAAGGCATCCCTCCGGAACGGTAGGCACCCAGTCGAGCCTGCCGTTCGGGGACCCGCGCGAGGGTCAAACCGCTTTCCGTCGCGCGAGGTGGTCCCTATTCGGGCTCGCTACGCCGCTCAAGCCGCCCGTACGCGGAGGGGCTCGCCGTTTTCGGAACGACCCCGGAGGGCGGGGGGATCCGGCCGAGGACCGTGTCCCGGAGGCGGAAGATCACCCAGGTGCTCCCGGCGACGGCGAGGGCGGCCGAAGCGAAGCCGGTCGCCGGGTCGAGCACCTCCGCTCCGCCGATGAGGGCGTAGCCGAAGACCGCGAACAGCGCCGCGCCGATCGGCGACCCCGCGAGGAGCCCGCGCCGGTCGGGTAGCCGGATCGCGAGGTACCCGGCGGCGGTCGAGACCGCGATGATCGCGACGGCTTGGGCAAACACGACAGGAATCTCGGCGAGCTGCGGTGCGGAAGGACTGAAGGCGCCGGTCACGAGCGCGACCGTGAGAATGCCCGCCGCGCCCGCGCGCAGGCTGAGCGCGTAGAACGGGCCCGCCGCATCCCGACCGAAGTACCTGGCTCGCCGAGTCAGGTACGCCGCCGCCTCCGTACCAGCGAGCAGGAGGAAGAGGTCGAGCAGTGCGACGTCGAGCGCTCCGTTACGGAGCGCGGAGAGGTAGAACAGGAACGGCAGGATGAGCGGCGCTCCGACGAAGAGGCCGACCGCGTAGGCGATGAAGAGCCGCCGTTCCTCGAAGAGCGTCTCGGGAACCTGAGGGGCGGCGTACCGTCCGATCTGCCAGTAGATGAATCCCCCCGAAAGGAGCACACCCGCGAGACCCCCGACGGAGAGCGCGGTGTTTACCATGGTGGTCCCATCCAGCGTGCCCCGGTGATGAATCCCGTGTGGCCGAGCATCTCGAACGCAGGCCGTGTGCCGCCTTCGCCCACCTCGAGCGTGCGGAGCAGGAGCTCCTCACTGACGATGTGGCGGAAGCCGGCCTCGCGGAGCGAACGGACCGTGCGCTCGAGCTGGTTGTAGGTAGGGGTGTACGTCGCTAGGCCGCCCCCCACCCGGAGGGCGTCTCGACAGGCCGCTAGCACCTCCCACGGTTCGGGGAGGTCGAGGAGAATGGCATCGAGCCCGGTCTCACCGAACCCGGAGGCCACCACGTCACGCTCCTCGAACCGGACCCGCTCGCCGTAGCCGGCATCGTGCACATTCGCCCGCGCGAAGTCGAGGAACTCCGGCCGCCGGTCGTACGAATTCACTCGGCCCGCATCCCCGACGCAGCTTGCGAGTACCACGGTGAGCCAACCGCTCCCGCTCCCGGCCTCGGCGACGTGAGCCCCCGGCGAGACCCCCGCCAGGAACAGCATCTTCACCGCATCCTTGGGAGTGATGATCTGGGCCTTCCGACGGAGGGCAGCGAGCCGGTCGCCGAGCGAGGGCCGGAGAACCCGAAAGCTCGTTCCGGCCCAGCGGTAAACCTCTCCCGGGGGCTTGCCGATCATGCCCCCGAGGTCGACCACGCCACGGCCCGGAACCGCGTGGGGGCCGCTCCGGAGCGGCAACAGCAGTGCATCCGTTTCCGAGTGCCACAGGAGGACCGCCTCTCCCTCCCGCAACGGTTCCTCCGACACGCTCCGGCCTCGGGAGTCACGGAGTACGCCCCTTCGACTTAAGGTGCGACCGGGCCATCGCTCCCCTTCTCAGCGATGGGAATCACCCTTGGGAACTCTGCGTGCCTTTTTCTGAGGGTCCGGGTTTCTCCCGTTCCAGGGATCAACATGGTCGAATCACGCACGACCGGACCCGGCGCCGAGAACTGGTGGGCCCGCAACGTTCGCAGCCTGAAGAGCCTGTTTCGAATCGCGTTCGGCCTCGTGTGGCTCGTCGACGGGGCACTCAAGTTCACCTCCGGGTTCGTCAACAGCTTCCCTACCGCCGTCCAAACTGCGGCCGGGAACTCCCCGAGCTGGCTCTCCGGATGGTACTCCTTCTGGGTCACGCAGGCGAACGCGAACCCGTCCCTGATCGTGTACACCGTCGGGATCCTCGAGCTCGCGCTCGGAATCGCGCTCGTCGCCGGGTTGCTCCGGAAGGTTGCCTACGTCGGAGGGGTAGTGCTCAGCCTGCTCATCTGGGCCGTCCCGGAAGGGTTCGGCGGTCCCTACTCCCCGGGAGCGGGTGGGACCGACGTGGGGGCCGGCGTGATCTACGCCCTCCTGTTCGTCGCGCTGATCATCTTCAACTCCGTCTACGGTTCGAGCCGGTTCAGCTTGGACTACTATATCGAAAACCGCTTCCCGCCTTGGGCGCGACTTGCCGAGTTTAGCCCGTGGTCCACCCCGAGTCGGGCGGTCGGCCCGAAAGTGAGCCCGAGCGCCGAGGGGGGACCTGCCTGACGGGCAGGGGCCGCACGCCAATCGGAGATCCGGAGCAATCGATGGGAGCGGTCGGGAGCTCGCCCGGGGCCACGAACCCCCTCGAGCTCGGAGGTCGAGTGGTGGTGGTCACGGGCGCCGCGATGGGCATCGGGCGGGCGAGCGCGGTGCTCGCGGCCAGAGAGGGAGCGAAGGTCGCCGTCGTCGATGTCGCGGAGACCGAAGGAGAGCGCGTCGCAGCGGAGATTCGAAACGGCGGCGGCGAGGCGCGATTCTTCCGCATCGATGTCTCCCGCGAGGAGACCGTGCGGGACGGCTTCGCGGCGGTGGAGCGGCAGCTCGGCCCCGTCTACGGGCTCGTCAACAACGCCGGTATCGCGGGCGCGAACCGGCCGACCCACGAGCTCACGGAGGCGGATTGGGACCGGGTGCTCGGCGTGAACCTCAAAGGGGTGTTCTTCTGCACCAAGCACGCCCTCCGCCAGATGCTGCCTCGCCGATCGGGGTCGATCGTCAACCTCTCGTCCATCTACGGGCTCGTGAGCGCGCCCGACGTCCCGCCGTACCACGCCAGCAAGGGCGCGGTCCGGTTGATGACCAAGACCGACGCGCTGCTGTACGCGAAGGAGGGGGTGCGCGTCAATTCGATCCATCCCGGGTTCATCGACACCCCGATGGTCCAGAACTACGCGAAGTCGCTCGGGGAGGCGTCGACGGTGTACGAGCAGCTGAAGCGGCTCCACCCGATGGGGCGCGTCGGGAGGGCGGAGGAGATCGCTACCGGCGTGCTGTTCCTCCTCTCGGACGCCTCCTCGTTCATGACCGGCTCCGAGCTCGTCATGGACGGTGGCTACACCTGCCAGTAGGGAGGCGGCACCCTGGGCCGGGGGAGTCCGCCCGGCCGCGACCAACGGGAGACTACGCCGCCCGCCGATAGATCGAGTAGAGGATCACGAGGAATCCGGCGGCGTCGAACGCCGAACTCGCGATCCAAGCCGTGAGGAGGTCGTGGGTGACGAGCTCGTAAAGGACGCCCGCGGAGGCGGCCGCGAGGGAGATGAGGAGGAATCCCGCACCGAGGTAGACGAGCGAGGATTCTCGCGTCCTCCGGTACGCCCGGAAGCTCTGGACGGCGATGGCCGAGCCGAGCACGAGGATCAGTCCTTCGACCCCCCGCAGCGCGGTCAGGGCGTCGATCACTCGACCGCCTCCGTTCCCCGAAGTTGCTCCCACATACGGCCGAGCCGGTAGGCGGGATCCACCGCGGGAATGACCTCGACTTTGAGCCGTCCATGACTCAGCTCGATGCGAACCTCCCGGAGACGGCTCCGGTACACCTCCACCTTCCTCCCCTCCTCGGTGAACGCGTAGTGACCCACCCGGACGAGCTCCTTCGCCTCGAGCTCCTTGAGCTTGCGGTAGATCGAGCTTTGCGGCAGCCCGGTCCGAAGTACGAGCGAATGGACATCCTGCTCTCGTCGGTCGAGCTCGAGGAGGATCTGGCGGCACTGCGGGTCTCCGAGCGCCTCGAGGACGGCGTTCGCAGGGCCGGGGAGTGCGCTCGCCTCGGGAGGGCTCGAGGCTCCTGTCGCGACCGGTGTGCCGTTCGTGGGAGACCCCCCCGGGCGGGACCCGCGCGCACGGTAAGAGAGTTTTCGTTGAACGGCTCAGCGGGTCCCTCGTCCTGCCCCGGCGCCGGTTCGCGGCGGAATGTAGGGGCCCGGCCGGCAGCAAGGATGCTGCCTCGCTTCGGGAGCGGTGGTCTTTAAACCCTCACTCAATTCGGAGGCCGGCGGATGGACGTTCGCCGACCGGCGCGGGCATAGTGTAGTCTGGTTATCACATAGGCTTGCCAAGCCTATAACTCGGGTTCAAATCCCGGTGCCCGCATCCCCCGGCGCTCCCCCGTCCCAAGCTGTCGTCGCCGGAGTCGCTAGCGAACGCTGCTGCGCCACCTCGCCCTGCGAGGGTCACACCGGAGCGGGCGGTGGGCTCTCCCCCGTCGCTCCGGTGTGAAGGAGCGGGGAAGCTCCCCCGAGGAGGTACGGGAAGAGGTAGCCGCTCACGAGCGTAGTAATGAGGGCCATCAGCACGATCGCTCCAAAGATCGTCGAGTCGAAGCGGCCCAGGGAGATGCCGATCGTGCCGACGATGAGACCGATCTCCCCCCGCGCCATCGCCCCCACGGCGACCGGGAGCGCGGCGCGAACGGAACGGAACTTCGCGTAGGCGAACGGGAGTACGCCGAGGAGCTTGCCCAAGACGGCGATGGTCGTGAGCAGCCCTGCGAGCAGGAGGAGTCCCGGCCGGAGCAAGAGTCCCACGTTGAACTGGACGCCGATCACGACGAAGAAGAGGGGGCCGAAGACCGCGAGGAGAGCGTCCGCGAGCTGGCGCGCGCCCGAGCTCTTGAAGGAGTCCGCGAGGGCGAGCCCCGCGATGAACGCCCCCACCACCACGGAGAACCCGAGCGACGCGACGATCGCGACGAGGGCGAAGAGGATGAGGAACGGCATTTCGCGGGACGGGCGGAAGGCGGCGAGCCGGAACAACCTCGGGACGACGAAGAGGGAGGCGAGCAGGATGACGAGCCACGCGACGACCGCGAAGGCGATCCCGCCCGTCACCGCGATGGGATTGAAGCTCCCGCCGATCGCGGTCAGGACGACCGAGAGGAGGATGAGCCCCGCGACATCGTCGAGCGCGGAGATGGCGAGCAGGAATTGGCCGCCGGCGCCCCCGCCCACCTCCGAGGAGCGCAGCAGGTACGCGACCACGGCGGTGCTCGTCGGCCCGACCGCGACCCCGATGAGGAGCGCGGTCTCGATCGGGTAGAACCGGAGGAGCACGACCGTCGTGAGGCCGAAGGAGAGGAGCCCGCCCGCGAGCGCGGCGCCGATCCCCGCCCACCCCGCGCTCCGGAGCGAGGCGAA
>JAKIWH010000117.1 GCA_022750125.1 Thermoplasmata archaeon
AGCCAGGCGGCGGTGCTCCGCCTCGCTGATCCGTTCGACCTTGAGGTATTCCAGCATCGCGCGACGGCTGAGGCCGATCCGCTGGGCTTCCCTTATGGTGAACCGGTACGCCTCGATCTCCGATGGTGCGTCGACGTAGCTCTGCTTGGGGTAGAACAGCGGCTTTCCCTCACGGAACTGCTTCACATGGCAGAGCTCGTGGACGATGTCCAAGTACACCGTCTTGAAGTCGCTGTCCGAGAGATGGTGCGTGCTGATGAGGAGGTGACCATCGACGTCGCTGGTCCCCATGTACCCGAACCGGGCGGAGAAGAACTCGACCTTGAGATCGCGCAGCACGTGCTCCGTCCTCGGACCGAAGAGCCCTCGGACCGCGTCGACGCGATCGAAGCCTTGGAAGAATCGGGTGAACCGAAGCAGCTTCGTGGGCGCCTTCCGTTCGATCGAGACCCCGAGTTTCCGTTCCCTCGCCATCAGGCGCCCCAGCGGCGGGGAGGATAGAAGCGTCGCGGGGCGGCCCCGCCTACGTGGAGGACCGGCGGAGCGGAGCTCGGACGGCCCGGCGCGGTCGGGGCCGACGGCCGCGCCGAAGGGCCTGAGACGTCAGCCCCTCCCACCGACCGGCGGGGCGCAGTCGGCCGCGAAGTAGGTTCGCCGCCGCCGACGAGCGGCCGGGAGCGCCGCTCGCCACGAAGCGCGCCGTCGTTCGGACGGAGCCGGTGCACCTTTTCGCGGCCGACGAGGCTCGCCCGACACCTAACGGCCCACGCCGGCGGGCGTGGAGCCGCAGCTCACCCCTGGTGCACTTCGTGGATCTCGTCCGCGACGAGTCCGTGGGCTTCCTTGTGGACCCGGGAGGCCGCCTCAGGATTCGGGGCTTCAACGAGGCAGAAGATCGTCTCGTTCTTCTCATCCACCCAGTAGTGCCGGTAGTCGACCCCATGCTTCCCCTGCACCTGTAGGTCTTTGGCGTGGGCCTCGGCAACGGCCGCCGCGGTTACGCCCTTGACCTTTCGATGCGTGTCCATGTACAGCGGCATCGAAGCCCCATAGCCGTCCCCGATTTAATTCTGCGCCGCCGAAGGCCAACCCGCGTCGTCCACGACGGGCGAAGCCCCTCTGTCGCAGGTCAGCACGGCCCCTTTCGCCGCTCATGCCGCGTTAGATTTCGGGGGCACGGACCCTCGAGTGTTCAACAAAAGGGGGCAAGGCGTCTGCAAACCCGGCCTCCTCATCCGTCGACTCACACCCCAGCGGGGGCGTCGGGCGCTGAACGGGTGCGACGCAGCAGCGCCGCGTAGCGGGGGTCCGCGCGAAAGGCCGCGAGTGCCGGTGAGGTTCGGAGAACCCACCACCAGCCGCCGACCGCCTCGTCCGGGTCCATCGCGACGCGGTACGCTTCGTCGAGGTCCCCAAGGAGCGCGTTCGCCACCACGGACCAGACCCGGGCGACCGGAGCCCCGCCGGGCTCCGCGCACAGCTGTTCCATCCTCTGCGCAGCCCCGGTCCGGTCGCCGAGGACCGCGTGGGCACAGGCCCCCACCCAGAGCTTCGAGAGCGGCTCCGCCGCGCTGGACTCGTAGGCGGTCAAGAGGCGAAGTGCGTCCTCCGCTCGTCCGCTCAGGACCAGCATCGTGAATCGGGAGAAAGTGGAGAGGTCCACCGGGGGACCCAGCTCGAGCGCGCGATCCCACTTACCGAGCGCCTCCTCGTTCCGACCCGTGATCCAGGCCAGGTACGCAGCGGAGTTCAGTACCACGGGTGAGAGCGGGTCCGATTCCTCTGCTTTGGCGATCTCATCGCCGGCCTCCTCGATCCGTCCCTGGAGCATCAGGGCGAGGTGGAGCCAATGGTGCGCGATCGCATAGCCGGGATTCAGTTGGAGCGCCGCTCTGAATTCCCGCTCGGCCCCCTGGCCATCGGACTCATGCTGAAGGACGAGGCCAAACGACGCGTGCGCTTCCGCCCGCTTGGGGTCGAGTTGGAGCCCCTGCAAGGCGGCCGCCCGGGCGAGGGGCAGCGCCTCCTTGGCCACCATCACCCCGCGGTCGACCAGGATCGAGTAGCAGTCCGCGAGGCCGGAGTAGGCGAGCGCGAAGTTGGGATCCTCGGCGATCGCCTCTTCGAATCGGCGGATCGCCGAATAGAGCGAGGCGTTGGTCCGCTGGTTCCACAGGAATCTGCCGCGGAGGTAGAGGGTGTACGATTCGATCTTCGGTGGGGCTCGCCGCGGGAGAGGGCCGCTGGACTGGGTTCGAAGGTCCAGTGCCTGCGCCACGCTCGTGGCGATATCTGCTTGGATCGCAAAGATATCCGCGAGCTCTCGATCGAACCGTTCGGTCCAGAGGTGCTCCTCGGTGCCGGCGTCGATCAGCTGGATGGAGATGCGGATTCGGTTCCCCGCCTTCCGCACGCTCCCTTCGATCAGCTGTCCGACGCGCAGCTCCTTTCCGATCGATCGGATCCCCTTGCCCGCGGACTTGTACCGCATCACGGAGGTTCGAGCGATTACGTGAAGGGTCGGAATGCGAGAGAGTTCGGTGATGATCTCGTCGGTGAGACCGTCGGAGAAGTAATCATCGTGCGGGTCAGGGCTCAGGTTCACGAACGGTAGCACAGCGAGCCGGCCCCCCGTCGGCACGGGGTCCCCAGCCCCTCGGTCGGGTTCTTCCCGACGAGTGAGCAACCCACCGTCGATCTGGACGAAGGCGTCCGCGAGCTCCTCGCGGTACCCGGCCGTCGCCGTCCAGAACTCCTTGTTCGCCCGGTCGCCGCCTGGGAACAGGAAATCGTATCGGACTCGGTCCTCCCCGGCGGGGATCCGCTGAGCGCACTCGGTCGCCAAATGGCGAAGCCGGCGAGCACTCGAGAGCTCGGGATTGACCGCGATGTAGTAGAGCGCCAGTTTCTCGATCTCGCGGATCGGCCGGCCCTCCTCCGCGGAGGCCCGAAGAAGCTGCATCGCTGAAACCAGCACCTTGTCACCGACTCCCAACCTCGGTATCGCAAACTCGTGACCGGCCGGAATTCGACCGATGAGATCCTTGCCCTTTGGTCGTGCGCGCATCGTCTCCTTGAATTCCGAAAGGTTTCGTCCCCCGCTACCGGCGAGACAGAAACAGGTGGGGAAGGGTCGAGGGGTCGATGGATCCAAGAATGGGATGAGGGTCTCGTAGGGCCAGACTTGGTCGGGTCGGGCATCGACCTCGTCCACGAAGAAGATGACCGGCTTGCGAATCGCCTCCAGGGCAGAGAGCTCCGACCCCAGCGTGCGTTCATCGGTACTTGCGAGGTTGACCTCCCGGTACTCGGCGGTGCGGCGGAGCGACTCGGCAATCTCCTGGACGAGGTAGCTCTTGCCGCTGCCGGGTTCGCCCCAGAGCAGAAAATTGGTCGGATGAAGGGTGTGAGCGCTGACGGCAGTGACCACTCGCTGCCGGAATTCCTTGAGGCTGTGTCGAGCAGGGTCGTCGAAACGAAGATAGCTTCCTACAACGGAGTACCGCTCGAGTTGGGCTCGGTCCAGCGAGCGTAGGAACTCACGCGCCGTCCGCTGCGATTCCGCCGAGCCTACCGCAGCAAGAGCTGCCTTGCCCGCGATGGCATCCTCCCCGCCGGTCACCGTCCTTGGAATGTCGCGGCCTATATCTCGGGTCCGGCGCACGTCCGCCCGATCCTCGCGGCCGTGGGCCGCCCGTCGAAGCTGGGGCGGGCACTCCACCGCGAGGTCATGGAACGCACCTCCCGGGGCGCTCGTGGATCGACTTCAATCGTCCCGAGCGATCCGGGCTAACCTGGGCTCCTATAACCGTAGATTTGTCTGGCCGACCGGATCGCCACGGTGAGGCCCTGCCCCCGCGTCTCTCCAGGAGCCGCGCGCGGAGTCATCGGCCCGCGCTCCTCGAGAAGGCTTTCCGCTCCGCCGCTGGGGTTCACGATA
>JAKIWH010000118.1 GCA_022750125.1 Thermoplasmata archaeon
CACCGAGGGCGAGGTCCGCGGCGTCCTCGCGGCCGCCCGGGACATCACGGAGCAGAAGAAGCTCGAGGCCCAGCTGCGCGAGCAGCAGAACTACAACCGGGGCCTCGTCGAGTCAAACATCGACGCGCTGATGACGACCGACCTTCTCGGGGTCATCACCGACGTCAACAAGCAGATGGAGGTCATCACCGGCATTCCCCGGGAGAAGTTGGTGGGGACCCCGTTCAAGAACTACTTCAACGACCCCGGGATGGCGGAGCAGGCGATCCGCCGCGTCCTGAGCGAGACCAAGGTCACCGATTTCGAGCTCGCGATGCGGACGCCGACGGGCGCCGTCACGGACATCTCGTACAACGCGACGACGTTCAAGGACACCGAGGGACGGCTCGCGGGGGTGTTCGCCGCCGCCCGGGACGTGACGGAGCAGAAACGGCTCCGGGACCAGCTCGAGCTGCGCAACCGGGAGCTCGAGATCCAGAACATGCGGGTCCAGGAGGCGAACCGCCTGAAGAGCGAGTTCCTCGCGAGCATGTCCCACGAGCTCCGGACCCCGCTCAACAGCATCATCGGGTTCTCCGAGTTCCTGCTGAACGGCGACGACGCGACCCTCGACGCCGAGCGGCGGGAGTACCTCGGGGACATCCTGAACAGCGGCAACCACCTCCTGCAGCTGATCAACGACGTCCTCGACCTCGCGAAGGTCGAGTCCGGCAAGATGGAACTCTCGCCGGAGGCGTTCGCCCCGCGCCACGCCGTCGACGAGGTCGCCTCCGTCGTCAAGCGGATGGTGAGCGAGAAGAAGCTGACGTTGAAGACCCACGTCGCCCACGACCTCACGACCGTCTGGCTCGACCCGCTGCGGTTCAAGCAGATCCTCTACAACCTCCTCTCGAACGCCGTCAAGTTCACCGACGAGGGCGGCCAGGTCGAGGTTTCGGTACTGCCGCGCGGGGAGGGGCAGTTCGAGCTCCAAGTCCGCGACACCGGCATCGGGATCGCCCCGGCCGACATCCCCCGGCTGTTCCGCGAGTTCGAGCAGCTCGAGGCCGGCCCGAGCCGACGGTACCAGGGGTCCGGGCTCGGCCTGTCGCTGACCAAGAAACTCGTCGAGCTCCACGGAGGTCGGATCGACGTGGAGAGCGTCCCCGGCGAGGGAACGACGTTCCGGGTGCTGTTCCCGTCGCACGGCGGTCCGGCGGCCCGGGCGGAGGTCCCCCTTGCCGAGGTCCGGGCGTGACGGCGGAGATCCTGATCGTGGAGGACAACCCGACGAATCTGAAGCTCGCCACCGTCGTGCTCGCGGCCGCCGGGTACTCGATCCGGGGGGCCGCGGACGCGGAGGAGGCGGCCGACGCGATCGCCAGGAAGGTCCCCGACCTGATCCTGATGGACCTCGGGCTCCCCGGGAAGGACGGCTACGAGTTCACCCGCGAGCTCCGGAGCCGGGCCGAGACGGGGACGGTACCGATCCTCGCGGTCACGTCGTTCGCGATGAAGGGCGACCGGGTGAAGGCGATGGAGGCCGGGTGCAGCGCGTACGTGACGAAGCCGATCGACCGCCGGGCGCTGCTGGACGTGGTCGACGCGCTCCTCCACCCGAAGTGGGGGGGACGATGAGCGGTCGGCCGTACGCGACGCCGGGGGTCGCGAAAGTGGCGAGCGACGTCGCCCCGGACATTGGGGCGGCCCTCGGCAAGCGGATCTTGGTCGTGGAGGATTCCCCCTCGGCCCGTCGGCTCCTGCAAGGGCTCCTCCTCCGCCTCGGGGTCACGCTCCCGGACCTTCGACTCGCCGCGAACGTCCCCGAAGCGCTCCAGGTGTTCACGCGCTGGATGCCGGAGATCGCGTTCATCGACCTCGAGCTGCGCGGGGGCCCACCCTCGGACCTCGGGACCGAGCCGGACGGCACGCCGCGGAAGTACGCCGCGAACGGGGCCGAGCTCGCGGTCCAGCTGATCCAGCGCGACCCCCAGCTTCGGGTGATCATCTGCTCCGCTTCGGAGCCGGAGGGCCCCCTCCTCGCCCCGTTGTTGAAATCGGGGCGGATCCTCTCGATGACGAAACCGATCCTCGCCTCGCACGTCGCCGAAGCCCTGGCGAGGGCGACCGCGCCGCGGGCCTCGACCCCTCGGTGAACGGGCCGGAGGCCCCTGGCTCGGACGGCGGAGGAGCGGCCCGCTCCGCTTACGAGTACAGGACCGTGAACGTCCCGCTCGAACTGACGAGGAGCTTCGTTGCGGAGGCGAGGTACACCCCTCCCGAGAAATGCCAACCCTTGAACGGGTGCCCGGAGCAAACCGGGACCGAGACGGAGTACGGTGTGGAGGACGGGGTGACGGAGAAGGAGCGGTCGTTCCCGTACGTCGTCCCTTGGAAGGTGACGGGCCCGCACGACGCGGGCTGGACGTAGACGGTGAGGGTCGCCGAGGCGGCGTACGTCGCCTTCACGGGGAGGCTCAACAGGAGCGCCCCGCAGGCGTCGTGGATGTGGACGAGGTAGTTTCCCGGGTAAAGATACCGGTCGTAGTTCAGCAGGACGATCGTGACGTTGGCGGCCGTCGCGCCGACCGGGGCGGTCTCCCCGTGGCTCTGGGTGACCTTCCCCGTCGACGCGGCCTCGAGCTCGAGGAAGAAGTACCGGCCGGAAACGTTCCCGCCCAATTGGGCGGTGAAGTTGGTGCCGATCGTCCCGTTGGGGCCGGTCTCCGACACGCGGGTGACGACGGGCGCCGGCTCGAAGATGCTCGGGACCGAGGTGGGCCACCCGGACGACGCCGTGGGGACGCTCCACGCCCCTGTCGTTGTCGAGCCGTTCGGAGAGGTGACGGTCCACTGCCACCGTACCTGGAGCGTGAGAGCGCCGTAGGGGGTGTTCGCGAGCACCGCGATCTTCTGGCTCGAGAGCAGCGCCGACCCGTTGCTCGCGAAGGCGAGAGCGTTCACCGTCGGCGTCGAGCCCGTCGAGCGGGAGCCGTTGAGCCATCCGGATCCCGCGACCGGGAATGAATGGGGGGGGAGGTACACCGAGGCGGACCCGCCCGACTGAAGTGGGAACGTGGCGAACACGCTCGGGACGTCCACCGTCGCGCCGGAGCTCGCCGGCGAGGAGTTGGCCACGGAGAACTCGAACGCCACGCCCAGGCTTCCTCCCGCCGCGAGCGTCCCGGTCGGGCCGGGCAACGGGACGAGGATCGAGGAGGGGGTCGGCGTGGTGACCCGATTGCAGCTGGTGGCAGGCGAGGAGGAGGACGAGGAATTCCCCACGGGCGGTACCCCCGGAGGCGCCGGGACCCGGTGCGCCGGCGGGTCGGTCGAACCGACCGGAGCGAGACCTCCCGGCACCGGCCCGGCGGGGAGCCCGAGGAGGAGGAGACCGCCGACGATGGCAATCGCCGCGGCGATTGCGGCGAACCCCCGAACCCCGACGGGAGCGCCCCGCCGAAGGGAGTCGCGGGTCCACGAGGCCGGGGAACGGGCGGAGGAGACCCGACCCGAAATCGCCCCTTCCGCCTTCGGTGGTTCCGGTCGTCCCATCGTCGTCGCCCTCCCCGGCCCTTGTCGGGGCCACGGATGGGATTCCTTGGCCGCGGTCAGATAAGCCCGCTCCGTAACCGTCGGGGAAGCTCGTTGGGCGCCGTTCGGGCGGGCCGGCCGCTTCGAGCCCAGGAGCCGTGCGGACGAGGGGGACGATGCGGCGGATCCGAGTGCCGGGCCACGGCCCGGGCAGAGAACCGAATCATTCCATCGTTCCGAACTGGAAATGTGTCAATATTCGCAGAAACAGACCAAAAATGTGCGTATCCCATTCCCAATCTGTAACTAATGGTCGAATGAGACTGTTCCTAACAGGACGGTTACTAAGTACTCCGCCCGCTCCTGTACGGTCACTGCGAGGTGACGCCGATTTCCCCTGCCCACTCCCCACCGGTCCCCGGTC
>JAKIWH010000119.1:0-365 GCA_022750125.1 Thermoplasmata archaeon
TTCAACGGCAGCTCGGGGTGCGCCGCGGCGGTCCAGTCGCCCCCGACCTGCGCTGATGCGATCGCACGCGCGAACGAGCAAACCCTGATCCCCTCGCTCGCGGCCCCGGGCCTTCCTTCCCTCCTCGCCGTCGCCGTGCTCGAGCAGCTCGGGACGGAGAACGCGACGAACTCGAGCTCGCTCAGGTGGGCGGGTTCGGTGTTTCTCGCCGAAAGCTCGGGGATCAGCGCTCCCTGGCTCGACCAGCTCTGGACTCGATTCCCGTCGGGTACCGCGAGCGCTCCGCAGCTCGCGAGTTGGGCGGCGGCAATCGTGGCCAACGGAACCCTAGCGACCTACCCGCTCCCGGTGCCACGTCCGATCCT
>JAKIWH010000119.1:375-3521 GCA_022750125.1 Thermoplasmata archaeon
ACCAGACGGACGGGCCGAAGTGGTCATCGTTCAGTACACGGTGGCCTCCTCATACGTCGCGGACAACGGATCGACCCCCGTCTACCACGACGTGAACGAACTCGACCACTTGGTCCCCACGCTCCTTGCCGCAAACCCGGCCTCCCACGGGCTGCAGTACTACCAGACCGGTCCCGCAGCGCTGGATACGCAGGAGAACAGCGACCTGAGCAGCACCATCGCGCTCGTGCTTCCGCTCACGATCATCACTCTGATCGTCATCACGATCCTGTACTTCCGGGCCCCGTTGACCCCGATCGTCACCTTCGGCGGGCTCGCCATCGTCCTGCTGCTCGGGCTGGGAGCCGTGGTCCTGGTCGGCCACCTGATCACCAAGGTGGACTCGACCACGCTGGCCCTCGTCACGACCTTCGTGCTGGGGGTCGGGACCGATTATTCGATCTTCCTCGTGGCTCGCTACCGGGAGGAGATCTACCGAGGCGTCCCGCCGGAGGAAGCGATCGTGACCACCGTGACCTGGGCGGGTCAGGCGGTCGCCACGAGCGGCACGACGGCCGTGATCGCGACGCTCGCCCTGGCCTTCTCGGGGATCGCGCTGCTCAGCCAGTGGGGGATGGTCCTCTCCATCGCGGTACTGCTCACGGTGTTGATCAGCCTCACGCTGGTGCCCGCGTTTCTCACGCTCCTGCGCAACCGAATCTTCTGGCCGTACGTGGGTCCCCGCCTTGAGCGAGAGGCGACTCGGGCCCGGGAGAGGACCCAGAAGCAGAACACCTACTACTTCCGGGCCGGCCGGTTCACCCAACGGCGGCCCAAGTCGATCGTCGGGACCGTTGTCCTGGTCTCGCTCCCTCTGCTCGTACTGGCCCTGAGCCTGCCCATTTCCTACAACTTCTACGACCAGCTCCCCGGAAACCAGTCCTCGAGCCAGGGGCTTGCGGCCTACAACCAGCATTTCGGGAGCGGGGCGATGTTCCCGTTCCAGGCGCTCGTGGTCTTCGGAGCGCCGTTGCTCCAGGGGAACAGCAGCAACGTCCCGGAGTTCACGGATCTGGCCGCGCTCACCGATTCTTGGACCAACAGCTCCGGTGTTTCGGCGGTAGATTCTCCCGTAGGACCGGACGGCGCTCCCCTCTCCGCCTGGGTAACCTACGGTGCGTTGCCGGCGGCCTCCCGCGCCTCGCTCAGCCACCTGCTGTCGGCCTACCTCGGCGTCGACGGTCGGTCGGTCCTGCTCACCGTGGTGCCCGCCGCCTCGGGGCTCTCGTACGCGGCGGTGAAAACCTTCACCGGCCTCCAGAACGGCTTGCCCGGCGTGCTAGCGAACCACGGGACGATCAGTGCCGTCTACTTCTCGGGCGGGGCGCCGGTCACTCACGACCTCGCCGCGCAAACCGGCCAGGCCACTATCCGGATGATCTTGCTCGTCTCGGTCGGGCTCCTCCTCGTCCTGTTCGCGGTGCTGCGCACGGTGGTCATCCCGGTGTTCGCCCTTGCCACGATCCTGCTCTCCATCAGCTGGGCGCTTGCGCTCACCTCGCTCTTCCTGACCTCGCTCTTGGGCTACCCGCTCTTCTTTTTCGTTCCGACGGTGATGATCATCCTCATCCTGGGTCTCGGGACCGACTACAACATCTTCCTGCTCACGCGGATCCGGGAGGAGCGGCTGCGCGGACGCACGAACTCGGAGTCGATCGTGCATGCCCTCGGCCACACGGGCGGGATCATCACGGCAGCCGCGATCATTCTCGCGAGCGCGTTCGCCATTCTGGGGGTAGGGAACTTCACCCTCCTGCGCACGATCGGCTTTGGGGTGGCGATCGCCGTCCTGCTCGACGCCCTCGTCGTTCGGACGTACCTCGTACCCGCCACCCTTGGCATGATGGGAGACCGGGTGTGGGACTGGCGCCTCCGTCGCCCGGGCCCCGCGGTGGACCCGCCGAGCGTGTCGCCCTCGGACACCTCCTCGAGCGACCTTGGATAAACGCACTTCCTCTCTCGAGGACCCCTGCTAACCCGCCCAAGAGAGACCCAGAGCCAGCCGAACCGCGGGGGCCACAGACATTCCCACGAGGCGAGATTCTCATATACGCATATGAGTATTCATATTCATGCCGTCCCGAAATATCGCCATCCGAAAGGAGATCTACGACCGGCTGAGCAAGGAACGTCGGGCCGGTGAGAGTTTCTCGAAGGTAGTGTTGCGCCTCCTGAACCAGCGCGGACCGCTCGAGGAGCTCTGGGGCGCCTGGGGCCGAGCGGGCCGCACCGACGAGAAACTGGTCTGGCGTCAGCTCCGTGCCCTGCGCTCTCGGGGTACCCGGCGGCCATGAGGGCGGTGGACACGCCTGTCCTTCTCGACCTGCTGAGGCAGCGACCCGCCGCCAGGAAGCTCATGCGGGAGCTCGGCTCCGAGGAGGTCGGGATCACGGAACTCAACCTGTTCGAACTCCACCTCCTCGCCGAATCCCAAGGCCGGGCGGGGCTCGAGAAGCGAAGGAGTGCGCTCGGGCGGCTCCGTGGAAGGGTTACCGTTCTCCCCATCGATGAACCGACAGTCGAGAATGCGTCTCGCGGGGGCACTGCCGAGCTGAAGCTCTCCTGGACCTCTCGGCTGATCCTCGCCTCTCTCGAGACGCACGGGTGCTCCGAGTGGCACACCACTCGCGACGTAGCCCCTCCAAGCAAGCTGGGGAGGGTCAGGGTCGTTGAGTATCGTGAAGATCGCACCAAACGGCGCTGATAACGTTACATTCATGCCTTAGGTCACAATTAGCGCAACTCAGGTTCACCCTGCGCCTCGACCCCTCGGGATCGGCCCAGAGGGGACCCCTGGCTCGTCCCCGCACGTGTTCAGGCTCGTCTTCGTCCTTCGAGCCGTTGTACTCTAAAATAGCATCTTGATAACGTATGTTGTGTTATTTGCGTTACTTAATTGTGGCTTCGCCAACATTGCAGGTGGACGGCGCGATCCGAACTAGTAGGGCTCTCCGTCGAGACGGTGTATAACTCGGGTTATACAGCCCCCTTTGGAGCTGGGGGAACGCGTGTCCGGAGCGCGGGTGGCCCTCGCAGGTGTGGGGGGAGGCGTGCCCCGATCCGTAGGGAGGGCGCGAGTCACCGGAGGATTTCACCACGCCCATCTT
>JAKIWH010000119.1:3531-3934 GCA_022750125.1 Thermoplasmata archaeon
TTCGCGCGCTAGCCTCTGGTCCGTGCACCCAGGGCGAACCCCTTGGCCGATGAGGGTCGACCCAGGAGCTACCAACGTCGTGTCGATGCAGTCCACATCTACACATGCATATGTAGAGTCCTGCGAGAAGCGTCGCGGAGCGCAGCGGTTTGACGGTGTCGGTTCTTCGCGAGCTCCACCGGCGCGGCGACTAGCCAGGAGACCTACAATCCGAAAGGGGCGACCCGGCCACTCGACGCGCTGGTGTCCTTCTCGAGGCTCGAGCTCCGTCGTTAACCCACCGCTTTCTTCACGAGGGCGGCGACCTTTGCCTCTTCGGCCGCATTCAGCGCCGTCAGTGCGAAGTCGGTCGGCCACATGTGGCCCTCGTCGAGGTTCGCCTCATCACTGAAGCCGAGCGTTG
>JAKIWH010000033.1:0-1712 GCA_022750125.1 Thermoplasmata archaeon
GGTCCCGTGTAGAACGCGTTGAGAACCTGCAGCGCGGTCGCGTTGGCCCCGAGCGCTGACCTGGTCTGATTGTAGGCGGGGTAGTCCCAGCTCGCGGTGGGCGTGCTCGGATGGGCTGCGACGAGGGCGGTCCAGGTCGAGAGGAACTTGGTCGGTGGGCCCCAAAACGTCGCGGCCGAAGCGTTGAGTTGGGTAGGGAGCGAAGGGGCCGCCGACACAGCGGACGCCACGAGCTGTTCGGCGGCTGTTGCCTCGCCGGTCACGTACGCTTGGTACGCCGAGTAGAGGCTGCTGACGCCCGCAACGTCCACGAGCGCCCGGTCGGTGGCGATCCCATCGCTCACCTCGCCGACCAGGGCCTGCGTCGAGGCGCTAGTGAGGTTGGGTCCGAGGAACAGAAGGAAGCTCGCGCTGCCCGTCGTTGCGTTGGGGAACTCGGTCGCGATATGATTCGCGGCTACCGAGCTGGGTGCTCCCACGGGCAAGGTGGTGGTTGAGTTCGTAGTCGAGGAGGCCACGAGGCTCAGGAACGGCAGCGCGAGCAGGAGGAGCAGGAGCCAGGCGGCTATCGGATACCACGGGTGCTTGACGATCCCTCGTCCGAGCGCGGCGAACACCCGCTCTCCCCGGGTCTGCTCGGCGGTTCGCTCGGCCACGCCGCCGCGATGAGGCGGGGGAGTTAACCTTGTCCGGGCCGCGAGATCCTGCCGCTCGATAACGCTCGCCGCGGCCCATGCGGGCGGGCAAGAACCGAGGGACTACGAATTCGCGCTCGTGGCTCGGAAGGCGTGCCCAGCTACCCGCGAGGGCCGGGACGCATCGACTTGGTCTTGGCCCGACGGGCCCGGAGCCAGAGCCCCACGATCGCGAGCGGGAGGCCGATTCCAATGCCCAGGCCTACGAGGGCGTAGGGTGAGAGGCCGGCGTTCGACACGGCGGGGTTGCTCACGATGGTGAGGAAGTTTGACCCTACGAATCCCCGGCCATCTCGAACTTCGACCGACACACGGTAGGTACCCGCGCTGAGATTGGCGACGGTGACGTGGTCGGTCCCGCTCCACGCAGGCCCGAGCCCGGGTCCGGTCCAGGAGAAATTGTAGGGTGGCGTACCGCCGATAGGCGTTGCAAAGATCTCGACCGTCGCCTCGCCCAACTTTCGGTCGCTCAACACGACCGTGACAGGGCTCGGCCCAGTCACCGAGACTACGAGTTGACTGACGGATCGATTGCCGCCGGAGTCGTTGACGGAAACGTTCACATCGTAGATGGTGTCGCTTGTCGGAGTGAACTGGAGCGTCGCGTTAGCTCCCACCGAGCTCGCCGTGCCGTTTTCGTTCCAGTGAAAGAGGTACGGAGGAGTTCCTCCGTTGGCCGTAGCCCGCAAGGTTGCGGTCGAGCCGAGAGTCATGTTCGAGGGACCGACCAAGCTCACCAAGAGAACTCCCGAGGCAGCTACCCCCACGGGGGGTAGGGCGGCAGGGACCCGAAAAACCGCGGCGGGAATCGTGGCGAGGAGGCAACTCGTGATCACGACCAGAATCGCGCCCAACGCGACTCCCGCTCGGTACCACCCCAAGAACCCCATCTGAATCGCCGATGCCCGATTGCTGTTCCTCGGTGAGCCACACAAGTACATCGCCGCGACGGTAGCGGCGTCGAGGGGGAAGGTGCCCGTCCGCCCGCTCAAACCATATGTGATGGTGGACTGCCGG
>JAKIWH010000033.1:1770-8654 GCA_022750125.1 Thermoplasmata archaeon
AGGCAAGTTCGTGCTCATTCACGGGGAGGAAGTGCTTGGACTCTTTGAAACGCGCCCCCAGGCCATCGCCGCCGGCTACGAACAGCTCGGCGTCGTTCCCTTCCTTGTCCGTTGTGTGGGGGAAGAGCCGAACGAGCTCGACCTATTCCACCTACTCGGCTAGGCATGCCGTCGATCACAATCCGCCTCGACGACCTTCGGCGGCGAGGCGCCCTTCTCGACGTGAGCATCGGTGTCTGCGAGGACGCGGCCAAAGCCCTCCGCCGGGCGGGCCGCGCCGTCCCGCATCCTCGCAGGACCCGTGCCATGGTGGACATCGGAGCCGGACGGAGCTTGATTCGAACGGGGCTCGGGGACGAACTCGGACTCAATCCGGTGGGAGCCGTGGAGATCGACACCCCCTCCTCAAAGGACCTGAGGGTGATGGAGTACGACGTCCGCTTTCACTTCCCGAACGAGGTCTCGCTGGAGACGACGGCCCTCGAGGCACCGCTGCCGAACCACGGCCTGGGCGCGCTCATCGGCCGAGACCTGCTCGCCTCAGCTCGGTTTGAGTACCGGGGCTACCTGAACGAGTTCACCCTCGAGTTTCCGTCGAGCGAAGGTAGTGCGCGCTAGGACGATTCTCGGCCGGCATCCTACCCCGGCCGACGGCGAGGGGTCGACTACCCAGCCCGAGCCCTGGGGAACAGCCCCATGAAGCGCCGAGACCGCTCACGCGAGGACGAACGGGTCTTGGGCGCCATCGCGGTGGTCGGGGTACTCGTTTTCGCGGCGATCGGCGTCGAGTTTGCGAATCCGGCTCCTCGGGTCGGGGTGGTCAGCTCCTTCGGATCGAAGATCGACCATGTCGTTTTCATCTTCATGGAAAACCACGCGTACGACAATCTCTACGCCGGCTACTGCCTTGTGCTGTCTCCCTACTGCAACGGGACGGCCAACGGGATACCGGCGGGCACCCGAGAGGCCCAATTGAACACTACGAGCGGAGTGGTGACCCCCTACAACTTTACCGCGAAGAACCTCACGACCTCGAACCCCTCCCACGTCTACAACGCCACGATCCAGTCGATCGATGGGGGCCGGATGGATGGGTTCGTGGAGGCGGAAGAGACGCCCGAGAGCTTTGGACACTACAACGGCACGACGGTCCCCGTCTACTGGGATCTCGCCCAACAGTACGCGCTCGGAGACAACTTCTACTCCTCCGCGAAGTCGTACTCGCTGCCGAACCACTGGTACTCACTCGCCGGCGCCGCGCCGACGGAGGGGTTCATCGCCCCGTTCAATACGGTCTCCGAAAAACATCTCTACCTGAACGAGTCCAACGGGACGAGCACCATCCAGGATCTGCTGAACCGCTCTCCCGTGTCGTGGAAGTACTACGACTGGCCGCTCTCTCCCTACGCGACCGCCGTCCAGCTACCGGGAGGTGTCAACGTCGTGGGATCGGCGTACGCGTTTTGGAGCCCGCTCGCCGCCCGGCACGAGAGCTACGATCGGTACTTCTCGAACCATTTTGCGAACCGCACGAGCTTTTTCGGCGACGTCGCGTCCGGGCAGCTACCGGCCATCTCGTGGGTGATTCCCCAGACGAATTTCTCCGACCATCCTCCGGCCAACCTCTCCTTCGGGGAGGCGTTCGTCGCGAACCTCGTCGACGCGGTCGAGGAGTCGCAGTACTGGAGCAGCACGGCGATCTTCCTCTCGTGGGACGACTACGGCGGATTCTACGATCACGTGCCGCCCCCCGCGAACAACTCTCTCGGGCTCTCGATCCGGGTACCATTCCTCGTGATCAGCCCATACACCCCCGCAGGCTCGATCGTCCACTCCCTCGGCTACTTCGAGTCCACGCTGGCGTTCATGGAGCACCGGTGGAACCTCGGCTGTCTGGGTCCTCGGGACTGCGGGGCCCCCGACCTCCACGATTACTTCGACTTCTCGATGGCGCCGCGGGCCCCCATCGTGTTCGACCCGACGTGGACCCACGACACGTACCCCATGAGTCCCGCGCGAGCGATCACCCTCGACACAACCTCCTGGGTCGGCAGCGACACCGGTTTGGCGCCGACCGATGCCGATTGACGGAGTCGGATTCCTCTCGACGCAGAGCCCGAACAACCCTCCTACCGGTGAACTCGTCGGCCCGCCGCTCGGATCGGGCCGCGACGTGGAAGCTATGAGGCATCTCGGCTCGCGTTGAGTCTGGTGTGAAGTATATCGGCAATACGCATAAATACGGGGACGAACAGTGTTCGCACTGCATATCCCGGTTCTCAATGAAAGATAGCCCTGAACCGGGGCGACGGGCCGGGCGCCGCTCCGAGAGACGAGCGTTCGCTGCGACGGTTGCGGTAGCGCTCGTCCTACTTCTCCTCGGATCTCTCCCGGGAGTCGCCTCGGCTGCCCCGGCAAGGGGTCAAGTCAACAACGGTGGGCCGATGAGCGGGCTCGGCAACATCTCGACCGGGCTCACGCTCGCCGACAACCTGAGCATCTCCGTGAAGGTCGGGCTCCTCCAACTCACCCTCAGCGACACGGTGAGCCTCGGGGTGATGACCGCCTGGGAGCGGTCGTACTACGTTAGCGTCAGCGCGAACGTCGGCAAGATCAACGTCACGGCGACGCTCACGACGAACGCCCTGTTCTGGTGGGCCGGTCCCTCCCAATTGCCGAGCGGCAGCGACAACCTTCCACCGTTCGCGAACTGGACCTGGTCCGTCCTGTACGATGGGGCGAAGGACCTGGGAGGCTGGACCGCGACCTCAGCAGGGGTGTTGACCCGCACCATCGCGTGGGAGAGCGGGACATTCGAGATCATCGGCCGGCCGACTTTCGCCGCTACGGTGAGCGTCGCCCCCTCAACCTACGACGGAAGCTTGGCGACGGGTGCCGGCTTCGTCCTCTCGAACCAGGTCACCCACAAGGATCCTGACCTCCTCTCGACCTCGGGAGCTCTCGCCCCGAGCATGGTCCGTTGGTCGGAGGCGTACGTCGCGCCGTCGACCTGGAACGTCGCGAAGGGCACGGTGAGCTTCAATTACGCGAACTTCGCGCCGATCGTGAACTTCACGAAGAGCCTGCGCACGACCACTTTCCTCTCCCTCCCCGCGGGCTCGTGGGGCGACGGGAACTTGCTCCCCGCCGGAATGCCGCTCAACACCTCGCTCCTCGTGAACTACTACGGCCACGGAACCGGGTACTTCCCCGCGCTCACGGCGTACAAGACCTTCGTCACCCAGTTCGCGAAGGACATGGCGGCGAACCACTGGACCATCACGTACTGGAACATCGGGAACGAGGTCCCGGTGGCGATCAACCTCACGCTCGCCCGCGCCTACGCGAACGTCTTCAACGTCGCGGAGAAGGCGATCCACGCCGTCTTCCCGGCGGCGCTCGTCGGTTCGGACACGCTGATGGGCCACCGCGAGATCAGCTACTTCGAGTCCGCGCTCCACAACGTGGGGTTCCTCTCCTTCCACGCTTACCCGGCCGGCAACCTCTGCGCGGGCACGGCCTACTGCGTCCCGAACAACGTGAACGAGTACTACCGCGACGCCCAGGTGCTCCAGGTCTCGTCGCTCTTCCACGGTTACTGGCAGTTCATGCAGCCCCGCAAGGCGCAGTGGTCCTGGTTCAACGCGACCCACCACTGGATCCCCGTGATCGACTCCGAATCGAACCTCAACAGCGCCCAGCAGTACGGCTCCGACCCCCGGCAGCAGAGCCTGTTTGGCGCGGCGTGGCTGGGCACGCTCCTCATCGACGGTTCGAGACAGAACCTTTCCCAGGAAGTGTACTACAGCCTGTTCTCCGTCTACCCGCTCCCGGCGTCGCGGACCTCGAACTACGGCGGTTGGGGTTTCGGCCTCATGACCGAGGGACCGAACGACGTGCCGACGATATTCGCCCCGTATTACGCCACAAGCTTCTGGGCGCAGAACATCCCGGTCGGCGCGAAGGGGCTCTCCGTCACGAACTCGCAACCCGGCATGATCCGGACCTACGCCGTCCGCGACGGCGCGAACCTCTCGCTCTTCCTCGTCAACACGGGCGCCAACAACGCCACGATCACGGCCTCCGTCGCCGGGGGCGCTTGGACCGCCGCCCGGGAGCTCCTCGTCGACGCCACGACCTACAACGAGGTGTTTAACTCCGTGACGGGCAAGGAGGTCCTCTCGAAATCCTCCTCCTCGAGCCTCCACGTGAGCGGTGCGGGCAAGATCGCCTACACGATCCACAGCTACGGAGTGGCCCTGATCACCTACACCTCGGTGAAGAAGCTCCCCTCGGGGAACTCCTCGAACAACGGCACCGGGAACGGGACCGGAACGGGCGGCAGCGGGAACACGACCGGCACTCCCCCGGGACCCCCCGGCGGAGGCTCCACAGGGACCGGCTCGCCGGGCACTCCCCCGAACAGCAACGTCTCTGGGGTGGGACCTACGCCCCCGACCAGCGGGAACCCCCCGACCTCGGGCGTCACCTCCTCTCCGCCCGCTTCGCACGCGCCTTCCTCGGGGACAGGGGGCGTGAGCCAGAGCTCCTGGTTCCGCGGTCTCAATACGGTCTACCACCGGTCGCAGCAGCCCTTCGTGCTGTTCGCGCTCCTCGGCGTTGCCGGGGCGCTCGTCGCGGCTGGCCTTCTCCGGCACGCGAAGGCCCACCCCCGTCGCAAATCGAATCCAGCTCGGCGGCGGGCCCAGCCCTCGAACCTCAAGCCGCGACCGTCAAGCCCGACGCGCGCGTGGGCGGCGAGCCCTCCCAAGGTCGTTCGAACGGCCCACCCGAAGGTGACGGCGAGGCCCGCCCGCTCCTTCGTGCGCTCCGCCCAGATCGGACGGAGCTCCGTTCGGCCCGCGAACCGGTACGGGTTCCAGTAGCCCCGGACCCTGGGCCGCGGCCTAGATGTAACCCCAGGAGCGGAGCCGCTCCTCGATCTCGGGCTTCAGCGTCCTCGAGGAGGCGCTCGTGAGCTGTTTCCCTGCTGTCCTCGCCGCACCGAGCAGCCGGGCGAGCTCGGGATGCTCCGCCGGGTTCCCGATGGCATGCGCCTCGGCGGGGTCGTCAAGGATGGCGTAGGCGCGGCTTTCGTCCGCCTCGACGTCGAGTGTCAACTTCCAACCCTCGGCGTAGGCGGCGATCCACGGGCGATCGAACTGCTTGCGGCGCGCGCTCGTCACGCCCCTCGCCATCGGGTCCCACAGCACTCCGTCCGCAGCCGAGAGGACGGGTCCGGCCCGTTGCGCGTGGATGAGGGTAGCGAGCGGCACGGAGTGGTCCGACCCGAGCGAGCCCGCGCCGGCCGCTTCGAGGACCGTTGGCGCGATATCGATGAGGCTCGCCCAGCCTCGCGCGGTGGCTCCTCCCTGCTCGGCATGCGGGAAACGCACCCACAGGGGGATCCGCACCTCCGCCTCGTCCACCCGGAGCATGTGGTAGAACAGGTCGTGCTCCCCGAACGCCTGACCGTGATCGCTCGTCAGGACGCAGAGGGTGTTCTCCCAGCGCCCGGCGCTCCGGAAGGAACCGATCAGCGCCCCGATGCGGGCGTCCAAAGACCGGATGGACGCGCGATAGAGGTCGCGCAGGATGCGCATCGAACCTGCCTCCGGGTCCCAGCGACCGGCGAGCCAGCCGGTCCGGTCCTGGGGGACAACTGCGTACCGTAGCCAGTGAGCGAGCCCGCCTCCGTTACCCTCGGAAGGGAAGTACGGCTCGTGCGCGTCGAGGAGGTTCACCATGACAAACGCGGGGGCGTCGTCGGGGAGCTTCCGTATCCACCGGTCGAGGGTTGGTTCGATCCAGGGCGAGACCCCCTCCCCTGTCCCGGGCGGGCTCGGGCGGAGGCCGCGCAGGAGCCGGCCCGCGATATCCAGGGTTCCCGGGTAGCGGTGGGCGAGAGGGGCGGCGTTCCGTACAATCCCCCAGAGTCCCCCTTCCCGAGGGCGGGCCGGGGGCTCGTCCACCGGGTCGGTCGAGACCCGAGTATGGGGCGGAAAGCTCCCGCCGTACCCACGGAAGTACCCTTCCCACCAGTTGCCCCAGCAGGCGAGGTCCGCCCCGGTTCCGAGCCCGGTCTCGGGACCGACGAGAAAGTTCGATGAGACGAGGAGGCTCCGGTAGCCGAGGGGTCGGAGCAGTTCGGGAAGCTGCGGGATGCTCGGCGAAAGCCGGATGTCGGATCGGCCGTGCGCCCCGTGCTCCCAAGGGTAGAGGCCCGTGAGCAAGCTCGCGTGGGAGGGTACCGTCCAGGGGGCGGGCGCCACGGCGAGGGGGTACTGGACCGACTCCTTCCGGAGAGCTTCGGCGTTCGGCATCCCCGTAACCGCCTCGGGGCCGCCCGGGAAATCCGCGTTCCGAACGGTGTCCATCACGATGACGAGAATGTCGGGCCGGCGGGTACTGGTCACCTCTCCTCCTGGGGCGCTCGAGGTAGAATCCCCGCCGCGAGCGAAGAATTGAGGCTCCGCCCGAAGGAAAAAGGCATCGGTCCGGCCGGGGGGAAGTTCGCGCTGGGCCGGCTCCGTCGAACGCTCCGGGCCCCGTAGCCACGGCCCCGGTTCGCGAGCCGAGGACCCTGGACCATCCGCTAGCCGCCCGCGTCGAGCGCACCCAGCTCGTGGAAGAGCGCGAGGTACTCCTGCGCCACGTCCGCCCAGGTGCGCACCCGCGTCGGCGGCGGGGGTCGGGGCTGGCCCAACAGCTTCTGGAGCGCGCGGGCCACTCCCTCGACGTCGAACGGGGGCACGAGGATCCCGCGGACGCCGTCGGACGGGATCGACTCCTCCGCCCCCGGTAGGGCGGGACCGATCACGGGAGTCCCGAACGCCGCGGCCTCCTCGAGGGTCGTGGGCGACGACTCGAGCCGGCTCACGGAG
>JAKIWH010000033.1:8664-16721 GCA_022750125.1 Thermoplasmata archaeon
GGAGGTGCAGGCGACGACATCCGCCTCGCGATAGAGCGGGCCGAGGAGCGGGTCCGGTACGAACCCGAGGAAGGCGAGCCTCTCCCCGAGCCCGAGCTCCGCAGCGAGCTCGCGCAGCCTCCGCTCGTCGGGCCCGCGGCCCGCGACGAACAGCTTCGCCCCCTCGCCTCCCTGCTCGAGATACCGGGCGAAGCCACGCAGCAGCACCGGCAGCCCCTTGTAGGGGACGAGCCGGCCGACGAACAACACCCGACGGCCCCGCGCCGCTCTCCACCCCTCGGGGAGCAACGGCGCTCCCGCGGTGGAAGCGGGCTCGGGCCGGTTCAACCCGAGCCGATCTGGGTCGACCCCCTTCGGGATCACCCGGACCTTGGCGAGGTGGCGGGAGAGCACGGGGGACGCCCGCGCGTACCCAAGGCTGTTCGAAACGACCACGCTCGCGCGCTCGAGCGCCGGGTGGGCCGACGCGGCGCGGTAGGCCCCCTCTACGAAGCGGGAGACGCCCCTGCCTCCCATCTGGGCGTCCATGTGGTAGGTGAGGACGAGCGGCACGCTGGCGGCCCTCGCACGAGCCGCCAGGGGGCGCTCCACGGTGGGAAACGGCATGTGCAGGTGCAGAAGGGACGAATTCGCCACGGCGCCCGCGACCTCGCGCATCGCCTGGCGGCCGTGCACCACGGGACGCTCGAACAGCTCGAACGCGGGGAGCGTTGCGAGTTCCGCGCGCCCGGTCGGAACCGGGCTCGCGGCGGAGTCCCACCGCACCCGCGTGGTCAGGATCCTCACCGAGACCGTCTCGGAGAGGCTGCGCGCCACCTGGTAGGCGTACTCCTCGGTCCCCCCGCGGTACGTCGGGGGCAGCGGAACGAAGGTGGTGATGCGGACCATGATGCGCGGCTACGGTCGGGGACCCTGCGGCCGTGGCCCTGCGAAGCGGGTCAGGAGCTTCTGGAGCGCCGGCAACGGACGTCCCACGGCCTTCTCGAGGAATCGGCAGAAGATGAGGTCCCCCCGTTCGACGCTGTGCGTGGCGAACGTGGCGCCTAGGAAGAGGAGCAGGCCGACGCCGTAGAGAGGGAAGACGATCCACACGGGTGCCCCGAGCCACCCGATGAAGTAGAAGAGCGGTAACCCGACCGCGACCGTGACGAAGAGCGGCGCGAGGAGCGAGCGGTGGAGCGGGCTGATGCGGTAGGCCACGTACAATCCGACAAGACCGCTCACGGGGTAGGCGACCCGTGCGGCGCTCCAGGCGATCGCGGCGCCGGTGAGGCCCGAACCCGGGATGAGCGCGAACGAGAGCACCGTGTTCATCCCGGCCGAGAGGACGGCGGTGAAGAGGAGCCAGCGGGTCATGCCGAGCCCCGCGAGGCAGGAGTTCACGGGGCCGACGGCGACCGAGATGAGGGAGCCCACGGTGATGATCTCGAGCGCGAGGCTGCCCGTCGAGTAGGCGCTGCCGAACACCGCGACGAGCGAGTCCCCGGGGAGCGCGACGAACAGCAGGAAGAGGGGCACGGTGACGAGGAGGATCCAGCGCGTCGAGGTTACGAAGGTGCTGCGGATCGACGAGAAGTCGCGCGTGCTCTGGAGCCGCGCCGTCACCGGGAGGTAGATGTACGTGAGGGCGCCGTTCGCGGCGAGCAGGAGTCGTCCGAGCGTGATCGCCCCCGAGTAGACTCCGACGACCGACTCCGAGCGGTAGACGCCGAGGATGAGCGTGTCGATGTAGGCGGTCACGTACGAGAGGGTCGTCACGCCCCACAGGGCGAGCGAGAGCCCCATCATGCCGGCGGGGATCGCGTGGGCGACCGGGCCCTCGAACGGCACGTGCTTCGGGAGCCGCCGGACCGTGTAGGCCGCGAGCGCGACGAAGGAGACGGCGTTCGAGATGGTCCAGGCGTAGAGAGCGCCCGCGAGGTGGAGGTGGGAACGGAAGAAGATGACCACGAAGACGACGAACGCCGCCGGCTGCACTACCTGGTTGAACCACGCGTTCGGGGCGGCGTCCTCGAACCCCTGGAAGATCGACGCGAGCAGCGTCGAGCCAAGCGTGAACCCGACCGTCACGGAGAGCAGTTGGAACACCTGGGTGAGCGGACCCGCCGTGCCGGCGCCGAAGAGGGTCGCGAGCGGTTGGGCGAGGAAGTAGACGAGCGTCGAGCCGAGGACCGCGGCGATCGCGGTGAGTCCCGTGACCCACCGGATCACCTTGCGGCGGACCGCGGGGTCGGCGGTGTTCGCCAACACGCGGGCGGTCGCCTGGTGAAGGCCGAGAAGTGCGACGAGCGCGAGGAGGCCCGTGAGGGCGAGTCCGATGCTGAACGCGCCGAAGCCGGTCGGGCTCAGGTAGCGGGCGGTGGTGACGCGGCCGATAAAGCTCAGGAGGAAAAGAAGGATCGTTCCGATGACGAGGACGGAGGTTCCGCGGCCGATAGAGTCGAGGGCCTCGAAGCCTCGTTCCTCCTCGCTAGTCACGAACCACCCGGTAGCACCCGGGTCAGCGTTCGGGTTCTTAAATCTGCCCGTCGACCCGGACCCACACCTATGCGGACGTATCCCTGTCCGCTACCCCGAGCCGAGGGGGCGCGTTGGAGCGGCCCGGTCACCCGCGCGCCACGACGCCCGCGCCGGGCGAGGAAGACTCAACGACCGAACGAACGACGCTCACGCCCCGGTCGGCAAGACGCTGGGCCACCTCGGCGGTGCGGCTTTCGGCGAAGACGCGAACGAGCGGCTCCGTACCGGAGGGACGAACGAGGATCCATCCTTCGGGGAAGAACGCCTTCACGCCGTCGAGCGTCACGATCCGCTCCGCGCTCGCGGCAAACTCCCGTCGCGCGGCGTCGACCACGACCTGCTTGAGCTCCTGCGGAGTTGCGAACTTCGTCTTCACGACGGTGTACTTGGGGAGCTCGGCGACGTGCTCCGAGAGCGGGCGGTCGGAGCGGGCGAGCAGCTCGAGCATGACCGCGGAGCTCATCGGACCGTCCGGCGCGTTCTGGTGGGCGGGCCAGTAGTAGTGACCGTTCTCCTCGCCGCCGAACGCTCCCTTCTCCTGCTCCACACCGACCGCGACGGGAAGAGAGCCCGAGCGCGTGACCACGAGCCGCCCGCCGTCCGCGGCGACGACATCGGCGATGCAGCTCGAGCTCGTGACGCTCGTCACGATGGTGGCCCCGGGTTCGCGCGCGATCACGTACCGGGCGAAGAGCGCGAGGGAGACCTCCCCCGGGACGTACACGCCCTTCTCGTCCACGAAGGCGATCCGGTCGGAGTCCCCATCGTGGGCCACGCCGACGCTCGACCCTGTTTGGACGACCGTCCGCTTGAGGTCCGGGAGGTTCTCGTCGCTCGGCTCGGAGGGCCGACCGGGGAAGGCGCCGTCGGGGTTGGCGTTCAGCGTCACGAGCTTCGCCCCGAGCGTGCGGAACAAGGGCGGGCTCGAGACCGCGCTCGTGCCGTTCCCACAGTCGAGCACGACCCGGGCCCCCGCGCGGGCGATCGCGCTTCGGTCCACGTGCGAAAGGATGGACCGAACGTACCGGTCGAGTCCCATCTCGTCGCGCCGCGGCGTTCCGGTCCGGTTCCAGACGACCGGCGCGAAGCTCCGCGCGCGGTAGTGCCGCTCGATCTCGTGCTCCGCCTCGGGGGGAAACTCGAGCCCGGTCTCCGAGCAGAACTTGATCCCGTTGAACTCCACGGGGTTGTGGGAGGCCGTCACCATGAGCCCCGCGCGTGCCCCGAGCGCACGGACGTTGAACTGCAGGCAGGGCGTGGGCATCGGCCCCAAGTCGATCGGGTCGAACCCGTGCATCTGGAGCGTCCCGGCGAGGATCCGGGAGATCCCCGGGCTCGTGAACCGGAAGTCGCGTCCGATGAGCACCTGGCCCGATCCCGAGAGGAAGGTGGCGAAGGCCGAACCGATGTCGCTCGCGAACTGCGGGGTGTAGAGTTCGCCTACGATCCCGCGGATACCGTCGGTCCCAAACAGCGGCGTAGAGGCTGGCTCGCTCATCCCGGTGAGCGGTAGCTCGGCGCCTCGAGGATGTATAGATTGCGGCGCCATCGTCCTCGAACGGAGCGGGGGGTTGGGAGCTCGCTCCGGCCCAGGTTCGCTAGTGGGTAGCTAGGTCGCGCTCGGACTCGAGCACGGAGCTTCCACCGTCGCTGGGGGAGCGCTCGGCGAACCGGGGCAGGTCCCGGATGACCGTGCCGTCGAGCCCGTTCGCGTTCATGAAGAGCATCTCGAGGTCGATACCGGGCGCGGTGAGCAGGGAGCGCAGGAAGCCCCGGCCGGGCGTAATGGTGGCCTCCTTGGGCTCGAACCGGAAACCCCCCGATCGGCTCGCGCCGGCGCCTCGGGGGATAGCGGAACTCGCGCCGCCAGGCAGCCAGCGCGGCTCCGAGAGAAGGAGCTGGATCGAGGCATCCGTTCCCCGAAGGAAGAACTCCGTGGGCGGCTGCGCCGACGGTTCGAGCGTCGAGGAGGGCGGGAACGTCACGACCATCGAGCGGGCACGGTCCCCGGCGGATCCCGCGGGAACGGCGCTGCCGTGACCCCCCAGGCCCGACCGAAGCACGAGCGAGGCCGAGATCTCGGTCCCGGCCATCCGGTCGAGAAGCAGCTGCGCCTCGGCTCGCCGCGAGCGGTCGGCAACGACGACGAGGTCGCGCCCGCCGTGCACGAAACAGGCGGAGAGCACCTCACGGGCGAGCGAAGAGTTCGCCTGCGACCGGGCCGGGGAGTAGACGATCCGACCCCGCGCCTGGCGGAGGATCGTGACGAAGATCTTGGCTCCGTCGCGGACGGCTCGCAGCTTGGCGACGCCGATGCGGTCGGAGTAGGGGATTGGGATCTGGACGACGGGCACGCCGGAGCGGTACGCGCCGAGGAACAGCTCCGCCTCGACCTCGAACCCGAGGGAGTAGAGCTTCTGGTCGGCCCCCGATTCAAGGTCCAGCCCCCAGAATCCGCTGCACAGGTCGAGCACGGTGTGGCCGCTCACCTGCCCCGCGATGTAGTTCAGGAACGCGTTTCCCGCGCGGTGGATCATGTCACGGACCGCGACCGGCTTGTCGCGCAGGGGCTGGCGGACCCCCACCACGAGGCCCGCGCCGGACCGCAGCAGTTCGAGGACGCGGCCAACCATCTCGCCCGGGTACGTAGAATCCGCGTCCAGGACGACGACATGGCGCACCCCCGCAGCTCGCAGCCATGCCAGCGACTCGCGGATCGCCCCGCCCTTGCCCGAGCTCCGCTGGTGGAGCACGGGGATTCCGAGCTCCCGAGCAACCTCCTTCGTGCGGTCGGTCGATCCGCCGTCGACCACGAGCGGCCGGACCTTCCAGCCTGCCGACGTGAGCGGACCGAGGGGGATCTGCCGGAACGTCTTTTCTAGCCCCCCCTCCTCGTTGAGAGTCGGAAGGACTACGGCAACCTCCACGCCCCGGAAGCTCTCGGGGTCCGGATTGGGGAGCGCCAGGCGCTCGAGGCGAGAAAGTCGCGGATTAGGTGCAGTGCGCATAGATATGGGTCTACCCGTACGAAGTTGAGCTGATAAATGTTACCTTTGACCCACTAAAGGCGCGACCCTGGTCTGGGGTCGAGAGCGGGCCGTTACTCGTTGAGGACGCTTTCCGACCCGCTCAGCACCTCGGCAACCTCCGGCCGGATGACCTCGGTGGGGAGCGGCTTGTGCTCGGCTAGTGCGGTCCGGATCGCCGTCTGGCTCGTAGCGAGCCGGTCCGTCGGCGGGTGGGCGCAGGTCTTCGTCGTGGCCATCCAACCGCAGCGCCGGCAGTAGAACGTCTCCTCGTACCGCAGCGGGACGATGCCGATCGGAAGCTCGTCGAAGATCCGGTGAGCTCCGTACGGGTCGTAGATTCCGAGCACCCCAGCTTGGTCCCGCCCGACGATGTAGTGGCTGCAGCCGAAGTTCTTCCGTATGATGGCGAGGAAGAGGGCCGCACGCGGGCCTGCGTACCGCATCGTCATCGAGAGCGAGGCGAGCAGCACCCTCGAGGGCGGGTAGTACGAGGCCACGAGCCGCTCGTACGCGCGGAGGATGATCGCGGGCTTGTAATCCCCCTTCTTGAGGCGCCCGACCACCGGGTGGATGAACAGTCCATCCACCTCCTCCCGCTCGAGAGTGAGGCGCTGGAGGTACTCGTGCGCGGTGTGCGGCGGGTTCCGGCACTGGTAGGCGGCCACCGTGTTCCACCCGAGCTCGCGGAACTTCTCCCGTACCTGGCGCGGAGTGAACTCGGGAACCGAGGGCGGGAACGCCATCGGATCGAGAAGGTCGATCTTCCCCGAGAGGATCGTAGGGCCGTCCTTCGCGAGGTCAGCGACGTTCGGATGGTCCGCGCGGGTCGTCCCGTACACGGCCTCGGCGACCGCGTTCCGGTCCCACGGGAACTTCTCCTCGACGTGGAGCAAGGCGCGTAGGCCCGTCGACGGGTGTCGCACGGCCACCGTCTCGCCCGCGCGCACGGAGGCGGAGAGGGACTCCCCGGCGCCTCCGGCGGGGGCGAGGAAGATCGGGATGGTCCAGGGCAGGTCGGAGCTGAGCCGCCTCTTCGCGACCACCGACTCAAAATCCTCGCGCCCTTGGAAGCCCTCGAGCGGACTGTAGGCTCCGTCCGCGATCTGCATGATGTCGTAGGCCTGGTCGAGGGTCGCCTCGAGCTGGGGGAGCTCGTCGAACTCCTCGCGCCGGCGCAGGAGCTCGGGGCCTGCGAGGGTTCGTTCGATGAGCTTTCCGCCGTGCGGGGGTGGGATCATGGCCGTCGGAGGGCGAAGAGCGGTCCGCCTTAACGTTGGCCAGTCGCTCTCGCCACTAGACGCTCGCGCCCTGCAGATTCACGAGAAAGATCCCTTGGGGCGCGACGATCCAGCTTTGGGGGAGGGCGGAGGCCCCGAACTGGCTGACGGTGGGGGTCGGAGTTCCGCCGGACCAATTCCACACGGTGGAGGAGCTCGCGCTACCGAACAAGCTCGGGAATACGAGCTTGAGTCCCTCGGTGAGGTTCGTGTTGACGATCAGGAGCGAGGTGCGGCTGCCGTTCTGCACCTCGAGCGAGTACGTCCCCTCGACCGTTTCCCCGAGGTCGGAAGCATGGATAGTGCCCAGGGTCAGATTTTCGAGGAGGGTCGAATACAGGGTGTAGGTGGGTCGGGGGGCACCGCCCGTGAGGAGCATGGCGTACGGGAGGTTCGAGTCGAGGTCGGCGAGGTCGAAGTAGAAGAGCCGGCTCACGTTATCGAGGGCGGCCTCGACCACCCCCGCGGCCACGAACACCGCGTCCGGGTACGTGCTCAGGAAGCCGCGGTAGCTCCCCCCGAGCGCCCCGTTGAACTCGTCGACGAAGACGGAGAGGTTGCAGGACGCGCACGGCGTGCACGAGCGCGACGGTGGGCGCGTAGTTGCCCGGGAAGTTGTTGGGGTTCGCGAGGTTGGCGTAGAAGCTCTGCAACGAGGTTGCGAAGGTACCGTTCCCACCCGGGTAAGCATGGTATGCGACGGCCGAGAGGTACGGGCCCGCGAGCCGGGAGACGTTCTGGATCCATCCCGCCCCCGAGCTCCCTCCGACCGCCGACTCGATCCCGATGAGCCGGATCTTCGGGTCGACCAAGCGAAGCGCCTTCGCGTAGCTGACCACCTGCTGGGCGTAGTGGAGCGGCGTGGTCCCGACCTGGTCGGAGGTTTGCCAGTGCGCCCACGGTATGCCGAAGTGCGCCCAGAGCTGCGGCTCGTTCCCGATGGCCCAGTAGGTCGGGTGAAAGCCGAGCACATGCTCCACGTACTCGACGGTCGAGGCCGCGATCACCGTGCTGTTCACCTCGGCCGGCACCATCATCACCGCCTGGCAATGGATCCATTCGCACCAGCTCACGAACTCGGCATCGGTGAAGCCGAGAGCCGGCTCGGCCGTCCCAGAGTTGGTGTAGGTGATCCCCTGGATCTGGTCGGTAGCCTCCCCTTGCGGCGTGAATCGAAACAAGGTGAGCGGTGTTGAGTTCACGCGGGCCGAGAGCACCCCTGGCCCAACGC
>JAKIWH010000033.1:16731-18822 GCA_022750125.1 Thermoplasmata archaeon
CACATCGTGAACGTTGACCCCGAAGAACCCTGGCCCGAGCGTACCGAGGGGACCGCCGAGCGTTACGGTGGCCGGCAGCGCATCGAACTTCTCGCCCGCGCGGTCCGGTCGGAGCTCGATCGTGGCTACGATCACCACCATCGCGACGAGAACGGCGAGCGGGACCAGCACTGCGGGCCGGCTCCACCGTCGGAGCCGGGAGAGGGACCACCCACCCATACGCACTAGGAAGAGCCCACTCAGCCTCATATAGCACCTCGCATCGCATCGTCGGTGGAGCGCAGATCCACTCCGAAGGAGGAGCGTCCAAGGACCCGGCACACCCCTCGCGGGCGTGAGGTTCTTGGACCGTGGGGTCGAGCCCGCGTGGGCGAAATCGGTCGGCCCTGGGGATGAACGCCACGACCGCAAGTGAGACCGCTGCGCGCCGCCGCCTGCTCCTGATCGGCCTCGATTCAGCGTCGCCCGAGTACCTTTTCGATCGGTGCCGTCCGGTCATGCCGAATCTCGCCCGGGTGATCTCGGCGGGGGTCCGGGGGCCGCTCCGAACCACCGATCCCCCGATCACCGTCCCGGCCTGGCCGGTGATGTTCACGGGCGTGGACCCGGGAACCCTCGGGCTCTACGGGTTCCGCCATCGTCTCAACCACTCGTACCACCAGACCTACGGACCCGCCTCCAACACGCTGCCGGTGCCACCGTTGTGGCAGATCTACTCGGAGCGGGGTCGAAGGGTGTGCGTGATCGGCATGCCGCCCAGCTACCCGCCGCCACCGGTGAACGGCATCTCCATCTCGGACTTTTTGACCCCCGCCGGGGCGCGGGACACCACCCACCCCCCCGAGCTCGCGGCGGAGCTCGACCGAAGATTCGGCCCCTACATCTTCGACGTCACGTTTCGTGCGAGCGAGCGGGCCCAGCTCTACCACGAGATCGTCACGATGACCCAGCGGCGGTTCGCCGTCGCCGAGGAGCTCTACCAGCGGGAGCCGTGGGACCTCTTCGCGATCCACGAAGTGGGGACCGACCGGCTCCACCACGCCTACACGAAGTACTTCGACCCGAAGCACCGGGCGTACGAGCCCAACAACCCGTTCGAGCACGTGCTGCTCGACTACTACCGGATCATCGACCAGTGCGTCGGCAGGCTCCTCGCGCTCGCGGGACCCGAGGTCGTCGTAGGGATCCTCTCCGACCACGGGAGCATGCCGATGGAGGGGTGCTTCTGCATCAACCAGTGGCTCGCCGACGAAGGTTTCCTCTCGGTGCCGACGGAGCTCGAGCGAGGCACCCCGCTCGAGAAGGCCGGCGTGCGCTGGTCCTCCACCCGCGCCTGGGGCGCGGGCGGCTACTACGCCCGGATCTTCTTCAACGTGAAGGGCCGGGATCCCCAGGGGATCGTCGCCCCGGGCGAGCTCCCGGCGCTGCGCGCCGACCTGGAGGGCCGCCTCGCCAAGCTTCGACGGCCGGACGGCAGCCCGTTTCCGGTCCGGATCCTCGACCCCGAGAAACTGTACCACGAGGTCCGCGGGGACCCTCCCGACCTGATGGTGTACTTCGATGAGCTCCGGTGGCGCTCCGCCGGCACGATGGGGCACCCTTCGAACTTCCTCGACGAAAACGACACCGGACCCGACGATGCGGTGCACGCGATGGATGGAGTGTACTTGTGGTCCGACCCCCTGCGGCCCGACGAGCAGCCAGTGCAGGCCGACAACCTCCAGGCCAGCGCTGCTCGACTACGTGGGGGAGCCGATCCCGAAGCACATGCAGGGCAACGTGGTCCGACGGGTGATGCCCGGCGGGGGACCCCTCGGCGCGCGTGGCCCAACCGGTCCTACGAATCAGTCGTAGCCCCAGGAGCGCATGCGGGGATCCCGGAGCGGGGGACGCGACTCCCCGGCGCGGAGCCCGGCTCGCACCGCGATCTCCGACTCGTCCCGGAGCCCGAACACGGTGTGGAGCGCCTCGGTCCGCGCACCCCCGGTGACCGCCTCGGGAGCGGTGGAATCGGGGTCGGCCGGGGAGCTCCAACGGCGAACGTCCCCGACGTAGGTGTCTAGGATGTACTTCGCGCCGTCGACGTACGCC
>JAKIWH010000120.1:0-2626 GCA_022750125.1 Thermoplasmata archaeon
TCGACTTCCCACATCGCCACTATGACCTATTCCTCATTTATGAGTCCAGGTTCATGTCCGAGCCAATGGCCTGGTGACCAGGTGAAGTGGTCGAATGGCCGCTTAGCCAGCGTCCCCGAGCTTCATTCGCATATCGAGCTCATTGATCGGCATGTACTGGCCGAAGCCGCATCTGGCCAACCGGCGGTAGTGCCTGAACGTTCGATCACTGACCGGGCCAGAACCTTCGGCGAGAAGGCTCTCGTTGATGCGAATCAGCGTTGCATCATCGCCGAGCGAACGAAAGATTGCCCAGCCAAGTCGTGCGGTCTCTTGAGAGCAGTTACTCATGGCCGTTCCTCCTGAACGACGAGACGAGGGACGTGGTGCGTCCCATGGGATTCCCTGCACTCTGCGCCATCCCCTGCCGGTGGCGGGCGAGTCGCCGAGCGTGTCCAGGGCCGGTCGTCGTCAGTCGCGAGGACCGGCCCTACGGCGTCGCCTGGCAATGCGCCCATGGCGACGACGGGGTGATCGATGGTTGGCAAGGATCCCCGGATGACTTGTCGGAGGACCCGGTCAAAAATCGTGGCCCGCAAGTCTCGGTCGTCGTCGATCGGGACGTGTACCGCTTTCTGATCGACAACGACTCCGCACGGTCCGCCGGGGCGGACATGAAGCTGCTCTAAGCGAGTGTGCCTCACACGGCGTCGCACTCTCTGGCACCCGCGGCCGCCCTCGGCGACCTCGTAAGCAGCGTCGCCTTCGTCAGCGACGCAGAGAGTCCGAGCCGGCGTCGTCGCCGGGCAACCGCCGTCGATGTGCTTAGGCGTGGACTGCGGACCTGAGACGAGTCGATGCTGCGGTCGGTCGCGACGGACCCGCTTGGAAGTCCGGCCACGATCGCTCGCCCACGTCCCGCACGAGCACCAAGGCCGGTTCGTGATCCGGATCTCCTCCCTGACGGGCCTCGTGACAACGCAGTATGAGCGAATCTGAGCTAGCCTCCGCGACCCGCGTCACGACCGGCGTCGCGGGCCTCGACGAGATGCTCGGCGGGGGGTTCCCGAAAGGTCACGTGGTACTCGTCACGGGACTTCCCGGAACCGGGAAGACCTGCCTCGCGCTGGGTTTCCTCATGGCGGGGGTCGCCCGGGGGGAGACAGGCCTGTTCCTCTCGCTGGAGGAGGAGGTGCCCGCGCTCGTCGCGAGCGGCAAGGGGTTCGGTTGGCCCATCGAGAAGGCCGTCGCGGACAAGAAGCTCTCCGTGCTCCGCTTGGATCCGAAGGAGACGAAGGGGAACCTGCACCGCATCCAGAGCGAGCTCCCGAAGGAGCTTGCCGCGCTCGGTGTCTCGCGGATCGCGGTGGACTCCGTCTCCCTGCTCAACATGCTCAGCGAGGACGAGGTGGGGCGGCGCGCGACGCTCTTTAGCCTCGCCGGAGCGTGCCGGAGCGCCGGGGCGACGACGCTCTTCACGGCGGAAGCCGACCCCTCCCATCCCGAGGTCTCCCGCGATGGGTTGAGCGAGTACGCCGCCGACGGGGTGCTGCTGCTCGGGTACAGTCGCGCCGCCGACGGGCACAAGGTCGGACTCGCGCTCCGGGTGCTCAAGATGCGCCGGACGAGCCACCTTCGTTCCGTGCAGCCGTACACCATCGGTCCGAAGGGGATCGAGGTGGATGCGCGCGCGGTCGACTTCGGCCTCTAGCCTGCGACCCCGTCCAGCACCGGGCGGGGCCGGAACGACGTAACACAAAGAGGGAAACCTCCGGCGGAGGGCATACCCCCTTCTCAGGATCGAAGGTCCCAGTGGTACGCTCTCGAACGAGATGCGGGACGTTCGCGCTCGTAGAATCGGTGCGCGTCGACCCGCGCCTCGGAGGACTCGAGCGCGAGCTGAGAGGCCCCGCGGCTTCGCGCCCACCTCTTCGCTCCGTCGAGGAGCACCTTCCCGATGCCTCGGGACCGATACTCTGGGTGGACCGCGAGGTCCTCGACCCACGCCCGGAGACCGAAGCGAACCGACACGAGGTCGAGGTAGACCGTGGCGAATCCCACGAGTACCGCTCCGGAACCGGCCACAAGCACGGTGGAGGCGGAGCCCGAGATCGCCTGCAAGATCGAGGAGCGCGCTTGGGTGAGGTCCCACGTGGGCGGGGCCTTCCCCGGCGGAGCGGTGAGCCAGGCGTACGCCTCGGCGATCTTGTCGACGTCGGCGCCGCTCGCTGGTCGGTACACGATCGCGGAAGAGTCCATCAAGCGCTCGACGGCGACAGCATCCAACGCCACTTGAGGGGTTGGACCGGCCGGAGGGGGCCACTTCGGGCACTCCACCGGAGCGACGAGAAGTTGCCACGCTGGACCCCGACCGGACTCCTAGCGCGTTCGCCAGGCCGAGACCGGGAGCGAAGGCACCGTTTCACGAGTCTACCCCGGGACCTAAGAAGCCACGGGCCTCCCATCCCTCGGCTGGGCCACCGAGATGCGCTGGGTGTTCTACGTGGACATGGACGCCTTCTATGTTTCGTGCGAGCTCAAGGAGCGACCAGAACTCCTGGGCACGCCGGTGATCGTCGGACGCCAACCCACGACAGCCCACGACCGCGGTGTTGTCCTCTCGGCGAGCTACGAGGCCCGCGCCCGA
>JAKIWH010000120.1:2636-3891 GCA_022750125.1 Thermoplasmata archaeon
ACCACGTGTACCGCTGCTGGTACCCAGTCGGCACGCCCGAGGGGTCCGAAGCGCCATGCCGTCCGTCCGAGCCGCGGAGCTCCTGCCAGAAGCGACCTGGATCCCGCCCGATTTCACCCACTACGAAGCCGCAAGCCGCGCGTTGAGCGAGCTCCTCGAGAGGACAGAGGAGAATGTGCGCCGGCGGAGCATCGACGAGGCGGTCGTCGATGGAGAGTACGCGGACGCCGATGCTGCGCGCGAGAAGGCGATCGCCATCCAGCTCGCGATCCGCTCAGAGCTTCGGTTGCCCGCCTCGATCGGGGTAAGCCCCCACGAAGTGGTCGCCAAGATCGCCTCCGATCGTGCGAAACCCGCCGGCGTTCTCGTGGTGGCCCCCGACACGACGGCAACGTTCCTTGCCCCCCTTCCGGTTCGCAGCATCCCCGGCGTCGGGCCCAGAGCGGAAGCCGATCTCGCCGCGCTCGGCGTCCGCACCATCGACGATCTGCGTCGGATCGACCCGGGGAAGCTGCGCCGCCGCTTCGGTCGATTCGCCGACGAGCTGCGCGCGCTCGCGCGCGGGGAGCCCACGCCTCCCTCTCGGGAACGGTCGGGGCCGAGACAGCGCAGCGTCGACAGGACGCTCGAGGAAGACACGCGGGACCTCGGCCGTCTCGAGCCGGTCCTCGACCGGCTCGCCGAGGAGCTCGCCCGCTCCCTCACGGAGGAACGCCTTCGATACCAATCGGTCGTCGTCCGAGTGCGCTGGGGCGATTTCCAACAGTCGCAGCTCGGCCGGCGGCTTCCCGCGGGAGGTGCCGGGATCGAGCTCCTCCGCACCGAAGCACGGAGGATGCTCGCGAACCTGCTGGCGCGCGAGAGGGACCGGACGGGGCGGGCTGTGCGCCGACTCTCGCTCGCGGTGCAGGAGCTTACGCCGCTCGCCCAGCGGCAGACCCAGCTACCTCTCGACTCGTCGGACCCAACGGTTAAAGCGACAATCCCCTCGGAGGAGAGCCGGGATACGACGTGAGCTCGTCGGAATTCGCAGCGCGAAGGGTCGCCAGGTCAGCTGCGGCTGAGAGCCTGGTGGACGACGCGCTCCTCGATCGCTGGGCCAACGCAGAACGGAAGCTCGACCCCGTCCCGGCGGACCGATACGTGCTGCCGAAGTACGCCGGTCGTTCCTTACCAAACCTCGCGAGCTCGCTCGCTCGGGCCGGCGGCCTCGTCCGGCCGAGGGGACCCGGCGGCGCTCTTTCGCCCCCGCTAG
>JAKIWH010000121.1 GCA_022750125.1 Thermoplasmata archaeon
TTGAACCGGCGGCCGGAGTCGGTCATCCGCTGGACCATGTTGACGTCGAGCACCTCGTCGTGAAGCCCCGGGAGGAGCCGGTCGACGATTCCCGCCTCGCGGACGGGGAGGCCGGTCCGGAGCGCTTCCGACATCGTAGTGATCTCGCCCGACGATACCCGTCGGCCGAGCTCCGTCCTCGGCACCCAGGGTGGGGGCGCGGGCGGACCCGGAGGTCCGCCGGTGCCTCCCATCGAGGAGGGGGGCGCGGCCATGGCGTTCACGGGGAAGCCCCCGGCGCGGTGATGAGCCCCGGTAGGCGGCCCTTGAACGCTTCAAGGGGTTCGGGAAGCGGCTTGGGAAGGTGCTTCCCGTTGAGCCGGTCGGCGGGTGGGAACTCCGCCTTGCCGTGCGGGATCTCGAGGCCGGCGTCGATGAGCCCCTTGAGCGCTCCTAGGAGGCGTCCGCCCTCGGTCGTGTGGCGCAGGCCCGAATCGAGTACGGCGGTCAGCGCACCCTCCTTCTTCGCCCGGAGGCCCGCAAGGTAACCCGTGAGGTAGGCGGCCGGCGTCGTGGAGAGGCTCCCCTCGGGAAACCCAATCCCGGCGAGCTCCTTGGACTCCGCTTGGGCGACCACGCGGTCCCCCAACGGGTCAAAGACGGTGAGACTCACGCGAACGCGGCGGTTCGAAAACCGGACCACCGCGCGGGGCTTGTCCCCGAGAAGCAGCTTGAGGCGATGGCGGTAGTCGGTCCGCCCCTCCCGGCGCCGACGGAACGCCACGCGGTACCGTGGGCCGTCGCTCATGCCGTGACCTCCTTGGCGTGTCCCGCGAGCCGGAGATTGAGGAGTAGATGCGCGCGGCTTCGGAACATCCCGCCCTTCGCGCGGCGGTAGAACTCGCGGTACACTTTCGGGGTGATCGTCTTCTTCTCGCGGAGGGTCCGAAGCATATCGCGTTGCGCACGGATGCGGTGCATCCAGCGGTCCTTCCGGGCGACGCGCGCGTGCGGTGTCCCCTTGCGAGAACCTGGGCCAGCGTGTCGTCCCTTCGCCTTCTCCGCGGCGCGCTTTCGCGCTCGGCCACGGGAGACGCCCGGGATCCGCTTCGCCCGGATGACCCCCGCCTTGATGGCGGAGCGGACATCCTGGCGGGTCACGGCGTCCTCGAGCTCCTCCTGGCTCGCGGGGTCCATCCACACGCGCCCCTCGCCGCATTTGAGGAGCGCCGCAGCGAGCCGTCGTTGGTTTGCGAGGTCCGGCATGACTACGTCTCCTCCCGCTCGTGGAGCAGCGGGTTCAGCACATGAATACCACGCTCGCGCGCCCGTTCCTCGAGCACGAGCCGCTTGCGGGTCCCTACGGTCCTCGCGATGAGCGCGGCGTCGCGCTTTCCGTCGAGCCGGTCGATGTCGTCGGTGGTGCGTACGATGTGGGGCCGGAACCCCGTAGGCGTGAGCCCGCGGGTGAGCCGCGGAGAGCGGAACCCGATGCTCACGATCGTCGGCCGGTAGCCGTAATGGCGGCGCTGTTTCGATTGCTGCCCCTTCGGCTTCCGCCAGGATTCCCAGCGACCGATCCGCCAGTAGCGGTGCGTAGCCGTGCGCACAAACAGCGGTCGCCGTCGGTCGCCCTCGGTGCGGATCGCGAGGAGGCGGCGGAGCTCCGGGTCAAGCTCCGGGCGCCGTGGAGCGCGGATCTTGGTCGCCTTCTTCGCGGGCTTCGGCCGCGGCTTGCGCTCCCGGCTGTCGGACTTCTTGGGGGTCGGGGCGCTCTCGGCCGGCGCAGACTCTTCCTTGGAAGGCTCTGAGGGGGGACTCGGTTCCGCCGGTGCGGACGTTGTCACCGGCTCCTTCTCGGGGACGGAGGCGCCCTTCTCCTCCTCCGCCATCAGGCCACCATGGGGTGCGCTCGCTCGATGAGGTAGATGCCGTCCTGGAACACTCTCGGGTCGTAGTCGCGGATCCGGGTCGCGCGCTCGATCGTGGCGGCGCACTGGCCGACCTGTTCGATGTCCGGGCCGCGCAGCACGACGAACTCGCCCTCGACCGTCGCCTCGACCCCGGCGAGGATGGGGGCGCTCCGCGGGTGCTTCTCCCCGAGGAAGTTCTCGATGAGGAGGCGACCCTCCTTCACCGAGAGCTTCATCGGAAAGTGGGCCGCGACACTCTTCATCTTCGCCTCGAAGCCGAGGGTGACGCCCGCGGTCAAGTTGCCAAGATGCCGCTCCCACGTGTGGAGGAGCGCCTTCGCCTTCTTCCGCTCGGGCGGGAGTCGGAGCTTGAGCACGGCCTCGTGAGCTCCGGGGGTGAGCTCGAGCGCCTCGAAGGGGAAATCGCGGGAGAGGGTCCCGTGCGGTCCCTTGACGACAACCTTCCGGCCGGAGACGCTCAGCTTCACGCCGTCCGGGATTGGAACGAGTAGGGTGCCGAGGGGCGGGGTCGACTCAGTAGACATAGGCGAGCAGCTTCCCTCCGATCTTGAGCTCCCGCGCGCGGGTGTGACTCAAGACGCCCTGGTTCGTCGAAAGCAGGAGCAGCCCGAAATCCTGGGCAGGGAGGAACCTCGCCTCGTACCGCTCTAGCTCCCGTCCGCGCACGGCGAGACGGGGCTTGATCACCCCGCAGGAGTTGATCCGGCGGGAGAGCGAGATCTGGTACTCGCCGCCGCGGCCGTTCGGAACGAACGTGAACTCGTTGATGTACTTGTTCTCCTGGAAAATGCGGAGCACCTCGCCGATGAGCTTCGAGGTGGGCCGGAGCGTGACGGTCCCCTGACCCTGCTGGTCCGCATGCCGGAGCGTGAGGAGCGCGTCGTTCAGAAGGTCGTGCTGCATCGATCTCTCCTCACTCGTACTTTCTGAACCCGAGGTCGTAGGCGACCTCGCGGAAGCACTGGCGGCAGAGGTGCAGCCCGTACCGGCGGACGATCCCGCGCTTGCGGTCGCACCGGTAGCAGCCGACATGGCGCCCGAACAGCTTCTTCGGCTTCACGGCTCACTCCAGGAATTTCACGCGGAAGCTCTGTTGTAAAAAGCTCCGCGTCTCCGCGGCGTCGACGCGGGCCGAGGTCGGGATGGAGCGCGCCTGCATCCGCCGGTCGCGCACCCGCCATCCGGCACGGCCGATCTCGACCGAGATGTCCATGCCATGGATCCCGATCGCGGGGTCGTACTTGAGGCCCGCAAAATCAGTGTAGTCGGCGATGCCGAAGGAGAGGTTTCCGTGGTCGTCGATCGAATCTGGGTCGAGCGCCCGGTCGCGGGCATCGAGCGCGCGGTCCAAGAAGTCGCGGGCCCGCTCGCCGCGGAGCGTCACCTTCGCCCCGATCTCCTGGCCCTGGCGGATGCCCCAGTCCCGGTTCGTCGCCTTGGAGCGCGTCGCGACCGGCTTCTGGTGCGTCACCATCTGGAGCACCTTTTCCGCCTTCGTGCGCGGCTCACCGCTCTCGCCAACGCCAGCGTTCACCACGATCTTGATGATCCGGACCGCCCGCGGCCCGACCGTGGCGGGCGGAGCGGGAGGCGGCGGTGCTGCGGCCGCGGCAGGGGCGCTCATCGGTCGAGCGCCTCCGGGAGCGTGACCTTCGGCACGGTGTCGCCGATCACGAACACGTGCTCCTTGATTGTGGAGAACCCCTCCGCGAAGTGGACGCGGTTCGGTTGGGGAGAGTTCTTCACTTCGACCCGCTCGATGCGCGCGGTCTCGCCCACATGCGAACCGCCCGCCACGTAGGCGAGGTGGCCCGGGGCGAGCGTCAGGTGGCCGACCACCTTCTGCTTCGGGAGTTCGAGCTGGAGGGAATCGCCGACGCGCCAGCTCGCCTTGGCGGGAGCGAGG
>JAKIWH010000034.1:0-4328 GCA_022750125.1 Thermoplasmata archaeon
AGATCAAGAAGACCGAGATCGACGCGAAGATCGAGATCAACGACCCCTCGCAGCTGAACGCGTTCCTCCAGGAAGAGGAGAACATGCTCCGCCGGATGGTGGAGCAGGTGAAGAAGTCCGGCGCGACGGTCGTCCTCTGCCAGAAGGGGATCGACGACCTCGCCCAGCACTTCCTCTCGAAGGAGGGGATCTACGCGGTCCGGCGGGTCAAGAAGTCGGATATGGAGAAGCTCGCGAAGGCCACGGGTGCGAACATCGTCTCCAAGGTGAGCGAGCTCACCCCCGGGGACGTTGGAACCGCCGGGCTCGTCGAGGAGCGCAAGATCGGCGAGGACTCGCTCACCTTCGTGACGGGATGCAAGAACGCGAAAGCGGTCTCCATCCTGCTCCGCGGCGGTACCGAGCACGTGCTCGACGAGATCGAGCGGTCGATGGACGACGCGCTCAACGTGGTCGCGGTGGCGGTCGAAGACGGGCGGATCATCATCGGGGGCGGCGCGGCCGCGTCCGAGATCGCGCTCCGCCTGCGCGACGAGGCAGCGAAGATCGGGGGCCGGGAGCAGATCGCCTTCGAGAGCTTCGCCGAGGCGCTCGAGACGGTGCCCCGCACGCTCGCCGAGAACGCGGGTCTCGACCCGATCGACATCCTGATCGAGCTCCGCCAGTCGCACAAGGCCGGCCAGAAGTACGCGGGCGTCAACATCCATTCGGGGAAGGTCGATGACATGAGCAAGCTGCACGTCATCGAGCCGATCCGCGTGGGACGCCAAGCGATCCAGTCGGCGACCGATGCGGCCGTCATGATCCTCCGGATCGACGACGTCATCGCCTCGAAGTCGGGCGGACCCCCTGGCGGCGGCGGCCCGGGTGGCCCCGGCGGCGGCATGGGCGGTATGGGCGGCATGGGCGGCGGCGACTTCGGCGAGGACTAGGTCCGTCGAAGAGCGCCCACCGCGCCGAACCGTTTCGATCCCCCGGCACGCGCCGGGGGATTCCCTACTTTTTGGAACTCCCCGACGCCGGGCGGGCGAGTAGCTCGCGCAGCCGGGACGAGACGGCGGCCATCGCCCGGGCCCGGTGGGAAAGGGAACTCTTCTCCGGAAGCGTCATCTCCGCAAAGGAACGCCGCTCGCCCTCCGGCACGAAGACGGGGTCGTACCCGAACCCGTTCGTCCCGCGGGGCTCACGGGCAATCTCCCCACGGACCGCTCCGGTCAGCACCTGGTGGGTGCCGCGCCACCGCAGGGCGGCCGCGGTGCGAAACTCGGCGCCCCGCGGATACCCGTCGAGCAGCCGCAACAGGCCCGCGACCCCGAGCGTCCGGAACGCGTACGCCGAATAGACGCCGGGGAACCCCCCCAGGGCGTCGACGAACAGCCCGGAATCTTCCACGAGGACCGCGCCAGGGACGTCCGAGGCCGCGTCGAGCTTGGCGGAGGCGACCTCCTCGAGGCGCTCGCTCTGAGGCTCGGGGAGCCGTCGAACGACCGGGTGGACTTCGATCCCTAGGGCTTGGAGGAAGGTGGCAGCTTCCGCCGCCTTGGCTGCGTTCGAGGTTACAAAGGAGAGGGAGAGACGGGGAGGGTCCCGTTTTACCACGGATACTCGTTGTACGCTATGATCTCGTTGGGGCTCTTCCGGCCGTCCCCGTTCGCGCCGGAACCGTTGTTCCCGGTGGAACCGTCGGCGGGGTACCCGATCGGAAGGATGGCTATCGGGTGGATCCCTTCGGGGACGCCGAGGACCGCCCGGACCTTGTCCTCATGGAAATCGACGATCCAGCTGGTGGCAAGGCCCTCCGCGGTGGCGGCGAGCCGGAGCTGGTGCACCGCGACCGCCACATCGAGGGGGTACGCCGAGATGTAGCCCCCCACCGTAACCGGAACGTCCTCTTCGACCGAGAAGGCCACGACCACGACCGGCGCTTCCGCGACGGGCCGGCCCCGCGGGCAGGCCTGGGCAATCAACCGCTTTCGGTCGTCGTCCATCACGACGACGAAGCGCCAAGGTTGGAGATTGCCCTGGGACGGCGCAAGCCGGGCCGCCGAGAGCAGGGAGCGTAGCTTCTCGTCAGGGACAGGGCGCGGAAGATACTGGGAGCATGGCCGCTGCGCCCGAATCGTCTCTTGGAAATCCATGAAAGATCCGCGTGTCGCGGAAAAACTAGGGCCATCGAAGGGGGGACCCTTCGGGCTGGAGGCGGCGCATCTACCGTATCTGAGGGGGGGTGGGATTAAAACAGTTTCCTTCGGAGAAACGCACCTGTCGAGGGGGACGTAGCGAGAAGATTCAAGCCTCCGATTACGTACCGTACCTCGTGAGCCCTCTGCGGGAGTTTCGAAGCTCGTCCCCGGGCGGTCCTTCGATGGCGTGCGCCTGCTGCGATTGCCGTGCGTGCTGCCGCTGCTGCGCCTGCTGCGCCGTCGACGGTCGCTGCTGCACGACCTGCCCCGTCCCGGCGTAGGGCGAAGCCCGCTTTCTCGGCGAGCCGGGGTTCGCCGGAACACTTATCGCCCGGCCGATAATCGAGCGCCCGATGTCGACCCTCAGGGACCTCGACCGACTCGTCCGGGAACGCCATCTGCTGAAGCACCCGTTCTACACGGCTTGGTCGTGCGGGAACGTCCCGATGCCGACGCTCCAGGCGTACGCGGGCGCGTACTACGAGTTCGAGCGGAACTTCCCACGGTACGTCGGCGCCACGTACTCGAAGCTCAAAGACCCCCGCGACCGGAAGATCCTCCTCGAGAACCTCGTGGACGAGGAGGGACGCTCTCCCACCCACCCGGAACTCTGGCGGGATTTCGCGGCCTCGCTCGGAACCCACCTCCCGGAGCGCGGGCTTCCCCGACTTGCCCGGCCCGCGGGCGGGCTCTGCTCCACCTACGAGCGTCTCACCCTCGACGGCTCCGCGGTCGGGGGCCTCGCCGCCCTCTACGCGTACGAGGCGCAGTTCCCGGCCGTGGCGGCCGAGAAGTCGCGGGGACTCCGTACCCACTACGGCATTTCGGGCGCCGCAGCGCACGAGTTCTTCCGCGTGCACGGCCTCGCCGATGTGGAGCACTCTCGGGCCGAGCGAACGCTGCTCGCCCGTCAACTCCGTGCCGCCCCCAAGGAAGCACCGACCGCGCTCCGCTCGGCGAGCGAGGCGATCGACGCCTGGTGGCAGTTCCTCGACCGGTTCACGTAGGCCGCGGCCGAACGTGCCGCCCAGTCGGGCGGCTAGGCCAACGCAGCGCGGGTCGGTGGACCGGCGAGCTCTCGCGAGATAGGGCACTCGGAGGCGGATAGGCCGACGACCCTGCGTGCTGGGAGCGGCTCGACGCGATCAAGCCACCGACCGAGCTGCGCCGTCACCGGCCCAAACTCCTCGAACGGGAGGAACGGGACGCCGGCCGATTCGCAGTACTGCCTCAGCCTCCGCCGGGCGAACACGATGTCCGCTACTTCCGCCGCATACCGGTCGGTGCTGCCGTCCCCCGCGAACACCGTCCTCTGGGCGTCGCTCGCGAGGGCTCGGATCGTCTTTGCCTTGCAGATCCCGCAAAGGCGGCAGGTCGGATGGCCGTGCGGGTGCAACAGCTGGGCCGCTCCACCTCCCGGGACCACCTCGAGCACGTCCGAGTAGACCGGCAGGTCGATCCCGGCGTGCAGCAAAATGGGGTGGATGTAGAAGTCGAGCCCCCCCGAGAGAACTGCGGTCGGAACCTGGTGCCGTGCGAGGAGAGCGAGGAGCTCCCGCGCGCCCGCCCGAAGGGGAGTATTCTGGACCGCCCATCCCGCCATCTCCTCAAGCCGGTCGACCGGAAGCAAGGCGACCTGGCGGCTCCATGCCTCGCGGAGCGTGATCTTACCCGAGTGGAGCTGCTCGTCCACCTCTTCGGCCACGCGTGCCCCATCGCGCGCGAACTGCTCTACGAGGAGGATGGCCACGTTCGGTTCGACGAGCGTGCCGTCGAAGTCGATGAGCATCGTGAGGGGGGACTCGGGGTCGGGCATCGGATGCTGTAACTGGGGAAGGTCGCCCTCATAAGGGCTGGCCCGACACTCGCCAGTACTAGAATCGGTGCGCTGCGTCGAAGCGGATGGGGGGATGGCGCACTGGGCTCAACTCTCGCTCGATGGCTCCGCGATCGAGGCTATCGCACGCGGATGGTCATTTGGGCGATCGTTTTCGAGCTGGCCAAATCCGTCACGGTGACCGTCACAGTGTAGTGGCCGGAGTGAAGGTAGCTATGGCTCGGGCTCGCGGAGTTCGAAGTGCCCCCGTCTCCGAAGCTCCAGCTGTACGCGTACTGCGGGAGACCCCCCTCGACGCTGACGGAGAA
>JAKIWH010000034.1:4338-18223 GCA_022750125.1 Thermoplasmata archaeon
GCTCTCCTTGAACGGTGCGCTCCCTCCGAACAACGGAAAGCGGGTCGGCTGGATCGAGAGGTTGAGGTCGAAGGCGTAGAGGAACCCGTGACCCGTGGGGACGTAGAGCTCGCCCCTCGAGAGGGCGGGAGGCGCCTCGACGGACCCGTTCACGGGGAAGCTCACGAGCGGCGTCCCGTTCACGGCGCTCAGTACCTCGACCGTTTGGTTCTCGGCGACGACTAGGGCGGAGTTCACCCACAAGGGAGAGGCGTACCCCGTGTGCGACCGGTTGAGCCCTAGCTGCCAGACCGGAGCCCCGGTCAAGGGATTCAGCTCGCGGACCGAGCTTGGGTAACTCTGCGAGCCGACGACGGTTTTCGAGCCCATGACGTAGAGATGGGAGCCGCTCCAGGCGATCGAGCTCACGGTATAGGAGCTGCTCACGTTGGTCTCCCACGCAAGGGTGAGGTTCGATTGGTACCAGGCATAGGCGAGGCCGTTCTTGTTGACCGCCGCCACCATCGCCGATCCTCCCTTCGGTGTGAACAGGGTCGGCGTCGAGCCGAAGTCGCTGTCGGTCACGGCCTGCTTCACCGGCACCTGCCAGTAATGGAGCAACTTGAGGGTCGTCGCGTTGAGCGCCACGACGGACTGTCCGAGCCCGCGAGGGCTCGTCCCGTTCGGGTTGCCGGTCGTCACGAAAAGGGTGTTCGACGAGGCGTTGAGGGAGGGCGTCGTCCATACGCTGTTCCCTGCCACTCCGGGGGCCGTGGTGTTGAAGGTCGCCACTACGCGATGCGTCACGACCGAGATCTCCACGACGCCGCCGGGGACGAGGGGATGGTCGCACCGGCTCGAGACGCCAACGTAGACAAACGCCCCGTTGACGAGGGGGCTTCCCCATCCGAAGTACCCCTGGCTTGTGTTACCCACCGCGACGCTCCACAGAACGTGACCGTTACGCGCGTTGAGGTCGTAGAACGTCGAGCCACCACCGTAGAGCAGGAGGGTGCTGCCGGAGACCGTCGGGGTGGAAACGATCCCCATCGGGCTCGAGACGCATCCCGGGTCCTGCGCATCTTGGCCGAGGTAGGTCGACCAGAGCTTGGCCCCGGTCAGTGAGTTGAGCGCGTACTCGTAGCCGTTCAGGCTCCCTACATACACGACCCCGCCGACGACGACCGGCTGGGATTCCAGCGAGGCATTGTTGGAGAAGGTCCACAGCGGATGCAGCGTCGAAGCCACCGCCTCGGTGACCAGTTGTTCGTGCTGCGGGGTGCTGCCCCGGAGGATGCTCCCCAGGTAGGTCGGCCAATCTCCGCCCGGGGGAAGGGAGCCGGGGAGGGTCCACGAGGTCGAATTGGAGCCTGGGGGGAACGGCGAGACGATGGTGTCGCCCCACCGAACTCGCGGTGCCCCGGCAAATCCGAGGCTAGATAGGATGAGGGCAGTCGCCACGACGGCGGCTCCCAACTCGACCTTCGTTCGACCCATTCCTCCCCTCCCGGAAGGGCACGGCCTCGCGCCCGGGGACGGCGCGGTGACGAGGTCCCGTGTATGTATAGCTACGCACGGCGGCTCTCTCGGATTGGCACGGATGGGTCCGCTTCGCCCGGGAGGAGCTCCACCGCTCGCGCGGTGGGCCGTCGAGATTGAGGAAGCCTACAGCCGGACGGAGCTTATCCAAGTGGCCCAGTAGAGAGAGGTGGGCACGATCTCGCCCGCGACCCAGAGGTTCGGAGAGCGCGGGTCGGCCCCTGCACCGTAGTAGTCCCCCCAACGGCAGACGCTGAGGATGTTGCAGCCGACCGTCACCGAGGCCGCTCCGCCGAACAGGACCTTTGTCGCCAGGAGGGAACCTGCGGTGCCGTTCCCCAGCTGCCCCGTCACGGCCAGGATGGGATGCAACGTCGAGTTGGAGTAGCCGTACACGACCGCGAGGTCCATGTTGCCATCGAGAGCGAGCGCCCCGTAGAACGTGTAGACTTTCGCCCGCGAGATGTTGAAGTCCTGCGCGACCGACGGGGTGCTCGTCGTCTTCAGCTCCACAAGGCGGACGCACGAGCGGGTGACGGAGTCCCCCGAGGGCTTGCAGCCGGTATCGAAGGTCGTCCAGAGAATGTTCGATCGCCAGACCGCGTCCATCACGCGGGTGTCGCTCGTGTCGAGGAGGTAGCTCGTTCCCTTCTGGGGTGCGGCGGGCGGGGTGGAGAAGGTGTGGATCGCGAGCGAGGTGGCCCCCGAGAGGAAGACCGTGGTGTGGTTCGAGGGAAACCCGGTGAGCTTGAACAGCTTGAGCGTCGATGAGCCGCTCGTCATGACGATGTGCTCGGTCGAGGTCGCGGAGAGGGAGTGGACCGGGTGCATCGAGAACCATCCCGAGTTGTAGAAGTAGCTCCAGTAGGTGGAGCTTCCCGTGAGCATGCTGCTCTTGTTGAGCGCCCAGACCTCGCCTCGGAGGAAGGCCGAGGTCGAGGTGTTGTACACGTTGCCGCCGAGCGCGACCACCTTCGAGTCCACGCCCAGAATCGGCTGATCCGGGAAGAACCCGGCGGGGCTTCCGCCGACCACGTAGACCGTCCAGCTGCTAGTCGCGCTGCCGCTCGAGGAGACCGCGACGTGGATAGTGCCCGTCGTCACGTCGAGGATCGTCGCGAACCAGCGGCCCGAGAGGTTGTCGAAGAGCACCTTCGGATCGCTGATGAAGTCGGTGCTGGTGAGGAAGAACGTCGCGAGGGTGAAGGAGGAGATCGCGTGCCCGGTCTTGTTCCAGATCTTGCCCTCGGCGTTCACCATCTCGACCACGTGGGAGGGACCGACCGCTACCTGCACATCGGGGGGGACGCAACCGCAGCTGCTGTTCGAGCTGCTGATCCCGGGGAAATGGACCCCGACGCTTACGGCGACGGACGGAAGGGGGGCCGCGCTCGGCCCACGTGCGGCCGAACCGAGGGGAGTCACGATACCGAACGGGGCCGCCAGGCTGGCCGGTCCAGCGGAAGGGATCGATGTGGCCGGCGAGGGAGAGGCCGCCAACGCGGAGCTGGACACCGCTCCTGCCGGAGGAGGCAGCGAGCGGGCAGCATGACTTGTCCCGGACGCGAGGGACGGAGCTAGCAGTAGGAATGCCAAGACGCTCAGGAGAGTTAGGGACCAAGGCGCCTTCCTTCCAATCTGCATGCACTGACCGGCGCGCTTGACATTCCGCGCCTACTTAGAGTTGTGTAGCTGCACGGGTCGGAACTCACCCTACCCGACGGGATGGTCCAGCTGCCTCGGCAGCCTGCGTTCCTTCCCAGGTACGGGTGTCGCGTCAGCGGCGGGCGCTCGTCCCGATTGGGCCCCCCCGGCCAAGCTCCGGAGAGCCCACTCAGGCACCGAATGGATGCGGCGTTCCGGGCTCGTGCGACCGGCCCCCGCCCGTCGGCGGGGGCGGGTGATGAAATAGCTCGCTCACGTTGCTAGCTCGACCGCGAATGACCTGGAAGTACACGGAGGACTACTATCGGGAGTACACCCGAACGACTTGGAACGAGAGCGCGGAGGCGTACGTCGGGCTGCTCAGAAATCTTGAGCCGTTCCGTTCCGACCTCGTTGCGCGGCTCGCGCCCCGCTCCGGGGAGCGGATTCTCGACATGGGCACAGGTCCGGGCGAACCCGCGATCACGATCGCACGAGGCGTCGGAGCTTCCGGTCGGGTCACCGGCATCGACCTTTCTGAGAAGATGGTGTCGATCGCCCAACGGGTTGCGACCGGGCGTGCGGTCAGCAATGTCGATTTTCAGACGATGGACTGTGGGAAGCTCGAATTTCCCGACGCCACGTTCGATGCCGTGGTCAGCAGCTTCGGGTTCCAGATCTTCACCGACCCGGAAGCCGCGGCTCGCGAGGCGCGTCGCGTCTTGCGGCCCGGTGGCCGGATCGCGGTGAGCGTTTGGAGCACGGGGGACAAAGTCCCTTGGATACACGCGATCATTGGGCCTATGCTCGAGCACGCCGAGCCCGACGAAACGGGCTACATCCCGACCCCCTACGAAACCGGGGGACCGGGGGAGATGGCGGCATTTCTCCGGAACGCGGGGTTCGAGGAACCTCTCGAGGAGCGAAAGGAGTACTTCCTGAGGTTCGACGACGAAGAGGCGTACCTCAGGGCAATCCTGAAGGCGACCCCCATCGGGCATTCGCTGTCCGAGGAGCCGGAGGAGACCCAGAAGGAGGTGCTCCTCAAGACGCGGGAAAACTTCCTTCGCTGGAAGACGAGCGATGGCCTGTCGATCCCCGGTGAAGGGGTCATCGTCTCAGCACGCAAGCCCAACTAGCGCCCCGGCCCTTCCTGCCGACATATATTCTTAAATACGGCAGACAGGCTGGCTCATTCCCGCTGACAACTGTCCGACAAACGGCAGGTCGGCTTAGGGTCACGGCATCGACCGAAACGGAGGCGGAGGATGCATCTCAAGCGGCTCAAGGTCCGGAACTTCAAGTCCTTCGCGGGCGCGACAGAGATCCCGTTCCAGCCTGGGTTCACGGGCGTCGCAGGCCCCAACGGGATGGGTAAGTCCAACATCTCGGACGCGATCCTGTTCGTCCTCGGGCCCACGAGCTCGAAGGCGCTTCGCGCCGAGCGGCTCACGCACCTCTTCTTCAACGGCGGGGTCGCGAAGAAGCCCGCGACCGAGTGCGAGGTCTCGCTCGTCTTCGACAACCGCGACCGGCTCCTTCCAGTCGAGCACGACGAGGTCGAGCTCACGCGCTACGTGAAACTCGCCCCGGGGGTGCCGGACGGCTACTACTCGTACTTCTACGTAAACGGGCGGCGCTCGACCCAGGGGGAGATCGACGCCGTGCTCTCGCACGCCCGGCTCTCGGGCGACGGCTACAACCTCGTCCAGCAGGGGGACGTGAACCGGATCGTTTCAATGGGTCCCGTGCCTCGCCGCGGGCTGGTCGAGCGGCTCGCCGGTATCAGCCAGTACGACGACGAGCTCGAGCGTGCCCAGGGAAAGCGGACCGAGCTTGAGACGAACCTCACGCAGGTTCGGACCCTCCTCGGCGAGATCCGTTCCCGGCTGGGCGCGCTCGAATCGCAGCGACTCCAGGCTATCCAGTATCGCCAGCTTCAGGAAGAGAAGCATCAGGCGGAAGCGCAACTTGCTCGCGCCGAGCTCCTCCGGGCCCGCCAGGAGGTCAACAGCTGCGAGGCGGCTCGCGACCGACTCCGCCTGGAGCTCACCGACCTCGAGGCGGCGGCCACCCGGCTCGAATCGGACCGGGACGAGCTCGCGACGTCGATCGATGCGGCGGAGCGGGAGATCGCGGCGAAGACCGGGCCCGACGGAGTTCGCTTCAAGGGAGAGGTGGACCAGGCCCGGCTCGCGTTCGCCCGACTCGACGAACAGCTCCGGACCGCCCGGGAGGACCTCGAAGAGCTTTCGACGAAGGTCGGCACGCTCGAAGGAGGCCTCAAGGAGTCCCAAGCCGAGGTTTCGCGTTTCACGGAGGAGGAATCCACCCTTGCGACGCGCCTTGCAAAGGTCGAGGCCCGCGTCAAGGCGGGGGAGAGCTCGCTCCACGACGCGACCGGGGACGCCGAGCAGTCCCAGGGAAAGCTCGTCGACCTGCGACGGACTATCCTCGAGAAGGAGCGCACGCTCCAATCGACCACCAAGTCGTGGCAGGAGCAGGTCCAGCTCGTGGAGGCGACTCGCAGCGAGGTGAGCCTCGCCGAGAAAGAGGCCGCCCAATCCGAGGACGACGAGCGGACACGGGAGGTCGAACTCAAGGATCTCGAGCTCCGCCTCCGTGAGGCACGCGGACCGTCGAGCGGCGGCGATTCCCGGAGCTCCAATGGCCTCCAGCAGGAGCTGTTCACACAGCACGCGAAAGAGAAGTCCCTCGCCGCTCGCGTGCAGGTGCTCGCCTCGGAGCTCCTCGAGCTCAACCGCCGCTACATGGCCCTCGATGCGCGGCTCAAGGCCCGTGCCGATGGGGGCGGACGGTCCGGTTCGCTCGCGGCCGTCGACTACCTTCTCTCGCAGCGCAACCTAGGCAAGATCTCGGGGATCCGGGGGACCGTCGAGGAGCTTTCCCGTTACGATCCAGCGAACCGAACTGCGCTCACCGTAGCTGCGGGGAACCGGTTCCAGGCGCTCGTCGTGGAGACCGACCAGGTGGCCGAGGAGTGCATCCGGGTGCTCCGCAACGAGCGGCGCGGCCGGGCAACATTCCTCCCGCTCAACCGGATGCTCCCTGGACGCCCGAAAGGCAAGTCGCTCATCGCCGCCCAGTCCGGAGGGGCGGTGGGATTCGCTGTCGACCTCGTGAAGTTCGACGAGGAGCTGCGCTCTGCCTTCTGGTACGTCTTCGGCGAGACGATCGTGATGAAAGATCTCGCGGCCGCCCGAGAGCAGATGGGCGGCGTTCGGCTCGTCACCACCTCGGGCGATCTCATCGAGGCTACCGGGGCGATGACCGGCGGATTCCTAGAGACGGGCGACAAGGCCCGCGGCCAGGATACGGCGCTCGAATTGAAGCGGCTTGGCGAAGAGCTCGGCGCGAAGAGCTCGGAGGAGTCGAGCGCAAAGCAGGAGCTCGGAAAGCTCCAGGAGTCGATCCGAGCCCTCTCCGAGGAGCTCGCGAAGCGCAGTGGGGAAGCCCAGGCCCAGGGTTCCGCCCTCAAGATCCTAGAGGAGCAGCTCGCCCCCGCCCGCGAAAAACTTGCGGAGGCACGCCGAAGGTCGGTGGCCGCGGGGAAAGGGCGGGAGAGCGCGGACCAGGAGCTCGCGAAGACCGCGGCCGCGCTCGCCGAGCTCGAACGGACGAAGCAGTCGCTCGAGACCGAGCTTGCGAAGATCAACGAGCAGTACATGCAACGGCTCCCCGGTGCCCTCTCCAATCGAATCCGGTCGCTCCAAGAGGCGCACGCCACCGCGACCGCGGAGCAACTCGAGCTCTCGAAGCTCCGCGAGACCACCCGGGCGAACCTCGCGAACGCCGAGCGGTCCGTGACCGAACGGAAGGCGGAACTAGCTTCGACCCTGAAACTTCGCACCGCCCGAGCCTCGGAACTCGCGAAGCTCGAACGCTCCCAGGTCGACTCCCGCGCGGAGCTGGACAAGCTCAAGCTGCTCGAAGACGACCGCCTCAAGGCTTCCGAGGGCCTCACCGAGAAGAAGCGAAAGCTCGAGACGGACCGGCTCTCGCTCGTCGACCGGCTCGCCCGGGCCCAGGAGACCCTCAGGACCCGGCGGCTCATGGAGCAGGGTGAGCAGGTTCGGCTTGCGACCGCGGAGCAGCACCTCCGCGAGGTCGAGGCCGCGGCCAAGGAGCTCTCGGAGTCGGACGTAGAGAACGGCGCCCCCGCACCCCCCGAGGAGCTTCGCCGGAAGATCCAGCTGCTCGCCTCCGAGCTCGAGGGCATGGGCTCGGTGAATCTCCGGGCGCTCGAGGAGTTCGACGCCGAGAAGGCTCGTCTCGACCAGTTCGAAGGGGAGGTCAATCGCATCACCTCCGAGGAGACCGACCTAAAGTCGCTCGTGACGGAGATCGAGCGCAAGAAGCGCGAGAAGCTCGTCACCGTCGTCGACGGCGTGAACCTCCGATACCGGGAGATCTACGGGGAGCTCTCGGGAGGCGGCGAGGGGGAGATCGGGCTCGAAAACCCGGCAGACCCGCTCGCGGGAGGCCTTCTCATCAAAGCCCGTCCCGTGGGGAAGACCGTCCTACGGCTCGAGCAGCTCTCGGGAGGCGAGAAGTCGCTCGCGAGCCTCGCCTTCATCTTCGCCCTCCAACGGTTCGACCCGAGCCCGCTCTACGTGTTCGACGAGGTGGACATGTCCCTCGACGGCGTGAATGCCGAGAACGTGGGACGGATGCTCCGGCGCAACGCCGAGCGGGCGCAGTTCATCGTGATCTCGCTCCGGAAAGTGACCCTCAAGTTCGCCACGACGCTCTTCGGCGTCACGATGCACGGCGACGGCTGCTCGCGCGTCGTCGGCCTCAAGCTCGACGAGATCGTCGACGTGGACGACCGGGAGCGGAACGAGTCGCGGCCGATGCTCGCGCCGGAGGCGGCCGCATGAGCTTGGGGGAAGGCGCGTCGGCGGAGCTCCTCCGGTCCGAAGCGGGACCCGTCCCTGTCGAGGCGGCCCAGCGCGTCCTCGACTACTTGGTTTTCCACCGCTCGCTCTTGGGGGACACGCCGCGCGAGGAGAAGCGCGGCGACATGCTCGAGCGATACCTCACGCTCGTGCGGGAGGTGAAGGAGGGGGTCCACATCGTCATCTCCGACCCGTTCCAGAAGGCGACCGCGCTGCTCTTCGAACTCGTGATGGAGGAGGAGTTCGATCCGTGGGAGATCGACCTCGGGCGGTTCACGCAGCAGTACCTCGAGCGCATCCGGTCCGAGGGGGAGGTCAACTTCGCCGTGTCGGGGCGGCTTCTCTACATGGCCTGGAGCATCCTCTGCCTCCAGTCGATCGAACTCCTGCGCCAGCGGGAGCGGCTCCTCCCGCTGCCGATGAGCGAGGAGCCACCGGCTCCCGAGGCTCTCGACGACGGCTACCTCGCGGGCCTGACGACGCCCGAGGCGGTCGATGTGACGAGCACGGTGCTCGGTTCGGTGGAGGCCCCACCGCTCGAGCAGATGATCCGCCATGCCGAGACCCGGCCCGTGAGCCTGCTCGAACTCGTCCAAGCGTTCGGCCAGGCCGAGGAGGAGGCGCGACGCGCGCTGCGGGTCGAGATGCTGCGCGAACGTCTTCGGGAAGAGCAGCGCGCCCCGCCCCAAGTCCTCGTACACGGGGACATCCCCGAGCAGGATCTCGTGGACACCTGGGAGGTCTGCCTCCGCCATCCTCTCGGCGAGCCGTTCCCGTTCCTTACCCTGTGGCGGTCGAGCCAGGGCCGCGATCGCCTCGTCGCGGAGTTCCTCGCGTGCCTGTTCCTCGCGAGGGAGAACTCCGTCGAGCTTCAGCAGGAAACGATGCCGTCGAGCGAGCTTCGACTCGTGCGCAAGCTCGCGACCCGACCGGAGCGGGCAGAGGAGGGGACCTAGCGGTGTCGGTGAAGGTCGACGACCTCGCGCTCAAGGTCGAGGCGCTCCTCTTCGCTGCGGGCCATCCGCTCTCGGTCCGCGAACTTGGGGAAACCCTCCGCATCGAGGACCCGCACGCGCTCCAGGAGGCGCTCCGCACGCTGCAGAAGACGTACGGCTCCCGCCAGACCGCGATCGAGCTCGCCCACGTCGGCGAGAGGTACACGTTGCAGCTGCGCGAGGCTTTCCTCGATACGGCTCGGGCCGTCACCCCAATGGAGCTCGGTCCTCGCGCGATCAAGGCCCTCACGCTGATCGCCTACCACCAGCCGATGCTCCAGAGCCAGCTCGTGAAGATGATCGGCGAGAGCGCCTACGAGGAGGTCGGCCACCTCCGCTCCTTCGGGCTCATCCGGACCGAGTCGAAGGGCTCCACCCTCGAACTCGAGACCACGCGTGCGTTCGCCGAGTACTTCGGTCTCCCTTCCACCCGACCTGATGAGATCCGGCGGATCCTCGAGCGGAAGCTAGGCGTCTCGTCCCCGGCGGCGACCGATCTGGGCCCCTCGTCCGAGCCCGCTCCCGCTCCTTCGGAGGATGCCACCTCGGACCCAACAGTGGCCGACCCGCCAACCCCCTGAGCACACTCGACGCACCAGACCCCCGGGGGGGATTCTCGGCGATTGGACGCGCCCCAGCGATGGGTGGCTCTACCCAATTCAGCGGGGGGAGCGTCTCGGACGGACCGGAGCCCTCAGGTCGAACCGTCCCAGCAGAAGAGCCGTGTCCGCCGGGTAGACCTCCTCGACGTTGCGCGGGACGCCATCCGCGAACACCGTCTCTGGATAGTTCTGCATCCCGAATTGCATGAGGGTCGTGAGGATCGGCCAGACCTGCTGCCCCTTCCCCGTCAGTCGGTAGGGGCGTACACCGCCGTTCGCTGCCTCGGTGCTCTTCTCGATGAGCTCCTCCGCCGAGAGCTGTTTCAGACGGAGGGAGAGGGTCCGCTGCCGGAGTCCGGGATTGTTGCGGAGGATGAGCGAGAAGGAGGCGTTCGGAAAGAAGGCGATGTCCCGGAGGATGGTCAGCGTCCACTTTCGGCCGAGCGTCCCGAGCGTCGTGGAGATCGGACAGGCCTGGACAGGGAACGAGGGAGGGCCGGGATTTCGCGGTTCCGAGGAGGTCGGCAGTGCCGGCGGCGCCATGCTCTACGGACCGAGGGGGTGCCCGGGATAAGGCTTCAACGAAACACCCCGAAAGTTTCGAGGAGTTCGAGTATACTTCTGTGCCCAGCCCTCATCAAATAGCCGGGGGGACTAGGGGACGCCATGGTGCACATCAAGGACGAAGGCAGCCACTTCGACGCGCCGATCGACGTCGTTTGGAAGTACCTCCAAGCGGACACACCTCACGGGGAAGCCCACGCCCCCACCACGCGCAACCACAAGATGACCCCGATCAACGAGAGCTCCTTCACGCTCTCGATGGAGCGGCTCATGAACGGAACCTGGATCAAGGAGGCGAACCGCATCACCGTGTTCCCACCGGTGGCCCTTGCCATCGAGGTCATGGAGGGACCGCTCGCCGGATCGAAGTTCGTGAACATCTACGAGGCGAAGGGCGCGAAGACGGGGATCAACGTCTACGGCGACTTCACCTCGAAGCAGATCCCGGCCGGTCAGCTCGAGCCGGCGGTCATGAAGAACCTCGAGAACGCCTTCAACGAGGACTCGGCGGCCATCAAGGCGTTCGCCGCGAAGCCCTAGCCTCGATTCGCAACTCAACCGGAGGCTGACGCCGATGATGGAACCCCACCGGCCTGCTCCGGGCTAGGCCGAACCCGCCGGGCGAGGCAGGGAGCGCACGCAGCCAGCGTGCGCCCCGACTTGGGTGCGTATGGCCTTTCGGGCGGGCTACTTCGCCCGCATCCGGTTTCCGCGAGGGTTGTGCTCAACCTCCGCGAGGCCAAGTCGCTCCATCACGGGAGGAACGTAGTTGCCAAACCGTCCGCGGAGTCCCTTCTTGAGACCGTACCATCCGCCCACAGGGTTCGATGCCGAGCGACCCCACGCCTCGACCGTGCCTTCCGCGGCCGGCTTCTGCTCGTCCGCGCTACCGAGGGCCATCCAATCACCATGCTTCTGGAGCATCGCATGCAGGTCCTCGAGGCAGCGGAGCTGGTAGAGGACTTCCGTCGAGCCAACCTGCACCACGAGCGACGGAGGAGACCTCGTTGGATCTCGAAACGCTTGGAATTCCGATTGGCCGCTCGGGGTCTTGAGGGTCCACGGACGGGCCGAAGTGCCCTCGTTCGCATCGCCGCCTTTCGTAGCTGTCATGGGACCACCGCCCGATGGGCAGTCGAGCCAACCCATGTTGATTTCGGTCCGAGGACGGGGACGCCCGGTGCTTTTCGCACTTCGATCCAAGATCGTCGGTGCCTTGTTGCAATCCCGACCGCGCTTCTTCCGGCCAGCGGTGCTCGAGGCACGCGGTGATGCTCTGCACTACACCGCGCGACGCGGCGGTGCACCGGGAGGTCACGACGCCTCGGCGCCGGCCGCTGATCCCGATATTCGAGCCGGTGGGAGTTAAAGCGGCAGCCTCGCTAAGCTAGGCGATGCCACCGTCGAGCGGTGCCTGCATCTTCTGCGACATCGTCGCCCGGAGGTCCCCGGCCCACATCGTCTACGAGGACGCGCGGTGCCTCGCGTTCCTCGACCTGTTCCCGTTCACCCGCGGACACGTGCTCGTCGTCCCGAAGCTCCACGTCGACCGCCTCGTCGACCTGCCCCCCGAAGCGTACCCGGCCTTGCTCGCGGCGCTCGCCTCGGTCTGCCGCCAGCTAGAGCGGCTCACGCCCCACTACAACATCGCCTCGAACCAGGGCGAGCTTGCGGGACAGATCGTGTTCCACCTCCATTTCCACGTGATCCCCCGCTATACGGGAGCGAGCCCGTTCCACGACAAGCCGCGGGGACGACTCGCCGACGCCGAGGCGCACGAGCTCCTCGCCGCGCTGCGGCCGACGGAACGAACCTAGCGAGGGATCGCGGATCCTTCCGCCACCGTGAAGGTGACGTTGAAGTTTTGCCGTGCGCCGGCGACACGCACCCAGAGCGGGACGAGTGCCTCTTGCCAGCGGGCCTCGCGAATGCCCCCGATGTCGATGACTCCGCTCCAACCCAAGGAGCGCACGAGCTCCCCCACCTTGCCTTTCGCCCCCGCATCGTCCCCACAGACGATAAGTTCGGGCGTTCCGTTGGTGAGCGTGGGGTCCACCATCAGGCTGTTCGGAACGGTGTTGAAGCACTTGACCACTTTCGCGTTCGGGAGCTTCCTCTGCACGCGTTCGCCGAGCGAATCGGTGAACCCGAAGAGGAGGGAAGGAGGAAAGCCCGCGCTGAAGTCGAGCGGATTCGTCGCGTCGATGACCAACTTGCCCTCGAAGTGGCCGACCCCGGCAAGATCTAACGCCGCAAGGGTCGCTCCCCCGTTCGTCGCGAGCACGACGAGCTCCCCGTGCTCCGCGGCCTCGGCGAACGTGCCCGCCCGCACCCCGTGTCCCTCTTTCGCGAGCCACGCTTCGAGCTCCGGACCTTTGGGCGATCGCGTGCCGATCATCACGTCGTGCTTTCGGCCCGCGAGACTCCGGGAGAGCACTTTGCCGACGACGCCGCTGCCGAGAACTCCGACCTTCATGCTCTTCCTGACCTCGACGCTCGAACTGCGAACTCCCGTATGGCGTTGGCGGAATCCTGGCCCTGTCGCGGGCCGTCCTTGACGGAGAGTTGAAACAAGTAGTCGCTCTCACGTCCGGCGTGTCCTCCCCCGCCGTGCGTCCTCCAGCGGTAGCGGGCCAGTTCTATCCGTCGGATGCGGTCGAGCTCGCCCACCTGCTCGAGCGGTGCTTCCTCGACCGCCGCGGCCCGGGCGAACTTCCGGTCCGAAAACGTTCCGCCGAGCGTCGGATCCGCGCGATCGTTGTCCCGCACGCAGGGTGGGTCTACTCGGGGGCGATCGCGGCGCACGCCTTCGCGGCGGTTGCGGCCGAGCGACCACCCTCGACCGTGCTGCTCCTCGGCGTCAACCACCGGGCTCGGGGCGCCCGAGCAGCGCTCTCCGCGGCCACGTGGGAGACTCCCATCGGACCCGTCCCGACCGACGCAGAGCTCCTAACGCGACTCCGGGCGGCACCGCTCGAGGTGGACGAGGTAGCCCACGCCCCGGAGCATTCCCTCGAGGTGGAGCTCCCGTTCCTCCAGTATGTTCTGCCCGCGCCGCGCATCGTCGCCCTCTCCGTCACGTACGGCAGCCTTCGATTCTTGCGCGACGTGGGAGCGGTGGTCCGGCGCGCGATCAGCGGGAGGGACGTGCTGCTGCTCGCGTCCACCGATTTTTCCCATTACGTTCCGGAGGAGGAGGCGCGCAAGAAGGACCGACTTGCCCTGAACGCGCTCGCGACACGAAATCCCGAAGAGCTCTACGACACGGTCGCCAGGGCAGAGATCTCGATGTGTGGCGTCGCGCCCACCACGGTCCTCCTGGCGGCCCTCGAAGAGGAGAACCTCACCGTGCGGGAGCTTCGGTGGGGTCACTCGGGGGAGGCGGAGCCGATGCGCGAAGTTGTCGGGTACGCGTCGCTCCTCCTCGAATCGGGTAGAGCGCTCCCGTGAGGCCGCACGGCCTTCCCGGTAGCTTCAGCCCCGCGCGAGCTTACGGAACACGAACGGCAAGATCCCCCCCGCGCGATAGTAGTCGAGCTCCACCGGGGAGTCCACTCGGGACCGGAGGTGGCATCGGGTCTCTTTCCCCGCCTCCGAGACGGCCACGAGCGGCGCAACGGTCGCGGCGGAGGCCGAGCGCCGT
>JAKIWH010000122.1:0-1366 GCA_022750125.1 Thermoplasmata archaeon
GCTCGTCGCACGGAGCCAAAGTAGGCTCGCGTCCGAACCTCGCCGTACTTCGCTCGGAAGAGCCCACCGATTCGCTCGACGTCCGCCGCCGCGAAGATGACCCGTGCTGCGCACCTTACCTCGTGACCCGGAGCCTGACGGATCCGGACCTCGCCCGAGCGAACCGCTTCCGCGAACCAGCCGGCGCCGCCGTGCGATGGCAGCACGTACAGGGTCGATCCTTCCTCGACGAACAGTAGGCGAATCGTCGCCGGGGAAGTCGCGCGGAGCTCGAGGGTCTCCGAGACGAGACCCACCCCGGCCATCTCAGAGAGTCCGTGGTTGGAGAGGGGCGAGCCGAGTCCGCCGCGGTCTCAGAGTCCGTTCGGGTAGACCTCGTCGATCAAGGAGAGGACGCGAGGGGTTGAGTACCCCGCCCGTGCGACGATCCGGTCCCGGGTCAAGATCTTGCGACGCCCGATGAATCGGCGGGAGATGATGAACAGGTGGGAGTACGTCTTCGTGGTGATGGAGACGATGGCTCCCTGGGGTTCGACGAGGACCTTGACGACCCGCCGTTCCGCGATCCATTTCGTGGGCACAGGGACGGTAGACGCTAGCCGCGAATATAGTTTGGAGGTCTCGCCGGGACGTTTCCTGAGCTGCCAGACGGTCTCCGGGTGAGTCGGTTTCGATGGTCCAAGGGCCGGAAGTCGTCGGACCTCGTCCGGGAGCTCCCGAGACGATCGGGGTACCTCCGCCCCTCGGCTGCGTTTTATCCTGCGTGGCCTGCGAATCCGGACGTCCATGCCGACTACCTTGGATCGGAGAGGTAGTGTCGCGCTCGTCCGAATCTGCCGAGCCGCTCGTCTCAACGCCCTCGACGTACCGGAATTCCGCCAGCTGCGGCAGGCGCTCGAGTCCGTCCGACTGGACCGGACGATACGTGCCGTGATCCTTACCGGGGAGGGCCGCGCGTTCTGCGCGGGTGGGGACGTGGCTGCCATGCACGAAGCGAGCACCCAGGGCACGTTGCCGCAGTTCTTCCACGACCTCACGGGCGAGCAGGAGCGATCGGTCCGGGAGCTGTTGCTCATGCCCAAACCGGTCGTCGTTTTGCTCCCGGGAGTGGCAGCGGGGGGCGGGCTCTCGCTCGCCCTCAGCGCCGACTGGCGCATCGGTACTGCGGAGTCGCTCCTCGTCCCGGCCTTCCCAGCGCTCGGGGCCGTCCCCGACGGAGGATTGACCTATTTCCTGCCTCACTTTCTTGGGGTCGGACTTGCGCAGGAACTTCTTTTCACCAACGCGCGGATTTCGGGTCCCCGGGCACGAGAGCTTGGATTGATCCACGAACTGGTGGCCTCGGAGAAGCTCGAGGCCCGGGGCT
>JAKIWH010000122.1:1376-3784 GCA_022750125.1 Thermoplasmata archaeon
CCGAGGGCCCGACCTTCGCCTACGCGTGGATGAAGCGGTTGATGGTCGCGGCGTTCTCGGGCTCGCTCGAATCGCAGCTGGCCCTCGAGCGTCAGGGGGCGGTCGAAGCGGCCGAACGTTCGGAGCTGCCGGAAGGCATCGCCGCTTTTAGAGAGAAGCGCCCGCCCCGCTTCGCGCCTCCTGCCCCCGAGCCCAAGCTCGAGTGAGCTTGGCGTGGTAAGTCGAGCCCTCGCGCGGCTCGATGGCGACGCCCCAGCGCAAACGTCCTCCGATCGCGAGCCGACTCGAGGTGTCGGTGCGAATGTGGGCACTGCCCCGTACACCCGTCGCGAGTGAATCGTGCAATCTCGCTCGCCAGGAAGCCGTAGGAGAACGCATCGGTCGGGCCACCAGCTGCGTTCGATGCCGGCAGCGGGTGCACGGAGCCGAGCAGCACCGGAGTGGGAAGGATGGTTGCGGGCCGGGGAACGGCACGGAAAGCGAACTCTGCCGTAATCGAGGGGGAAGCTGCCACGCGGGGATTCAGCGCTGGCAGCCCCCAGTTATCGTCCACGAAGCGCAAGAGCGCCGCCGGGTCGATTACTTCGTGCGAGATGACCCCGGCCGGTGTCCAGGGCGATAGGACGAGCAGCGGGACGCGGAACCCGTCGCCCTGCGGTGGCGCCGAGGGCGGAGTCGCCGGATCCCAGTAGCCTCCCGCCTCATCGTAGAAGAGAAACACCGCAGAAGAGTTGCCAACGGGGCTCGCAAAGATCTCGTTGAGGAGCGCGACCGTCCACTCCTCACCGAGGGTCACGTTGGCCGGAGGGTGCTCGGAGTACAGGGGGTCGGCCGAGGGGTCGATGAACGCTAAAGCCGGCGCACGTGGGCCGGAGAGGACAGGGCCGAGATTCTCGACGGAGAGGATGTGCTGGGCGAGACAGACGTTTCCCCCCAGCTGAGGGAGGAAGAACGGCTCCGAGCCGGCTCCCGAGCCGGAGTAGAAGTAGTTCCACGGCAAGCCGGCACCATCGAGCTGGTTCAGGATCGTGTCGCCGGGGACGTAGGCGGGCGGTGGGGGGAGGTCGTTGTTCCAGGTTAGCCCCGTTAGTCCAAGGTCGAAGAGCCGGTTCGGAAGCGTCGGTCCGAGAACCCCGGTGAAGAATTCGTCGTGGAGAAGGTAGGCGCGCGCGTAGGCGTAGTAGTCCGGTAGCTGTTTCGCGGTGTAGTAGCCCACGGCATCTTGTGGGACCTGAGCGCCGTCGGCGGCGGCCTCGGCGACGAACAAGTTGTTGAGCCCACCATTCTCGTCGGCACGCTCGCTCACCTGATCGTGCGGGAGATCGGGCGTGGAGGATTCGTTTAGCGGGAAGGGAGCGATCGTACGATTCGAACCGATGGCGATCGGAAAGGAGCCGTTGGGAGGGTACCCGTGAACCCCGGGAAGCGAACCGAAGTAGTTCTCGAGCGCGTGGTTCTCCTTGATCACGAAGAAGACGTGCCGGATCGGAGAGGTGGGACTCGGTGGGTGCGCTGAGGGTCCGGGGCAGAGAACGGAGCTCGGTACCTCAAGAGAGCTTAGGGCGACGGTCGCGAACATCGACGCGACGACCGCCGCGACAATCCATCGGTGCAGATGATGGGACTCGTGGGAAGCTCGCTCGCCGGCCACCCTCGCCCCGCGGCTGCGTACCCTCGGCGGTTAGAATCACTTACCGTTCCCGTAACGCGCCCCGGAGTCGCGGGTCAGGCGGGTCGAATGGAGAGCCGCGATGGCTGGACCTCCCCCGAGGAGGAGCAGGCTTTGAAGTTCCGCAGCGGCAGCACAAGAACCGAACTGCCTGAGCCTTGACCGAGTTCAGCGCCCGGTGCATGTCGGACCACCCCACACTTGAGGAGGAACGTGACACAGCGCGCGAGAGCAGGTCAAGCTGGATTCGTCCGCTGCCTGGTTCCCGCTTCCGTACCTGGCGATCCAATCAGCACAGTCGCTGACGCGAAGGACCGATTCTTGGGCGTCCGGCTCCCGACGTGAATTGGCCCCGCGCGGGGAGAGTTAAATACGCACTCGCGGTGGAACGAGGGCTCTTGGTGAGCCGAGGGAGGGTAGTCCGTGGACAGCACGATTCTCTTCCTTGTTTTCGCCGCGATCGCCGCCGTATTCGGCGTCGGTTCCATCGTCGCTAACAAGGTGCTTGGCGCCAAGCCCCGGCGTTCGTACCTCCAACCGCTCACCTACGAATGCGGCCAAGAGCCGGAGGGGGAGGCGCAGATCGACTTCCCGACTCAGCACTACACGTTCGCGATCGTGTTCGTCGCGGTGGACGTGATCGGGTTCCTGTTGGCGCTCTGGGGACTCACGTTCCGCACCCTGCAGACGAGCTGGGTCCCGACCGGGATCGCCTTCGGGTTCACAGCGCTCGTCCTTG
>JAKIWH010000035.1:0-15545 GCA_022750125.1 Thermoplasmata archaeon
AGCGTCATCGACCAGGAGAGCTGGGGCGCCACCCATAACGGGACAATCCTCGGGCTCGTCCTCGGACTCGTGATGCTTGTCTTCGGGCAGGTGTTTGTCCTGATCCTGGCCGTCTTCGAGCCGGGCATCCAAGGGGCCCGGCTCATTTTCGTCGAGCAGTTCTCGAAGTTCTACGAGGGGAACGGCCGACCGTTCGAGCCGTTCCGGTCCTCCCGCAAGTTCACGGTTGCGCCCCCCACCCCCTTGCCAACCACCCCTCGCTGAGGGGAGCTCCGCGCGCGCGTTCCGCGCGCCACTCCGTTAGAGCCGCGGCACGATGAGCGACGGGGCGAGCTCCTCGGGCGAGAGGCCGTAGAGCTTCCCGTAGGCGATCCGACGCAGGTCCGCGCGCTCGAGCTCGGAGAGGAGGAGGAAGGAGAAGAGTATTGAGATGGAGAGCGGGAAGGAGCGAAGCCGCCTCAGCTCCCGGATTGACCGGTCGCGAGTGAGCGCCACCTCGAAAGGTACGAGGCTGTGCTCGGTGGCGTACGGTCCAAGGCCCTCGGCGAGGGAAGGGTAGCTCGGCAGGAGCTGATTCACGAGCTCGGGGATGCTCCGCGCGTTGTACAGGTCCGCGATGCGGGACTTCGGGAGGGTCCCGGGCTCCAGGAACCGCTCGAGGACCGCCTCGAGGGGGAGCTCCCCGTCCTTCCCTTTGAGGACGAGCAGGATGTTCTTCACGTCGACCTCGCTCCTCAGGTACTCCCGGATCACCCACTCGTCCCCCTGGAAGAAGCTCGAATGCGCGAACAGGTTCGAGTAGTACTCGCGTTCGAGCGTTTGCAGGAGCGGAAAGATGTCGCGGCTCCGGGCGTAGCTCTCGAGCAGGGGTAGCAGCGTTCCGCCGTAGCCGTACCGGACGAGCTGGGCGACGATTGCCTCGAGCGAAGGTTGCTGCAGGAGGGTCCGGAAGTCATCGAGGGTGAGCGGACCCGCGAACAGCCCCGCGGGCAGGTCGCGGCTCGAGACGAGGAACGCTTCCGTCTCCGACAGGTTCCTCCCCTGCGCCTTGGCGGCCAGGACGAGCCCGATGTTCTCGATGTCCCAGCGCCGCAGGTACGCCTCGACGAGCGGTTTGCCGGCGAACGGCGCCGCCTCGTAGACGATGCGGTTGCGGCGGACGAAGAGCCGGTTGATGGCCACTTCGAACAGGGCGGGTCCGGAGTAGGTCGACCCGGCGCGTACGAGCTCCGCGCCGTAGGCGGTCGGCTCGAGGAGTTTCAGGAGGTCCGTGGGGTCCTTCGCCTGCAGCAACGGGCCGTACGTCTCTTTGGGCAAGAGCGTCGGGGAAAGGGCCTTGAAGCGGCCGAGCGCACTCGCGTAGGCGGAGCCCGACATGGCGCTCCCGCTAGCTCGCGAGGAGGTCGCGAAGCTGGGACTCGCGCAAGCGAAGCAGCTCGTCGAAGCTCAACACGAGTCGACGCTCCCGGTTCGCGGTCTCGGCGACGAGCCCCCCGAGGATAGCGGCCGGCGTTGGCTCGAAGCTCTTCCCGGCGATCGACCGCAGCAAGCCCGCATCTTCGGTCCGGCCGGTGACGCGAAGTTCCTTGCCGAGTTGGGAGGCGGCGTAGCTGTACATCCGTCGGAGGAGCTCCGGATACTCGGGCGTACGGGTGTACTCGCCCAGCACGCGTCGAACGGAGTCGAGGGAGCCCCCGAGGGCGCGCTCACGGGCCTCGTACTCGAGCTTCTTGGCCTGCATCTTGGCGCCGGCGAGAAGCCGCTGTCGCTCACGCTTGGCCTCCTCCTCGGCCTGGTGGCCGATCGTATCGCGGAGGGAGCGTACCTGCGTCTCACGCTCCGCGAGGAGCTTCGCCTTCGCGATCTCGTGCTGGCGCCTGGCCTCCTCGAGCTCCGCGGAGGCGCGTGATTGGATCTCGGCGACCAGCCGCTCGAGGGTCATGCCGGGGCTAGAGGATGCCGAGCAGCAGGATGATCCCGAGCACGAATCCGATAATCCAAAGCGTTTCGGGAATCACGAAGAAGAACAGTACACGCCCGAACAGCTCGGGCTTCTCCGCGTAGATCCCCATTCCAGCGGCGCCGATCCCGGATTGGGCCATCCCCGTTCCAATGAGTCCGCCAGCGATGGCGATACCGGCGGCAATGGCGAGCTGTGGGTCTGTCATCGATTCTCTACCCGCGCGGCGATTCGGGTGCTCTATATAACGCAAGACCCCCTTCTCTCGACGGAGGAACCGCCTCGGCGCTTGGGCGAAGCAGCACGGTGCCGGCGAGTCGCGGTGGGGACCTGCGAATCGTTGTATAGGCCGCTCGGCTGCTCACGTCATGTCGACTGACTGGGAGTCACTCGCCCGGGAGCTTATTCGGGAGCTGGAACTCGACCTTCCGCCTGTCCAAGTCTCGTACCTCGAGCACCCGCCGAGCGGAGTGAAGGAGCACCCCGGTGGTTCCCCCTCGGTCTGCAGCTTCTTCGCCGAGGGGAAGGACCACGGGTTCTACGCGGGAACGAAGGCGCACGAGGAGTGCGAGGTCGGCGCGTTTGTCATGGGCATCCCGCCAGAAGGAGAGCTCGGCAAGCGCCTCATGTCCACGATCGGCATGATGCAGAAGGAAGGCTACCTCGAAGCCGGCGAGGAGGCAAAGGTCCCGCACAACGCGAAGGCGCCCGCGTACGTCGCCTACGGACCGCTCGGGACGATGCCGGTCCCCCCAACGAACGTTCTCCTCTTCGCGCGACCGAAGAGCGCGATGTACGCGCTCGAGGCCGCACATTTCCAGGCGCCCCTCAACGGTCGGCCGATGTGCGCGGTGATGCCCATCCTGAACGCGGGCGCGCCGGTAGCGATCTCGGTGGGGTGCATCGGTTCTCGCATCTACACGAACATGGGGGACGACCGGATGGTGGTCGGGATCCGGGGGGACCACGTGGAGAAATTCCTCGCCGAGCTCCGCCGGATCCGGCACGCGAACGCCGCGGTCGCGACCGAGGACACGCGGCGGAAGGAAGCCGCGAAGCACCCGTACAGCAACTAGAACCGCCGCTCGCGTCCTACCGTCGCGGGATCGGGGCCCCCGGGACGCCCACGGCGTCGATCCTGATGGCTAGCGACGGTTGCTTCGCGCTGAGGGGCCCGGGGGTCGGCTCTCCCCGGCAACGGGAGCTTACATCCGAACTCCATGTGTCGGGTGGGTAGAGCCTACGCGGAAACCGGCGGTGTAGTCGATGGCAGAAACCCGGAGGACCTCGAGTTCTCGAAGCGGCGTGCTGCTCCTCACGACCGGCCTCGCCGTGCTCCTCCTCGCCGGCGGTGGACTTGTTCCGGTAGGCGCCTCGCACGCCACTCCTCCTAGCCTGGGGAGTTTGGACACGCAGAGGTCGGCGCCCCACCCCTCCGCTCGCGGGATCGCCCCACCTGCGCCGTTCGTCCCTCCCTCCTGGCCCCATCCCGTTCTGGCGAAGGTTCCGCACCGGGAGGGGCCCCGCCCTGCCTTCGGGGGCACCTCCATCATCTACATCTACCCGAACGGAACGGTGAGCAATGGATCAGCGCCCATCAGCGTCTCCGGTGCGACCTACTCGCTCACGGGCAACCTGACGGACCCGATCTTCGACGAGCGGAACGGCTCCACCCTCAACGGAGCTGGCCATACGATCCACGTGAACACCACCCTCAACACGTTCGGGCTCGTTCTCTCCGGGGTCTCCCAGGTCACCGCCGAGAACCTGAACATCGCCGAGGGGCTTGTTCTCGTAGACAACTCGCAGAGCGTGACGCTCTTGCGAGTCAACAATCCGAGTGGGACCAACGTCTCGGAGGACCTCTGGATTCAGCTCTCGACCGGCGTCCTAGTCGAGAACTGTCGCCTCCTCGAGCGCAGCATGCACGTGAACGACCTCGCGGGAGTTCCCGTACCGATCACCCCGCCTAGGTCGCTCCAGGGAGCGGCGATCGGCGTCGAAGCGAGCGCGACGATCTCCGTGGTCAACAGCTACGCGAGCGGTCTCGTGGGGATCTGGGCCACCGTCGTAACGGACCTCCTCCTCCAGAACGATAGCCTCAACGCGACGGTCCAAGGCTTCGTCCTCTCCAACATGCCGGTAACCGTCGTCGCAGGTGCCGACCTTTCGATCATCACGGGGCTCATCGCTACCCTCGACAACTTCACCGCTCCCGCGCTCAACGGGAGCGGGACCTACCTCGTGCTCGGCGCGGTCGCCGTGGGCTTTAGCACGAACGGCCTTCTGGAACGCAGCCGATGGCTCGGTCCCGAGCCCGTCGGCCTCTACCTCGCTTCCTGCTCGAACTTCACCATCGCGTTCAACGACGGCGACGGGATCAACGGCGTCTCCTTCCTAATTTCCAACAGCGACCACCTCCTCCTCCAATCGAACAACGCGTCCTCCGCACCGCTCGGCGCCGATGCGTTCGAGCTCTCGAACATCCTGGTCGCGACGCTCCTCGCCAACAACGCCTCCAACACCGGCACCGCCGTCTACCTCCTCTCCTCCTACGAGGTCCGGATCCTGAACAACTCCTTCCCGTTCGATACTGGTCAGGCGGTCTCCCTCACCTCCGACGACCTCTGCGCCGTCACCGGCAACGACCTCACGGGGAGCTCCGCCCTCAATGCCGACGGCATCTTCGTCAACAACTCGACCCGCCTTGCGATCGCCAACAACTCCATCGGCGCCTGGAGCGGCCTCGGCTCCGAGGCTGTCGACGCCTTAGATCTCCGCGACTCCTCCCTCGCCTACAACATCGCCTCGGGCGCCCCCATCGGCATCGAGCTCGTCGGGAGTTTCGACGACACGCTCCGCGGGAACCTCATCCAGTCCGGGGGAAGCGCCGTCGGGGATGCGGCGATCCTGCTGCGCGACTCCGCCTCCCTCACCCTCGTCCACAACACCCTACTCTTCGACCGGACCGGGATCCTCGCCACCGGGGGCGGTGACTCCCTCATCCTCGCCAACAACCTCTCCTTCGACACCGCCCAGGGGGTTCGCTGGAGCGCGTTCAACAACCTCACCTTCGCCCACAACACCATCGTCGACGATGGTGCCGGCATCGACCTTGTCGACGGCGCCCACTACTCGATCGTCGACAACACCGCCTCGAACCTCGCCTTCGCCTGCGGAACCTGCGACGGGCTCTTCCTCCAGCAACTCTCCGACGGCACCATCACGGGCAACAACCTCTCCTCCGTGAACTTGGGCGTCTACGGCAGCTACCTGCTCAACCTCTCCATACGGTCGAACACCGCCTACCAGGCGGGGTTCGCCGTCCTCGTCGGCGATGTCACGAACCTCACCGTCGCCGACAACAAGGGCGGGAACGACCTGGGTGGCATCGAGGTCGACTCGAGCCAGAACGTCCTCCTCCTCAACAACAGCTTCTCCACCTCCGTCGCCGAGGGGTTCGAGCTCATCGGCGTGGTCAACGTGACCCTCGACGGCAACACCGCGGCGAGCTCGGGGGGCGACGGCATCGCCCTGTGGAGCGCGACCGGGGCCACGCTGCGGAACAACACCCTCGTCGGCGACAAGGTGGGACTCCGTCTCGAGAACTCCAGCGCCGTCACCGTCGAGGCGAACGTGCTCGGCAACTGCACCGTGAGCTTCCGGCTCAACACGGTCGTGAACGCGACCTTCTTCCACAACAACTTCGAGCTGAACGCGAACTGGACCCTGATCGGGAACACGAGCGGACTCCGTTGGGAGAGCGGCTATCCCATCGGGGGCAACTTCTGGTCGAACGCGACCGGGACGGACGCGAAGTCGGGACCCGGTCAGAATGTTCAAGGCGCCGATGGGATCCTCGACCAGCCGTTCCCCGTCCGGGGGTTCGGCGCGGACCGCTACCCGCTCGCGGTTCCCTGGGCCAGCCCCTCCGTGCAGTTCCTCGCCCAAGGGCTTCCCCCGGGTACTCCTTGGACCGTCTCGTTCGCCTACGGCGGATTGGCGAGCGGTACCGCCACGCTCGTCGGAACGGGGAGCACCGGGACGAGCCTCTCCATCCCGTACGGCGCCTGGGTCCCGTTCACCTACCGCATCGGCTACGTCCCCGGGTTCGTCCCCGAGCCCCGCACCGGCGGTCGGAACAGCTCGAGCGGCGTCGTAACGATCCTGATCCCGTTCACCCCGTTCCTCGTCCCCCTCACCTTCAATGAGTCGGGTCTCCCCACGGGCACGAACTGGTCCGTCACCGTCGGCGGCCACCTCCTCGTCGGTTCGACGGCCGGGTTGAACCTCACCCTCCCCAACGCGAGCTACCCGTTCACCGTCGCTCTGGTCCCGGGCTACTACGTCCTCCCCGGAGGAAGCGTCACGCTCACCGGAGTTCCGCTGACCCGCTCCTTCCAGTTCGTGCCGGCGACCTTCGAACTCACGTTTGTCGAGTTCGGGCTCCCGAACGGGACCCAGTGGACCGTCGACTTCGGAGGGACTCGGTTCACCGTCGTCGTACCGGAGGTGAGCTTCATCGTTGCGAACGGGAGCTACACTTTCGGCATCCCCCGGGTCTCCGTGGGTTACTCGAGCTCCCCCACGAACGGCACGGTGACGATGCGCGGAGTGCCGCTCGTCGTCCGGATCGGGTTCACGCCGCCCCCGGCCGCTCCGCTTACGCCGCCTCCCCCACCCACCCACACCCTCGAGTACGCCCTCGCAACGCTTGCGGCGATTCTGGGTCTTCTTGCTGTCGCCGGCTGGCTCCTCGCGGCGAAGCGGCGAAGAGACCCCGGTGAACCGGGCTCTGGCGACCGGGCCCCGCCGGCCGACAAGGCTCCGGAGGCTGGAGCCGAAACGCCGGGACCCGACGCGAACGGCGACTACTCCGAACCCCCTCCTTGAGCGACGCAGTCGACCCGCCTCGTTCGGGTTAAGGCTTGGACAGTGGGAGGTGTTCCGGCCTCCCCATGCTGAGGGACGGCCACTCTCAGTGAATCTCGCTCAGGAGGCGGGCGACGTTTGGGTTCGAGGCGACGCCCGCGGGAGCCCCATGGTTCTCGTAGACAAGGAAGGCAAGCAGCCCGTAGGTGGCAGGTCCGAGTGCGGCCCATGCGGACCCGTTTTGGGCGTGCGCTTGTTGGGCGAGCTCGTTCGCGTTGAGGCCCGCGAGCGCCCCGGGGTCGACCAGCGTTCCGGCGTGCCAAAAGATCCCTCCGACGACGACGAACGGGACCCCGCCGAGCGGGTTGTAGGCGCTCACGTACGCCTGTTCGGTACAGCTCCCGAGCGAAGGGGCACTGATCTGGCTGTCGGAGAGCGACTCACGGGCATCGAGGGCCACGAACCGGCTCGCGACCGCGAGCGAGGGAAGCACCACGCTCGGGGTGTTGGGGAACGCGTCCGTAGCGGAGGAATGGTCGTAGCTCACGCTGCTCACGTTGCCGAGCGCTTCGAGCGCCGAGAGGACGGCCCAGCTGGAGGCCGAACAGTACGGACAGGCGACCGAGCCGTAGAAGTAGAGCACGGGCATCGAACCCCAGACCCAAGCGGGTGCCGAGACCCGCTCCCAGCCTCCCGGCTCCGCGGTTGTGAACGGCGTGAGGATCGGGCAGTGGTTCGCGAGGCCTCCCCCGGCGAGCGCAGCGGGCAGGAGGAGCCCGATCGCGAGTCCGATCGCGGCGGTGCGGCGGAAGGTCGGGCTCCACCGTACCGGCGCGCGCAAGAGGCCGAAGCCGAACAGAAACAGGGCGATGAGGAGCAGCAGGAGGAGGACCGGCACGGCAGGAAGGTAGACGCCCACCGGGGAGGGAAGGAAGTACGCGAGCGCCACCCAGGGGGCGAAGAGCGGGAAGAGGAGCCAACCGATACGACCGAGGCTCCAGCGCCGGGTTGGGTCGGGGGGTTGCGCCTCCATTTCCGCCTCCGGCCCTGGAGCTGGGCGCTTCGCGCGCGCTCGCCTCGCCATCCGCACCGACCGAGCGAGCTGGGATAGAAGTCAACTCCGGGGAAAGCTTGCCCTCCTTCCGGCAGGACCGCTCGGACTCCCCGGAGCCCCTAAAGTAGCTACGCGCACGTAGTGCCGCGCCGTGCAGATCACGTTCCTCGGCACGGCCGGTTCCTGGCCGACGAAGGAGCGCAACGCGAGCGCGATCGCGGTCGACACGGAGCGGGAACTCATCCTGCTCGACTGCGGCGAAGGGACCCAGCGGCAGCTGTTCTCTTCCTCGCAATCGTTCATGCGCGTGCGGCGTGTGTTCCTGAGCCACTTCCACGGGGACCACTTTCTCGGGCTCCCCGGACTCATCCAATCGATGTGCCTCAACCACCGACAGGAGCCGCTCGCGATCTACGGGCCTCCCGAGACCCGGGAGATGGTGGAACGGATCCTGAACCTGGGCTACTTCACGCTCCGTTTCCAGGTCGATATCCATCCGCTCCAACCAGGAGCCACGGTCGAGCTCGAAGGATACACGGTGCGCACCTCCAAAGCGGAACATCCCGTCCCGTCGCTCGCGTTTCGCCTGGATGAGGGTCCCAAGCGGGGGCGGTTTGACGCGCCCAAGGCGCACGCGCTCGGCATTCGGGGAACGGATTTCGGCCGGCTCGAGGCTGGGGAGAGCGTGGAGGTCGGCGGCCGGATGGTTCGGCCCGAGGACGTTATGGGACCACCGCGACCCGGACGTTCGATCGTCTATTCGGGCGACAGCGCTCCCTCCGAGGAGATCCGTCGTCTTGCTACGGGGGCGACGCTGCTCATCCACGAGGCGACGACCGCGACCGATCTCGAGAGCGAGGCGAACGTCTGGGGCCACTCCTCGGCGCGCCAGGCGGCCGAGCTCGCCCGAGAGGCCGGCGTCCAGGAGCTGTTCCTCACCCACTTCTCCTCCCGCTACAAGGAGGTGGAGCCTCTCGAGGCGGAGGCGAGGGCCGTCTTTCCCGGAAGCCGGGCCGCCCGCGACCTTCTCGACCACCTGATCCGACAACCATGATCCGGGCGGACCGACTCCTCACCGGGATCGAAGAGCTCGCGACGCTCGCGGGTCCGCCAGGACCTAGGGCCGGGCGGGCGATGCGCGAGCTCTCCCTCGTCCAAGGGGCCGCGATCGCCTTCGACCGCGGCCGCGTGGTCGCCGTCGGTCCCGAACGCCGCGTCCTCCGCGAGGTGCGGCTCCGCCCGGGCGGGAAACGGGAGGAGCATCGGGGACGCTGCGCTATCCCGGGGCTCATCGACGCTCACACGCACCTCCTCTTCGCCGGGGACCGGCACGGGGAGATCGGCGCCAAGCTCGACGGGGCGACGTACGGGGAGATCGCGCGTCGAGGGGGGGGACTCTTCTCGACGGTGCGCGCCACCCGGCGGGCGGCGGAGAAAGAGCTGCTCGATTCCGCCTGCGCTCGCCTGCGTCGCATGGGCTCGGGAGGCACGGTTGCGGCCGAGGTGAAGAGCGGGTACGCGCTCTCTCACCCCGGCGAGCTTCGCCTCCTACGCCTCCTTCCCGAGCTCGAGCGTCGGACCGGCGTTACCGTCGTTCCGACGTACCTGGGGGCGCATGCGGTGCCGCCCGGCCGGTCACGCCCCGAGTACGTTCGGGAGATCGTCGAGCGAACGCTCCCCGCCGTGGCGCGCGAACAGCTCGCGAAGTTCTGCGACGTCTTCTGCGAACCGGGGTTTTTCTCCGAGGACGACGCGCGCAGGATCCTCCGCCGGGCGGCGGAGCTCGGCCTCGGGCTCAAGCTGCACGCCGACGAGTTCGAGGCGAGCGGGGGAACCGCGCTTGCCGCGGAGCTCGGGGTCCGTTCGGCGGAGCACCTCCTCGCCTCCCCTCGAGAAGGATGGCCGGGCCTTGCGCAAGCGTCGGTGACCGCGGTGATGCTGCCGCTCACCCCGTACGCCTCGCTCTCCTCGCTCCGCTCCCCAGGGCGCGGGCTCGTCGACGCGGGCGTCCCGGTCGCCCTCGGCAGCGATTGCTCGCCGAACTCCTGGGTGGAGTCGATGCCGCTCGTCCTGTCGAGCGCCGTCTACGGCGCTCACCTCACCCCGGCGGAAGCGATCACGGCAGCGACGGTGAACTCGGCGCACGCGAGCGGACTTCCCCCGGGAACGGGGACCGTCACCGTCGGGGGAAGCGCCGACCTCGCGCTCTTCGACGTTCGTTCCGTCGAGGAGATCCCCTACCGGATCGGGGCCTCAGCGGCCCAAGTTTATCGACGGGGCGTACCTATTTTCTCGACGGCACTCCGAGAGTAAATTCAAATAGAGGGGCCAGTGTCGTCGTCGTGAGGTCGCCAAAATGGCTGAGCGTGTTGGCAAAGAGCAGGTCTCGCGGGAAAAGGGGTACCTCTACTATCTGGGCAAGGATGGTTACCTCTGGAAGACACCCACCAAGCTGAACAAGTCCGGTCGGAAGTCGCGCGTCGGTAGCGAGAAGATCAACCGCGCGAACGGCTACATGTACTTCCTCGACAAGAAGGGGTACATCGCCCGCGCCAAGATGAAGAACGCCTGAACCGACCGCCTACCCTTCGAACCCCTCCTTCGGGAGGGGTTCATTCTTATTTTTTCCCCTCGAATCTATGGATTATCGCACTTGGACCGTGGGTTCGCCCGCCGGGGGCGCCGGCAGGAGCCGCATCGAGCACGGCATCGTGACGCCGCACTCGCCGCAGAAGAGCCCCTCGTCGGCGACCCAGAGGAATTCCCCGCACCGGTCGCATTTGCGCGGGTCGGAGCTGTCGTTCCGGCAGGGCATCGGCCGGAGGAGGGCCCGGAAACGATAAGCCGGAGGTTTGGGCAACTCCGGAACGCGCCCCACGTTCCGAACCGGGTGAAAGTGCCCGAAGTCCGACCTACGGAAGATATACCGGGAGCACTTGGGGCCCGCCGGGGAGGCTTTGACCGTAGAGTGGACGGGCCGCAGCGCACGCTCGAGCTCGTTCGCGTCGGCGAGAAGCGCATCCTATCCGGAAGTGTTTCTCGACCTGCCGACAGAGCTCAAATGGCCCTGATACGTCCGCAACCGTAAAGCACCCGGTAGGACCCCGACCGAGCCTACCGAGAGGAAATTCATGGCAGTAGCACGAAGGCGGGGAACCCCGCTCGCCGAGGAGAGCCCGCCGCGCCTCACCGACCGACCGGGGCGCGAGCCGATCCCCGTCCCGCGACTTGTTCCGCGGGGAAAGACCGCGTTCGACACCGTGGGCTGGAAGCTCCACGATGCGCTCATCAAGTCCGCCGACGGCAAGACGATCTTCGAGCTCAAGGGGATACGCTCTCCGGTCTCCTGGTCGGACACCTCCGTCAACATCGCCGCCTCGAAGTACTTCCGGATCATCGACGGGCGACGGGAGGATTCCGTCGAGGGGATGATCCAGCGGGTCTGCCACTGGATCGGTGAGAAGGGGCTCGCGCTCGGCTTCTTCGACACCCCCGAGGAGGGGAACCAGCTCGAGGAGAGCCTGAGCTACCTCATGGTCCAGCAGATGGCGGCGTTCAACTCCCCCGTCTGGTTCAACGTCGGCGTCCGCGAGACGCCGCAGTGCTCCGCCTGCTTCATCCAGGCGATCACCGACGACATGGAGGCGATCCTCTCCCTCGCCGCGAGCGAAGGACGCCTGTTCAAGGGAGGCAGCGGCACCGGTACGAACCTCTCCCCGCTCCGCGGGAGCAAAGAGCACCTCGCGGGCGGCGGGATCGCGAGCGGCCCCGTCTCCTTCATGCGCGCCTTCGACGCCCTCGCGGGCGTCATCAAGAGCGGCGGCACGACGCGCCGCGCCGCGAAGATGGTGATCCTCAACATGGACCACCCGGACGTCGTCGACTTCATCGACTGCAAGGTCCGCGAGGAGGAGAAGGCGCTCGCGCTCATCCGCGAGGGATACTCCTCGAACTTCGACGGCACCGACCCCGACTCCGCGTACGCGTCGATCGCCTACCAGAACGCGAACCACTCGGTGCGCATCCCCGACGCCTTCATGGAGGCGGTCGCGCGGGACGGGGTCTGGAAGACCTACAACCGCACCGACCACTCGGTCGCGGGAAGCTACCCGGCCCGGGAGCTCTGGCGGAAGCTCGCCTTCGCCGCCTGGCGCTGCGGCGACCCGGGCGTGCAGTACGACGACGTGACGAACGACTGGCACACCTGCGCGATGACGGGGCGGATCAACGCCTCGAACCCGTGCTCGGAGTACCTCTTCCTCGACAACACCGCCTGCAACCTCGCCTCGATCAACCTGATGCGGTTCCTCGACGCGAAGGGCGGGTTCGACCTCCCGCGGTTCCGCGAGGCGGTGCGGACGATGATCCTCGCGATGGAGATCCTGGTCGACGCCTCGAGCTACCCGACGGCGCCGATCGCGCAGAACTCCCACGACTACCGGCCGCTTGGGCTCGGCTACGCGAACCTGGGCTCGCTCCTCATGCACTACGGCCTGCCGTACGACTCGGACGCCGGCCGCGCGCTCGCCGCCTCCCTCTCCGCCATGCTCTCGGCCGAGGGGTACCACATGTCGGCGGAGATCTCGAAGCGGATGGGGCCGTTCGCCGGGTTCGACCGGAACCGCTCGCCGATGCTGCGGGTGATGGGCAAGCACGCCGCGGCCGCGGAGAAGGTGAGGAGCAACGACCCACGGATCGCCCCGGCGGCGCTCGCCGCCGCCGACCGGTGGCGGGAGACGGTGAAGGCGGGCGAGCTCTGGGGCTACCGCAACGCCCAGATCTCGGTCATCGCCCCGACCGGCACGATCGGGCTCCTGATGGGCTGCGACACGCTCGGGCTCGAGCCCGAGCTCTCCCTCGTCAAGGTGAAGAACTTGGTCGGGGGCGGCCAGCTCCGCATGGTGAACCGCACCGCGGAGGAGGCGCTCGCGAGCCTAGGCTATCCCGAGATCGAGCGGGCCGCGATCCGCAAGCACGTCGAGGAGACGGGCAGCATGGAGGGGGCGCCCGGGTTGAAGCCCGAGCATCTCGCCGTCTTCGACTGCGCGCTCGCAATGATCCCGAACGGGCGCACGATCGCCCCGATGGGCCACCTTCGGATGCTCGGAGCGGTCCAGCCGTTCCTCTCGGGGGGTGCCTCGAAGACGATCAACCTCCCGCGGGAGGCGACCGTCGAGGACATCGAGAAGATCTACCTCGAAGCGTGGAAGCTCGGGGTAAAGTCGGTCGCGCTCTATCGCGACGGCTGCAAGGCCTCGCAACCCTACGAGACGGGTGCCGGCAAAGCGCCCGCGGGCCCCCGCGGCGCGGTGCGGGAGAAGCTCCCCGACGAGCGGAAGGCGCTCACCCACCACTTCCAGGTGGGCGGCCACGACGGCTACGTCACGGTGGGACTCTACCCCGACGGACGGCCGGGCGAGCTGTTCTTCCGGGTCACGAAGGAGGGCTCGACGGTGAACGGGCTCATGGACAGCCTCGGGATCTCGATGTCGATGGCGCTCCAGCACGGGGTGCCGCTCAAGGACTTGGTCCGGAAGCTCGCGCACATGCGCTTCGAGCCCGCCGGGGCCACCAACAACCCGAAGATCCGGTTCGCGAAGTCGATCCCCGACTACGTCGCGCGTTGGCTTGCGGTCGAGTTCCTGACGGAGGCGGACCGCCGGTCGATCGGGCTCGAGGGCCCAGCGGAACCGAACGGGAACGGCCACGGCGGCGCGAAGACGGCGGGCGTCCCCTCGACCGTCAAGTTCGAGACGAAGCCGCTCGATGCCTTCGGCGACGCGGGAGGCATGGGCGGACCGGTTTTCGGGATTACCGAGGACTCCCCCTCCTGCCACACCTGCGGGGGGATCATGGTACGGAGCGGGACCTGCTACGCCTGCACCGTCTGCGGCGCCACGAGCGGGTGCTCGTAGCGCCGGTCGATCCTCGGCGCTCTCGCTCCGGCATCGGCCGACCGAGCGCCCGCGGCGAACGCTAGGGCCGGTTCGCCGGCCCGAGCTCTACGTGGAGCGCAGCCTTCGGCTCAACGTGAAGAGGCGAGCCACCGCCGCCAAGAGCAGCACGAGGCCGAGGACGATGAGGGCGGTGAAGAGGAGTCCTGGCGTAGCTGCGAGTGCGAAGGAATAGCTGCACCGAGGGCCATACTTCCCACACGGTCCTTCGGTAACCCAGAAGCCAATGAACCCGCTCGCGATCAGCAACGGACCGAGGAACGCCATCGAGAGAAATACGCGGTCCAAGAGCGGAAATGCCCGAAAGAGCGAAGGCGGTGGGGGAAGCGCCGGCGGGATCCGCCCCGGCCCACGATCGCGGTCATGGAGCGAGCGTTCGGGCGGCGAGCTGGGCGCCACGGCGCCCCTAGTGCGTCGCGACGAGCCGGTCGGCCGCGGCGAGGTGAACCTCGGCCTTGCCGTCGATGACCTCGCTCACCCGGCCCTTCTCGTCGACCAGGAACGAGACCCGCCGGGCACGGCCCGAGGGTCCGAGCACGCCGTACTTCTGGGCGACCGCCTTGCCGAGGTCGGCCACGAGCGGGAAGCCGAGGCCGTACTTCTCCTTGAACGCGCACTGCTTCTCGACGGAGTCCGTGCTCACCCCGACGACCCGGATCCCATGGCCCTGGAGCCCGGCGAGGCGCTCGTTGAGCCCCTTGGACTCGATGGTGCAGCCCGGCGTGTCCGCCTCGGGGTAAAAGTAGAGGAGCACTTTTTGCCCGCGCAGGGAGGAGAGCGCAAGCGTGGAGCCATCGTCGGTCTTCTCGGAGAAATCGGGCGCCATCTCTCCCTTCGCGATCATCGGAGAAGTAACGACCGCGGCCTAGTTACCATTTCCCGCGCCGCACGGAGGCGCTCGCGGGAGTTACCTTCCCGCTCCCGACGCTTGAAATCCCCCACTGGCCTCGCGGGCGCGTGCCTCCCCTGCCCGTCACCGGCGGACCCGGTGGCCAGAAGCTCGACCCGAAGCTCGCCCGAGGGCTTCTCGCGCTCCTCGCCGCGCTCGCCTTCATGGTGACGTACGTCGAGACGATGGTCGTTCCCGGCTTCGTCGTCTTCCAGAAGTTCTTCGACTATCCCCCCATCCCGACCGTCGCGTGGATCCTCTCCGCCTACCTCGTGGTCGGGACGGTCGCGACCCCGATCTTCGGCAAGCTCGGCGACCTCTACGGGAAGCGCCCGATGCTGCTCCTCGTGGTCGGCATCTACACGATCGCGGTCTCGATCGCCGGGTTCACTCCGAACATCGCGAGCGCGTTGGGGATCAGCCGCCTGAACGCGATCTACCTGCTCATCGGCGCCCGCGCGCTACAGGGGGTGGGGATGGCGATGTTCCCCATCGCTTTCGCCATGATCGGCGAGGCGTTCCCCGCGCAGCGCGTCGGCCCGGCTCAGGGGCTGATCTCCGCGATGTTCGCGGCAGGCGCCGCGACCGGGCTCTTCGGCGGGTCGTATCTTACGTTCACCTACGGCTGGCAGTTCACCTACCACACGGTGATCCCGCTCTCGGCGGCACTGTTCGTGCTCGCCGTGCTGCGCATCCCCATCTTCGTGGTGCGCCCCGGCCGCAAGCTCGACCTTCCGGGAGCAGCGCTTCTCGGTGCTGCTCTCACCGCCTTCCTCGTCGCCATCTCCGAGGGTGGCGCCTGGGGCTGGACGAACA
>JAKIWH010000035.1:15573-17684 GCA_022750125.1 Thermoplasmata archaeon
GTTCGGCGTTCACCGTCGGACCGGTCCCGCTCGGCGTGCCGGAGCTGCTCGCCGTCGCCGCGCTCGCCACGATCGGCTTCATCCTGTGGGAACCGCGCTCCCCGTACCCCGTCGTCGATTTCCACCGGCTCGCGGAACGGAACATCTGGATCTCGAACGTCGTAGGCGTGCTCGCCGGTACGAGCATGTTCCTCTACTTCGTCGCGATCACCTACCAGATGCAGGAGCCCTCGGTGGGGCTCGGCCTCTCGGTGCTCCAGTTCGGGGAGGCGGCGGTGCCGAGCGCGATCGTCGCGCTCCTCCTTGCGCCGTTCGCCGGACGTCTCGTCTCGCAGAACGGGCCGAAGCCGGTGATGCTCATCGGCTCGGCCCTGGTCTGCCTCGCGGGTCTCGGGCTCGTGACGTTCCACACGTTCGAGCTCGAGTTCATCCTGATCGCGATCCCGATGCAGGTCGGCCTCACCTGGGTGTTCATCTCGATGAGCAACGTGATCATCCTCGCCTCCCGGCCCGAGGAGGTCGGCATCCAGACCGGGATGAACGCGACCTTCCGTACCTTGGGCCAGAGCCTCGGCCCGGTGGTCGGGGCCGCCATCTTCTCGGCGATCACCGTCGTGCGGGTCATCCCGGTCGCCCTCCCGAACGGCCCGACGGTCCCGCTCGCGGTGCCCATCCCGGCGCAAGCCGGGTTCATCTGGGTCTACCTGCTCGTCGCGTCTCTCGGAGCTGTGAGCTTCGTCCTGAGCATCGCGCTCCGGAACTACCGGTTCCTCGCGGACGGCACCCGCGTCGACCACGCGAGCGCTTCCCCGGCGGCGCGGGGCGTGCCCACCCCGGCTCCCGCGGTGCCCCCGGCGCCCCTGGCAACGTTGCCGCAGCGCGAGAGCTGATCCAATCTGTTTGGGAAAGGCTGGAAGGCGCGATCACACTCTAGCGCAAAGTCGACGGACCCAACCCTGTGGTAGAACGGGACGGACCCAAGGGAGTCCTGATCGATCTGTGGGGGACCCTGGTTCCCGTTGGTTCTTCAGAGTCGAGATCAGCACATCTCCACGCCATGGCCCGGGTCCTCGGCGTGGACGCGAACACGTTCGAACGGGATTGGGCGAGCAGCTTGGGAGATCGCTGTATCGGCGCACTCGGCTCTCTCGAGGAGACCGTTCGACAGATCGGCGAGCGACAGGGGCTCGCGGTCTCGGAGGACTCGGTCCGCAAGGCCGTCGACATTCGCCTCGAACAATCACGGTCCTCCTTGGAGGCCAGCGGGCCCGTGCTCCCAGCGCTCGACGCTCTACTCGAGGGCGGGATGCATCTTGCGGTGGTGAGCGACACGACGGAGGAGACGCCGCGCTTGTGGTCCTCGACTCCGCTCGGATCGCGCTTTGAAGCGACCGTCTTCTCCTGCGTAACCGGATTCTGCAAGCCCGACCCTCGAATGTACCACCTGGCGCTGCGCGGATTGGGGCTCACCCCGGACGAGTGCGTCTACGTCGGGGACGGTGGGAGCCACGAACTAACGGGTGCGACGGCGAGCGGTATCGACGCATTCCTGTTTCGGTTCCCGGGCCAGCCGAAGGAACCAGAATACCGGTATCTCCCGGACACGGGCTGGACCGGACCCGCTCTAAGAGACCTCCGAGAACTACTGGCCCTCAAGCTGGCAGGTCGTGGGCCGCCCTAATCGAACCCGTCCGAACGGCAGGATCAGAGCGCGTACCGCACGAGCGCGAAGAGGTCCTCGATCGGTAGCTCGAGCGGCTTTGCCTTTCCCGAACCATCCTCCCAGGTAGCCTCGATCGCACCGTCGGGGAAGGCCGTAAGCTCTCCGCCGTTCCGGCCCCGCAGCCGGCTCGGGAGACCGTGGCGTCGGATCGCGAGAAGGATGAGGAGCGCCCCGACCGGACCCGAAGCGGCCACCGCGACCCTTCCCCCGGCACGCTCTTCCTCCTCGAGCCGGGCCTCCTCGTCGTGCAGCTTGGCAACCCTGCGTCGAACTGCCGGAGCCACGCGCTTCGCGCGGCTCTTGGGCGCCGGCAGATCGGTCCAGGAGATCTCCCCCTCCGCTCGCTCGATCCGCTCCTGCGGTGTGTAGAATCCATCATCTGAGATCA
>JAKIWH010000123.1 GCA_022750125.1 Thermoplasmata archaeon
TCGCCGCGATGGGGATCACGAGCGAGGAGGCGAACTTCTTCCTGAAGGAGTTCGAGAGCACGGGCGCCCTCGAGCGGACGGTCGTGTTCCTCAATCTCTCGAGCGACCCGTCGATGGAGCGGATCATCACGCCGCGGATGGCGCTCACCACCGCGGAGTTTCTCGCCTACGAGCGGGACATGCACATCCTGGTCGTGCTCACCGACATGACGAACTACTGCGAGGCGCTCCGCGAGGTCGCGGCCGCGCGGGAGGAGGTGCCGGGCCGGCGCGGCTATCCCGGGTACATGTACACCGACCTCGCGACGCTCTACGAGCGGGCGGGGAAGATCCACGGTCGCAAGGGTTCCATCACGCAGCTCCCCATCCTCACGATGCCGGCGGACGACATCACCCACCCGATCCCCGACCTGACGGGGTACATCACCGAGGGGCAGATCGTCGCGAGCCGCGACCTCCAGCGCCGGGGCGTCTACCCGCCGATCGACGTGCTCACCTCGCTCTCGCGGCTCATGAACCAGGGGATCGGCAAGGGCCGCACCCGCGAGGACCACCGCGGAGTCGCGGACCAGCTGTACGCCTCCTACGCGACGGGCAAGGACCAGCGCGCGCTCTCCGCCATCGTCGGGGAGGAGGCGCTCTCGAGCGTCGACCGGATCTACCTCAAGATCGCCGAGCGGTTCGAGGCGGAGTTCGTGGGTCAGCGCATGGACGAGGACCGGACGATCGACCAGAGCCTCGCCATCGGCTGGGATATCCTCTCCGACCTCCCCGAGGCGGAGCTCAAGCGGGTCAAGCCTGAGTTCATCCAGAAGTACTACCACCCGGGGCGCTTGGGCTAGCCCCCCATGGCGCTCGAGAACGTCCGGCCGACGCGGCTCGAGCTACTGCGCACTCGGCGGAGAATCGTGCTCGCGAAGAAAGGATTGAACCTCCTGAAGCTGAAGCGCTCGGCGCTCATCGTCGAGTTCTTCGCGCTCTCGAAGCAGGCGCTGGAGCTCCGCGGCAACCTCCGCGAGCGGATTGCGCGGGGCTACCGCTCGATCCGGGTCGCCGAGATGCGGGAAGGACCGACGAAGCTCGAGAACGTCTCGATGCTCCTGCCGGAGCTCGCGGCGATCCACGTACAGACGAAGAACGTGATGGGCGTCAAGACGCCCCGCGTCGACGCCGGGAGCTTCACGCCGGTGCCCGCCACGGCACTCCTCGACCTCCCCACCTCCATCGACGAGTCGGTGCGCCACTTCCAGGGAATCTACCGCGTGGTCCTCGAGATCGCCGAGAAAGAGAACGCCCTGCGCCGGCTGCTCCGGGAGATCGAGAAGACCAAGCGGCGGGCGAGCGCGATCGAGAATGTGCTCATCCCGAGGTTGCAGGAGATCGTTCGCTACATCAAGTTCCGATTCGACGAACTCGAGCGGGACAGCTTCAGCATGTTGAAAACCGTGAAGCGCAAGATGGAACAGGAGGCGCTCGCCCATGCCGCGTAACGTGCCCACCCTCTTTGGGCCGGTCCCTATTCCCCGCTCCGCGGCCGAGGTGCGTTTCCTCCGCTACCTTTCCCTGCTCTGGGGCGCCCGGGTCGGCGCGGTCGTCCTCCTCCTTTACCTCCTCCACCGGGCCGGACTCTTCTAGCATGAGCGAGAGCGCCGCCGCCGCACCGGATACCGCCCTCGAACCGATCGAACGGGTCCGCGCGGTCGAGAAAGAGTGGGAGACGGCACTCGCCCGGCTCCAGGCCACGGCCAAGGCAGAGCTTGAGCGCCTTCGGGCCGAGGTAGCTGCCGCCATCGACGCGGCCCGCACCGACGCGGAGCAGGCACGGGCCGCCCTCCTCGAGAAGTCGCGCGCCGAGGCGGAGGCCGAGGCGAAGCGGTTGCTCGCCGAGGGCCGCGAGCTCGCCGCGAAGTACGCCGGGAAGAGCGCCGAGGAGCTCGGCGCCCTCAAAGAGAGGCTCCTCTCGGCCGTGCTGACCGGGTTCCGACCGGGTTCCCCCTAGGGCGTCAGGAGGCAAAACGTGGCGTTCCTGCGGCCCGTGCGGATGGCGAAGGTGGGGCTCATCGGCCTCAAGGCGGACCGGGCCACCATCGTGGCCGCGCTGCACGACCTCGGCGTGGTGCAGCTCGAGCCGATCCGGAAGGAGGCGCTCGCGCTCCTCGACTCGGACAGCGGCGGCGAGCTCCACCGGAAGGTTGCGGAGGAACTGCTGCGCTTCAGGACGCTCAAGAACGCGCTTCCTCCCTCCCCGCCCGCCCCTGTCGCCTTTTCCACGCTCGAGGAGCTCCTAGCCGCGGCCTCCGCCGTCAAGGTGGACGGGGAGGTGCTCGAGCTGAAGCGGGAGGAGGACCGCCTCCTCACCGAGAGGAAGCAGGTGGTCGACACCGCCGAACTTCTGCGGCGCCACCAGTACCACCGAGGACCCCTCGAGCTCCTGCACGCGAAGAGCGTCCTCGCCTTCTTCGGAGAGGCCCCGGCGGAGGAGTTCCCCAGCCTCCGAGGCCAGGTGGAGGCCATTGCGGAAGCGGCATTCTCCTCGCACACCGAAGGCAAGCTCGTACGGTTCATCGTCGGGGTCCCCGCGGCGAACTCGGACGCGGTGAGTCGGATCGCTCAGCAGCGCGGCGTGAAGCTGGCCGCGGTCCCGGAGCTCACGGGACCCATCTCCCAAGAGCTCCCGCGCCTCGAGGCGCGCCGGACGGAGATCGACCGACGCCTCGCGGACCTTCGGACCTCCCTTTCGAAGCTGTCCGAGAGTTGCTACGCACGGGTAGCGGCGATCGAGGAGGCGCTCACCATCGAGAACCGCAAGTTCGAGTCGTACAGCCGCATGGGGGGCGGCCGCGCCGTCTTCGCAGTCGAGGGTTGGGTACCCGAGCGCGCCCTCGCGGCCCTAGAGAAGAACGTGGCGACGGTCGCCGGCGACCGCGCTCAGATCTACCGCATCCCGACGCAGGAGGAGGCCCCGACGCTCATCGAGAACCCGCCCGGCGTCCGACGGTTCGAGTTCTTCATCCGGTTTTACGCCATCCCAAAGTCGAACGAGTTCGACCCGACCTGGATCTTCGCGATCGCCTTCCCGATCTTCTTCGGGTTTATGCTCGGAGACTGGGGCTACGGGCTGGTCATTCTGCTCGTGAGCCTCTGGATGATTGCCGGATTCCCCGGCGGCGGTCGGCTCCCCAAGTTCATCACCTCCCTCCCGAAGCTGATCATGGGCCCCCAGGCGATGCGAACACTCGCCTGGACGCTACTGCCCGGGTGTGTCTTCGCGATCATGCTCGGGGTGCTGTTCAACGAATTCTTCGGCTTCCACCTACCCTACACGGCGTTCGTGCAACCGGATCACAGCGTCGGCAAGCTCCTCGTCATCGCGGGCTACATCGGGCTCGTCATGGTGGTGGTCGGGTTCGCCCTGGGCGCGCTCCTCGCCTACTACCAGCATCACCCCAAGCTCGTGCTGCTGAGGATCGGAGGCATCCTGTTCGCAATCGGGGTCGCCTTCGCCGGGTTGACGGTCATCCGTGCCGGCGGTATCAACGGGCATAGCCCGACGTTGCTCGCCTTCGTCGGAGTCTCGCTCGTGGGCCTCGCGTGCATGTTCGCGGCCGAAGGGGGGCGAGCGCTGCTAGGCCTCATCGAAGTGGTGAGCCACATCCTCTCCTACACGCGGCTCGTCG
>JAKIWH010000124.1 GCA_022750125.1 Thermoplasmata archaeon
ATCGGGGTCCCGGGCTCCCAAAGCCCGAAGGATGGACCAGTAGAGCGGGACGGGGAACTGCCCCGATCCGTAGCTACCCCACAGCCCCGCAGCGCGGTTCACAGCAACTCGGCGCGGCGCAGCGACCGCCCGATCCGGCACTCGGCGAGCTCGCTCTCCACCTTCTCGATGCGGAAGCGCTGCTTCGCGGGGAGCGATGGGCCGGCGCAGATATCCCAGTTCGGGCAGTCGAGCCGATGGCAGTCGGTGCGGCCGAGCTCGATCTGGCTTCCCACGACCCCGGAGCGGCTGTCGATGACGGCCGCGCGGCGGATTGGCTCCACCTCCACCACGTTCGCTGTCGCTTCCTGGAGCGCGCAGGGGTGCTCCACCGGCCGGACCCGGGTGACGCGGTACCTCCGGCCCGTATCGAGCGTTAAGCACGCGTGCCGGTACGGACAGCTCCGGCAGACCGGGGCGCCGCCGAGGTAGACGAACTCGAATCCGGGCTCGGCTTGGGCCTTCGATAGGAGAGTGATCTCGGGCATCGGTCAGCCGATCACTCCTGTCACGCCCGCAAGACGTTCGGCCGCATCCCGGCTCAACCCGTTGTCCCCGAGGATCGTGTACCTGTCGGGACGGACGGAGTGGGCCGCCACCAGGGCGTTCACAATCTCTTCCGGCGTCACGCCGAGCTCCCGCGCCGTAGTCGGAGCGCCGATCGTGTGGAGGGCGAGGCGGAGCCGTCGCCAGTCCCCCCCGTGGAGATACATCATCATGATCGCGCCCACGCCGCACTGCTCCCCGTGGAGGCTCGGCTTCGCAGCGGAGCGGTCGAGCGCATGGCTGAACAGATGCTCGCTCCCCGAGCACGGCCGGGAAGAGCCCGCGACGCTCATCGCGATGCCGGCGACGATCATCGGCCGGATGGCGATCCACACCGACTCCTCGAGGTTCGGCTTGATGAGCGCGGCGTGCTCGGAGATCTCCTGCGCCGCGTACTCCGCGAGGGTCGCGCCGGTGCTCGAGTATTCCTCGTTCCGGAGCCGTGCCGCGAGCCGCCAGTCGAGCACCGCCGTGACGTTCGAGATGACATCGGCGCAGCCGCTTGCGAGAAGCTTGAACGGAGCCTGGACGATGACCGAGGTGTCGGCGAGTATCCCGATTGGGACGACCGCTTCGACGCTCGAGGCGCGCTCGGTCCCTCGGATGGAGGCCCGGGGCGAGGAGATCCCGTCGTGCGCGGCGGAGGTGGGAACGCTCACGAACGGGATCTTCTGACGGGCGGCGACCACCTTCGTGATGTCGATCTTGCTTCCGCCGCCGACAGCGACGAGGAACCGCGCGCCGGCGGCCCCCGCCTCTTTCTGAACGCGCTCGACCTCGGCGAGCGTGGCGTCGCCCGCGGTCGTCGAGCTCACCGAGAAGCCGGAATCCGTGAGGATCTCGGCCGCGCGCCGGCCCGCGATCGTGCCGGTCCGCGAACCCGTGACGATGAGCCCAACCTGCGGGAAGTCGAAGTTGTGGCAGATCCGTCCGAGTTCGTCGAGAACCCCGTGCCCTACGAGCACCGCCCGGGGGAAGACCATCGAACGGGCCTTGCCGAACGGACCCTCTCCGCCGGGCATCACGAGACGGCTCGGCGCGGACTCCATCGGCCCCGGCGGCTTCGGAGCGGGGCGCGCTCTTTACGGTGGCGCTGCGCGGGGTTACCGGCCGGGCGTATCGCCCCACAGGAGCTTGTGCTCCTGCAACAGGAAGCGCACATCGAGCCGGTCCGCGAGCACCCGGTCCGCAAGCTTGCCGGCATCCGAGCCCCAAACCGGCTGGAACACTGGTTGCGCCTTGCACGGTCGGTCGCGTAGCACGCGGCGGGCGTACTGGTAGTCCCGCGCGTCCTTTAGGACGAACTTTTCGACATCGCGCGCCCGCAGGAGGGGGAGGTTCGCCCAGCGATTTTTCCCCTCCATTCGCGAGGAAGGGCATTTGACGTCCACGCTCAGGATGACCCGGGGGATCGATAGGTACGGGCTCACATCGAGGGAGCCGCCGGTCTCGATGACGACCGTGAGCCCCTCGTCGGAGAGCTTTCGGACGAGCTCGATCGACTCGCTCTGGAGGAGCGGCTCGCCTCCGGTGAGGCAGACCTGACGGGTTCGGTGGGAGCGCACTTCCCGTAGCAGCGAAGGAATGGTCCGTTCCTTGCCGGGGCCGAAGGAGTACTCGGTGTCGCACCAACTGCAGCGCAGATTGCACCGGGCCGTGCGGATGAAGCTCGTCCGGAGCCCAGTGTTCGGTCCCTCCCCTTGCAGGGAGTGGAACACCTCGATGATCCGCATCGGACCATCATCGAACGGACCGCTCATCTCCTCTTCGCACGGGTCGTTCCGCTTTCGGCGACCCATGAAATAGCTCGCCCGGTCTCGGTCGCCGGCGATGGAACCGGAGCGGGAGAAGCACTGGCAGGAGGTGTGGCGCGCCGCCGGGCTTTCTCGCGCGGTCCGCGTGCCGCGCCGCGCCAAGTTCTACGCGGTCCACACCTACCCGGGGACGAGCGGCCTCCTGCACCTCGGTCACCTTCGCGGCCTCGTGCTCACGGACGCCCTCCTCCGCTACCACCGGATGATGGGCCGACAGGTGTTCTTCCCCGAAGGCACGCACGCCTCCGGCCTTCCCGCCGTGACGTTCGCGCAAAAAGTGAAGCAGCGGGACACGGCACTCGTCCAGTCCCTCATGGCCCACGGGGTACCCGAGGCGGAGCTCGCGCCGCTCGAGGAACCCGAAGAGGCGGCTCGCTTCCTGGGCCAATCCTACCTCGAGGTCCATCGGCGCATGGGTTTCCTCGTCGATGAGAGCGCCCACGTGACCACGATCGACGAGGATTATCGCGCGTTCATCCGCTGGCAGTTTGGCGCGCTCGCGGCGCGGGGTGCGCTCCGCGAGGGGCCGTATCTCGCGAGCGTCTGCCCGGTTTGCGGACCGGTCTCCGTCGACCCCTCCGAGACCGACCTCGCGAGCGGCGGCGACGCCGAGGCGGTCCGCTACACCGCGATCCCGTTCCCGCTCGAGGATGGCGGCGAGCTGCTCGCCGCCACGCTCCGTCCCGAGACCGTCTACGGAGTGACGAATCTCTGGATCCCCCCGAGAGAGCCGCTCGTCGTCTGGCACCACGGGCCGCGAAACTTTCTCGTGAGTCGCGATGCCGGCGGCCGCCTCGTTGAGCAGCACGGCGGGCATGTCGGTCGGGAGGTCCCGACGACCGAGCTAGTCGGACGGACGGTGAAGGTGCCGTTCACGAACCTCGAGGTGCCGGTGCTTGCAAGCCGGGTCGTGGACCCCAATCGCGGTACGGGCGTCGTGATGTCGGTGCCCGCGCACGCGCCCGCGGATTGGCTCGCCCTCGAGGAGCTCACCGAGGAGGAGCGACGACGGATTCCCTCGGTCCGAGAGATCATCTTCGTGGCCGAAGAGGCAGGGCTCACCGACTCCGAACGCCGCCTGCGTGTCGGGACCGGGGTTCCCGCGGAACGTGCGGCGCGGGCCACCGGGGCGCACCGTCTCGACGACCGAGCGGCGCTGGACGAAGCAACCGAACGGCTGTACCGCCTCGAGCTCACCCGAGGGAGAATGCTCC
>JAKIWH010000125.1 GCA_022750125.1 Thermoplasmata archaeon
CGTGCTCATCCCGATTGGTCTTGCCCTCTACGCGGACGCGTCGACCCGCGGGGGAATCCCTCCAAGTGGTTGTCCCCCGCCGGCCCACCCCGGCAAGGGTGTGAACGACGCTTGCTACTCGCCGGAAGGGCAGCTCGGAGTGCTCCTGCCCTGGAGCGGCTTTTGGATGGCCGTGATCGGCTTCGGATTCTACGCCGCGTGGCGTCATGGGCTTCGCCGCCGCGGCTTGGCGTAGACTTCGATACATCGGGCCTATTATCGCCGATCCGCGCCGGAACGACGCGGAATCCTCGTCAAGGGCGCTCTCCGCCAACTTCCGGTCTCGCTACGGGCCGCCACGGCTCGGAAGCGGGGTCACCCCCCACCTCTTTGGGGGAAGGACCCGGAATCGTCCTCTCAGAGAAGTGGGGGGTGAGCCCAGCCAAGGCGACCGTGGTCAGGTGGAACGTCTGGGGCTTTCCTCCCTCCGCGTAAACGAGATCCAGCGCTTCGAGGTCCTCGAGACAGCGATACAGAGTGGATTCAGGGAGCCGTACCTCGCCTCGTAGCTGCTGAGCGGTCGCTGGGACCCTCAGCGCCTCGAGAACGAGCGCACGATTCTGCGGGATTGTGTCCAGAACCACCCGGCGGATGAACTCGAGATCCGACACTTCCACCTCGAGCCTGCCGTAAATCAGAGCTCGACCTATCGCGAGCTTCTTCAGCTGCTTCGCCAACCGTGGTAACATCTCCGGCTCCGGTAGGAGCGAAATCGCTCCGTTGAACCGGCTGACGTGGGTCCGCGCCTTGGCGAGGAGTTGGACGAGAGGGCGAAGCTCCTGCACTCGGTCGAACGAGACACGAGACCAATCCGTCGCCTTGAGCTTCGACAAGACCGCGAGCGCACGTTCCTCGAACTCATCCCGGATTTCGCCCTCCCGGCCCCCTTGCTCGACGGAGCGGTCGAACCCGTCGATCTTCGGAACGCGAACCTTCAGGAATCGAGGGCCCAGGAACGACTGGACCGAGTAGTAGTCCTCGATTGCCGACGTCACCGCGGCGAGGACGTGAAAGTGAGAACGGAACGACAGCTTTCCTACCGAGCCGTACCACCCCTCGTAGTAGCCGTCGAACGCGTCGCGGAGCTGGGAGAACACCTCCTCGCGCGACTTCCGGTCCATCTCGAGGATAGTCGTGAAATCCTTGATGACCAGGACCTTCCCATCGAGGTCCGGGAGCAGGCTCGAGCCTCCCTTCAGTCCCGAGATCAGCGAGTGGGAGGTCAGATGGGAGAGGGACACAACTTGGGGGAGCCGGTTGAGCCACCGGAGAATCTCGGTCTTCAGGGCGCTCGGAGGGCCGACCAGAAACCCCCACACCGGGTCTCCGGGCATCGGAATCGTCGCCATGCCGGCAAACACGAATTCGAGGACGAACGGGTCTTCCAGGTCGAATTGCTCCCGTGCGCGACGAACCAACTCGTGGAACGCGCGCGCACGGAGAAGGGGCTCGAACCGGCTCTTCACCTCCTCGGCGATCCCCATCCACTCGGTGTAGGTGGACGCGCCTGGTTCGACTTCCAACAGGCTCCGGAGCTCGTCATCGACCTCGATCGGCCGGATTCCGTGGCGTTCGGCAAACACCCCGAGCGAGTCTTGAACAGCAAGGGGGGGCGCTCGGTCGGGACGAACAGCGAACCCGATTCGCCAATAGGCGGCTTCGGTAACCAACGGCCGTAGCGCCCACTCTCCCTCTTCCGCGGCTCCCGGCGGAACGGGAAAACCGGCCGAGGTGAGCGGGTCCGTCACGTCCGACTCCGGACCAGGCGGATCAGGGCCGGGATGAGGGCGTCGAACTCCGCCGTCGGGAGCTCGTCCGGTTGTGCAAGGAGCGCTTCCCTCCCAGGGTGACCCGGCGGCAGGGCGCGCGTGGCCTCGGATTTCGCCTCGCGGAGGTCGACCGGCATCAGGCGGTCTCCCGAAGCGCACGAAGAACACGGACTGCCTGTTCCGACCGCTCGAATTGTCGCGGCACGAGGATAAGGACCCGATCGAAGTGCGCGTCAACCTCGCTCCCCGGGCGAAGCTCCCAAGCCTCCAGCCAAGCTTTCGGGAGGCCCAATCGGGCTCCACCACCGTCCTTGTAGAGCGCCCTCGTCGACCGTCCGATCATACCGATTCGGGAGGCCCAGCCCTCGGAGGCAGATAGCCATCTTCATATGGCGTGCGCCATGTATGGCAGGCGCCATGCCGAGAAGGGTCGGGACGGAAGCGGTCACCAGCCGAGAGGACGTCGTTACTCGCGCCTTCCGACGGCTAATGGGGGATTCGCCGGGCGGCTGGTACTCCGCGAGGCAGATCCAGGCGGCAATCGCGGCCGACTCAGGCTCCTCGAAGAGCGGCTCGACGGTTCGCGAGACCTGGCGGTTCGGTCGGAAATCGCTTCTCCAGAAGCTCTACCTCGGAACGAGGACGTTTCAGACCCCCGCTGGACCGGAGGTTCGCTATTACCTCCGCATCATCGACGGTCACGTCAGCGTACCCGCGGATCAGTTCAATCAAATGACACTGGAGGAACAGCAGCGGCTGTTCCCGCCTCCAGTTCGGACTGAGGCGGAGAGGCAAGAAATCTCACGACGGGGGTGGAGGAAGCTCGGGGACGGACTCGCAATGTTCACGAGTCTCGCGGTAAGCTCGGCGTCCACCGAATCACTCGAGCAGGAGCTGCTCGATAGGCTCGTGACCCCAAGAACACCGTCGACCTCTGCGTTCTCTGAGGATTTCCCCGATCTTCGGGAGGCGTCTGCGAAAGCGCAACGCCCCCCGTCGAAGGATTTCCTCCAGAAGCTTCAGGACGGGTTCACGGACTCCGAAGCACCGCCATCGAGCCGTTTAACGGCGCCACGAACTCCCACCCCGCGTCGAGGAGCTTTGGCACCTCGTCGACGGCGAAAGCCTTCTCGGTCCTCTTCGCGGACGCCCCGAGCTTCTTGAACAGCGCCTCGAGTTCTGAGTCCGACATGCCCCCGATGTCGAGCTTCTCTGCCTCTTCCTTCGGGTGACCTCTCGCGACGAGGAGCGCGCGGAGAACGCGGGTCGCGCCGTCGTTCGTCGTGGACGGCGGAGCGGTGCTCAGAGACGGTTCGCATCTCGCGTAGGACGCACGCAATTCGTCGACCTTCTCGGCGGAGAGCGGACGCTCGACGTTGTACTGCCCATCGACCCCGAGAGAGTGGCCCATGAAGAATTCCCGTCGAGTGCGACTCACCAACCCCTTCGATTCGCAGCTCTCCATCTGGGTGCTGAACCACGCGCGCAGGGTGTGCGCGTGCCAGCCAGCCATTGGAGGCCCGACGCGGGTCATCGCCCTCTTAACGCGCTCTGCCAGCGCCTTCCGGACCATGAACGAAGCACCGTCCTTCGCCCGCCGCTCGGAGAGCCGACCGCGGGTATCGGGGAGGACGAGCGGGGATTCCAGGGTCAGGTTCTCCCCTCCATGTCTCCGCTCCCGCAGGTAGGCCAGGATCGCGTCCGCTGTCTCGTGGGAGCCGAAAGTGTAGTACGCGTTCTTCCCCTTCGATAGATGCGCT
>JAKIWH010000036.1:0-14244 GCA_022750125.1 Thermoplasmata archaeon
AACGTCACCGGTCGGGAGGTCGAGTGGGAGGATCTTGTGAAGAGCGGAGCTCCGCCGGTCCCACCGCAGGAGCTTCCGTCCGATCACCCCCTCTTCCTGCTCTACTCTAGCGGAACGACCGGTCTTCCGAAGGGGATCATCCACGGTACGGGCGGCTACCTCACGCACGTCGCGGCCACGACACGCTGGGTGTTCGACCCCGGACCGAACGACGTGCTGTGGTGCGCGGCCGACATCGGATGGGTGACCGGCCACAGCTACATCGTGTTCGGCCCGCTGGCGCTCGGCGCGACGAGCGTTCTCTACGAAGGCGCGTTCGATCATCCGGGACCCGACCGGTTCTACGAGATCCTCGCGCGGTACGGCGTGAGCGAGCTGTACACCTCGCCGACCGCGCTTCGGTCGCTCCGACGGCAGGGGGACGAGCGGGCACGCTCGCACCGCCTCGGGAAGCTCCGACTGCTGGGCAGCGTCGGGGAGCCGATCAACCCGTCCGTCTGGGAGTGGTACTTCCGGGTGATCGGCCAGGGCCGCTGCCCGATTGTGGACACCTGGTGGCAAACGGAGACCGGGGGGATCCTCGTCTCGCCGGCCCCCTCGCTCGATGGGCGGCCGTTGAAGCCCGGCTCCGCGACGCTTCCGCTTCCGGGAATCGACGTCGCGGTGTTCCGCGAGGATGGGCGACCGGCCGCCTCGGGGGAGCGCGGGTTCGCCGTCGTGCGCAAGCCTTGGCCCGGCATGTTGCTCGGGCTCTGGAACGACCCGGAGCGGTACCAGCAGGCGTACTGGAGCCGGTTCCCGGGCGTATACTACACCGGAGACTACGCCGTACAGGACTCGGACGGGTATCTCTGGTTCCTCGGCCGGGCCGACGAAGTTCTCAAGGTCGCGGGCCACAGGATCGGGACCGCCGAGCTCGAATCGGCCCTGTTGCACCACCCGTCGGTCGCCGAGGCGGCCGTCTGCTCGGAGCCGGATCCGGTGAAGGGATCACGCCCGTTCGCGGTCGTCGTGCTGAGACCCGGGGTCAGCGCAAGCACGGTGCTAGCCGACGCGCTCGCCACGACGATCGAGGAACGCGTGGGAAAGTTCGCCCGTCCGGATCGCGTGATGTTCGTGGGCATGCTCCCCCGGACCCGCAGCGGGAAGATCATGCGGCGGGTCGTGCAGGCGGTCGTCCTGCAGGGAGGCTCAGTGGGGGACGTGAGCACGCTCGAGGACGAGGCCTCCATCGAAGAGGTCCGTCAAGCGGTCGCCCGGCTCACAGCCGAGATCGCGGCGCTCCAGTCCGAACGAGCGCCGTAGATTCACCGCTACGGAGTATCCGGGCTCTAGTCGCTCGCCTCGGTGGGGGATGGTGCCGCGGGCCGGGCTTGAACCGGCGACTTCAAGATCTTCAGTCTTGCACTCTCCCAAACTGAGTTACCGCGGCGTCACCCGAGTCGTCGCTTGGAGTCAGGGCCCGTGCTATAAATGCGCTCGTGGGGCGGCGCCGGGACGGGTTCGTGGCCCGCCGTCCGAAATCGGTCCGGCCGGACGTGCGCGTGCGCGTTCAGGAGCGTTTCACCGTCGACCCGGCCCTGCTACCTTATCTAGGGCAGTCCGCCTCTTCACAGCCTCCTCGCATGCGAACGCTCGTCGTCACGGAGAAGTTCTCGACCGCGCTTCGAATCGCCATCGTCCTGTCGGACGGACAGATGAAGCGCGGCCGCGCAGAGGGGATGCCGCTCTTCACCTTCGCCCGACCGGACGGCGAGTGGTCCGTGGCGGGACTCCGGGGCCACATCGTGGAGCTCGACTATCCGGAGGAGCTCTCGCGCTGGACGCTGGGCGGGCTTGCGCTACTCCTAGAAACGCGGCCGCTCAAGCGGGTCACCGAGCCGCGCATCGTGAACGCGCTCCAATCGATCGTGCGGGAGTTCGACCGGGTGATCCTCGCGACCGATTTTGATCGGGAAGGGGAGCTCATCGGAGTCGAGTGCCTCGAGCTCCTCCATGCCGTGCATCCGACCGTCCTCGTGAAGCGGGCCCGGTACAGCGCGCTCACCCGCGAGGTCATCGAGCAGAGCTTCCTGGAACTCGCCGAAGTGGACCACGCCCTCGCGGACGCCGCGGGGGCCCGGCAGGAGATCGACCTGGTCTGGGGCGCCCTCTTGACCCGCTACCTCACGCTCAACTCCGAGCAGCGCGGCCAGGGATTTCTGAGCGCGGGGCGGGTGCAGACGCCGACGCTCGCGCTCCTTGTGGAACGCGACCAGGAGATCCGGCAGTTCGTCCCGACACCCTACTGGGAGATCTTTGCCGACGCCCAGGAGAAGGAGACGCCGTTCACTCTCGCCCACACGCACGGCACCTTCGAGGTGAAGCCGGAGGCGGAAGCGATCCTCGCGAAGCTCCAGGGAGCGAACGAGGGGACGGTGAGCGCCTACAAGGAGGAGGAGAGCCGGCGCCGTCCACCCATCCCGTTCTCGACCACGCTCTTCGTCGCGGAGGCAAGTCGGATGGGTATCGGCGCCGCGCACACGATGCGGATCGCGGAGGACCTCTACACCCAAGGGCTCATCAGCTACCCGCGTACGGACAACACGGTCTACCCGCGCGGGCTCGGGCTACGCACGCTTGTCGAACGGTTCGTGGAGAGCCCGTTCCGCACCGAAGCGGAGTATGTGCTCCAGCAGCCCTCGTTCCGCGCCACCCGCGGTCGCTCGGAGACGACCGACCATCCACCGATCTATCCGACCGGCGTGGTGGACCCGAAGAAGTTGAAACCTGACCACGCGAGGATCTACGAGCTCGTCGTGCGGAGATTCCTCGCGACCGTCGCGCCGGATTGCGTCGGCCGTAGCCGTCTCGCGTCCGTCGAGATCCGCGGCGAGCCGTTCGAGGCGAAAGGACTGCTCATCGACGACCCGGGGTGGTACCAGGTCTACCCGTACTCGCAGCCCGAGGCGCGAACGCTCCCGGTTCTCGAGGTGGGTGGGAACGTCCGGATCAACTCGGTCCGGCTCGAGGAGGAGCACACTCGCCCCCCAAGGCGGTTCACCCAAGGCACGCTCATCCAGGAGATGGAACGGCTCGGCCTCGGGACGAAGAGCACGCGGCACGACGTGCTCCAGAAGCTGCTCGACCGCCGGTACATCACCCTCCGGAACCTCGAGCCGACCGGGACCGGCATCGCCGTCACCGAGGCGCTCCGGGCGCACGCGCCCGTGATCACCCGGCCCGAGATGACCCACCGCCTCGAGGAGGACATGGCGCTCGTCGCCGACTCGAAGAAGACGCAGGCCGAGGTGCTCGAAGAGTCGCGGGAGATGCTCCGCGAGGCGTACGACCTGCTCGCGCGGAACTCCGAGGGGGTGCGGGCGACGCTCCAGGGCGCGCTCGACCGGCAGCACTTCGCGGGCCCGTGCCCGCGCTGCGGAGGGGCGCTCCGCATTTCCCGGTCCCCCCGCGGAAGCCGCTGGGTGCAGTGCGCGAACAACCCGCAGACCTGTCCCGTCACCTACGCGCTCCCGGCGGCCGGTTTCATCGAGGCGGCACCGGAGTTCCTCTGCGCCACCTGCAAGACGCCGCGGCTCAAGATCACCTTCCGCGGCCAGCGGCCGGACCTCTACTGCATCAATCCCGAATGCCCCGAACACAAGCGGGCGTTCGAGCTCGGGGTTTGCCCGAACTGCGGCTCGGCGCTCGCCATCCGGTACTCCTTCGCCGGCAAGCGGTTCGTCGGCTGCACCGGCTACCCCAACTGTCGCGTGACCTTCCCGCTACCGCAACGTGGCAAGCTCGAGAAGGCCGCCGAGCCGTGCCCCGTGTGCCGCTCCCCGATCGTGACGGCGATCGAGGCCGGTCGGCCACCGTGGACCCTCTGCGTCAATCCGGCCTGTCCGTCGCGAGAGAAGAAGGCCCCCGCCGTCGCGAAGGCAGCGGCAAAAAAGCCGCGACGCGCCGCAACGGCCGCCCCCCGGCGCCGGAAGGTCACCCCCACGGAAGGTGACGCGCCAACACCGGCGGCAGCGCCCGTCCGGCGTCGCGCCCGAGCCCCTCCGAAGGCGACCGAGCCTGCGGGCGAGCCCGCGGGCGCGACGCCGGACGCCTAACGCAGAAAAAATCTGGCGAGCAGCCGTCGCTCGCGCATTACAGCATCGACGGGCGTGAGCGTTTCGAGGCTACCGGTCGTGGGTTAAATACAACCCAACGGTCGAAACGATGTGTCCCCCCGCTCGCTCTGGGTGGGCGAGCTCGATTCCCGAGAGTGGGAGCAGGAGCTTCGTCGCGACCCGCTCGTCATCCTTCCGGTCGGCGCGCTCGAAGCGCACGGCCCGCACCTGCCGCTCTCGGCCGACCAGATCCAAGCCGAACGGACCGCGTCCGACCTGGCTAGGACCGAGGCCGGATTCGTACTGCCTTCCCTCAACTACGGCGTCTGTCGAGGTGCGAGACGGTTCCCGGGCACGGTCGCGCTTTCCCTCGAAACGCTCGCTCGACTCACTCGGGAGATTCTCGCAGAGGTAGTCCGGATGGGAGCTCGGCGGATCCTCGTCCTCTCGGGGCACGCGGAGGCACCGCACATGGCGGCGCTGCGGGAAGGGGCGGACGGCGCCCTTCGCGATGGCGCAAGCGCCCGCGTCCTTGTGCTCTCCGACTACGATTTCGTTTACGAGCTCCGGGGCACGGAGGCCCCCGCGACGGACGGGCATGCCGGGCTCCTCGAAACTTCGAGAGTGTTGGCCCTCGCCCCCGAGCTCGTTCGCGATGTGCGCCCCGCCGGCCCTTCCCGGCGTTCTCGATTCCGCGTCGGGGACCCGACCGCCGAGGAGTGGCCGGAGAGCGTTATCGGCGACCCGGGCGCCGCCTCCGCGGAGCTGGGCCGCAAGGTTCAGGAGCACGTGCTCGGCCGCCTCGGCGAGGTGGTCCGGTCGGAGCTCGCGAGGCAGGCGGCGTGAGCGCAACGGGGCTCGCCGACACCATCCGCATTCGCGGTGCGCGCCAGCACAACCTGAAGAACATCGACCTCGACCTGCCCCGCAACCGGTTCATCGTGGTCACCGGCGCCTCGGGCTCCGGCAAGTCGAGCCTCGCGTTCGACACGCTGTTCGCCGAGGGCCAGCGCCGGTACATCGAGAGCCTCTCCTCGTACGCCCGCCAGTTCCTCGGCCAGATGGACAAGCCGGACGTCGACTCGATCGAGGGCCTGAGCCCCGCCATCGCCATCGAGCAGCGCGCCGGGAGCCGCAACCCGCGCTCGACCGTCGGGACCGTCACCGAGATCTACGATTACCTCCGGCTCCTGTTCGCGCGGGTCGGCGTGCCGCACTGCCCGAACGACGGATCGGTGATCGCCCCCCAGTCGGTGGATCGGATCGTCGCGACCGTCGCCGAGCGAGCGGGCGAGGGGCGCGTGGACGTACTCGCGCCGGTGATCCGGGGCAAGAAGGGGGAGCATCGCGAGGCGATCGAGGCGCTCCGCCGCCAGGGGTTCCGGCGGTTCGTCATCGACGGCGCGGACGTGCGCCTGCCGGGGACCGAGATCCAGCTCGAGAAGAACCGGAAACACACGGTCGAGGTGGTCGTCGATAGCGTCGCCGCCGGGACGGCGGAGGCTACTCGCCTAGCGGAAGCTGTGGCGCTCGGCCGCGACCTCGCGGACGGGCTCGTGATCCTGAGGAGACCGGGCGGAGAGCGGGAGCTGTTCTCGAGCGCGCGGGCGTGTCCTGTGTGCGGCTACTCCCTAGCGGAGCTCGAGCCGCGGATGTTCAGCTTCAACTCGCCGTTCGGAGCCTGCACGGAGTGCTCGGGGATCGGCGCGACACTGCACGGCGACCCCGCGCTCATCATCCCCGACAGGGAGAAGCCGCTCACGAAGGCAATCTCCGTCTGGGGGCTAACACCGGAACGGGAGGCGCTCGAACGGTTCGGCGCGCAGTTCGGCTACAATCCCGACGCCCCCGTGCGCGAACTTTCCGAGGCCGGCTGGAAGGCGCTCTTCGAGGGGAGCGCGCGCCCACTCGGCGGAAGTACTCACTGGCAAGCGCACTGGTGGGGCGGCGGCTGGCTCAAGGAGGGACTCCTCCGGGCGGTCGAGCGGCGGTGGAAGGACACGAAGAGCGAGGGAGCGAAGGAGTACTACCTCGGCTTCCTTGCGTTCACCCCTTGCCGCGCCTGCGAGGGTCGGCGGCTCAAACCTGAGAGCCTCGCCGTCACCGTCCGCGACCGGTCGATCGCCGCGCTCTCCGCCATGAGCGTCGCGGACTCGGCCGCCTTCTTCCGGTCGCTTCGGCTCGAGGAGAAGGAGGAACCGATCGTCGGTGCGGTCGTGAAAGAGATCCGCGCGCGGTTGAGCTTCCTCGAGAACGTCGGCCTCACCTACCTCACCCTCGACCGCGGCTCGGCCTCCCTCTCGGGAGGGGAGGCGGAGCGGATCGCGCTCGCAACCCAGATCGGGAGCGGACTCGTCGGCGTCCTCTACATCCTGGACGAACCGTCGATCGGGCTCCACCCGCGGGACCACGCGAGGCTCCTCGAGACGCTCGTCCGCCTCCGCGACCTCGGGAACACGCTCATTGTCGTCGAGCACGACGAGGCTACGATGCGGGCCGCCGACTGGATCGTCGACCTGGGGCCGGGCGCCGGAGTCCACGGTGGCGAGCTCCTCTACGCGGGCCCCGCCCGCGCCATCACGAGCGCCCCCCGCTCCATCACGGGACAGTACCTGAGCGGCCGCCGCACGATCCCCGTGCCCGAGCGACGCCGCGCCCCGGGCGATCGGTGGCTCACGATCCGAGGCCCTCGCGAAAACAACCTGAAAGGCGAGGAGGTGCGGATCCCGCTCGGGACGCTCACCGCCTTGAGCGGCGTCTCGGGGAGCGGGAAGTCGACGCTCCTCGAGGAGACGCTCTACCGGGCCCTCCGCCGCCATCTCGGCGTCGGGCGGGAAACGCCGGGGAGGCACGAGTACATCGACGGGATCCAGCAGGTCGACCGTGTGCTGCTCATCGATCAAGCTCCGATCGGCCGGACCCCGAGAAGCAACCCCGCGACCTACACGGGCCTCATGACCCCGATCCGCGAGCTGTACAGCTCCCTGCCGGAAGCGAAGGCGCGCGGGTTCGGACCGGGGAGATTCAGCTTCAACGTCGCGGGAGGGCGGTGCGAGGCGTGCGACGGGGACGGGGTGATCTCCTACGAGATGCACTTCCTGCCGGACGTTCACGTGGTGTGCGAGGAGTGCCACGGGAAGCGGTTCAACAAGGAAACGCTCGAGGTCACCTTCAAGGGTAAGCACATCGCGGACGTCCTCGCGATGACCGTCGAGGAGGCGCTCGCCTTCTTCGCGAACCACCGCCGCATCGCGGGCCGGCTGCAGCTGCTCTTCGACGTAGGCCTCGGCTACATCCAGCTCGGGCAGAGCGCGACGACGCTGTCGGGGGGCGAGGCGCAACGGATCAAGATCGCCTTCGAGCTCGGCAAGACGGCCACGGGCCGGACCCTCTACCTGCTCGACGAGCCCACGACCGGCCTCCACTTCCAGGATGTCGAGCGGTTGCTCACAGTACTGTTCCGGCTCCGCGAGAGCGGCAACACCGTCGTCGTGATCGAACACCACCTCGACGTGCTCAAGTCGGCGGACTGGCTCATCGACTTAGGCCCCGAAGGGGGCGACGCGGGAGGCCACGTCGTGGCGAGCGGCCCCCCGGAGGAGGTGGCCCGCGTGCCGGAGTCCTACACGGGCCGGTTCCTGGCGCCGCTCCTCGGGATCGTGGCCCCGACGCCCGCGCCCCGCGCTCGGCGACGATGAGCGAGCCCGTACCGGAGCGGCTACCGGGGTTCACCCCCGCGAGCCAACTCGCCGCGCTCGAGTCCGCGCCGTTCCGTCGCGGCCCTACGGGACCGGGAGTGTATCTCTTCCGGAACGGCCGAGGGGACGTCGTCTACGTCGGCAAGGCGTTGAGCCTGCGCCGGCGGGTGCTCGACCACCTCCACGTCCGGGTCGAGAAGGACGGCGCGATCCTCGCGCAGAGCAGCTCGGTCGAGTTCGTCCCCACGGTCTCGGAACGGGAGGCGTTGCTGCTCGAGTCGAACCTCGTGAAGCAGTACCAGCCCCCGCTCAACACGATGCTCAAGGACGACCGCAGCTTCCCCTACCTCGGGGTCACCCTCGGGGAGACCTGGCCCCGGATCCGGTTCCTGCGCCGGCCGAAGCGGGGCGGCGGGACGGTGCTGTTCGGGCCGTACACGAGCGCGCGCGAGGCGCGGGAGGTCCAGAAGCTCCTCTCGGAGACGTTCCAGATACGGCAGTGCATCGTGCTGCCGAAGCGTGCTTGCCTCTACTACCACATCAAGACCTGCAGCGCCCCGTGCATCGGGGCGGTGCAGCCGGAGGAGTACGACCGCTCGGTCCGCCAGGCGCTCCGCGTCCTCCGCGGAGACGCCGCCGGGGTCCGCCCCGGGGTCGAGCGGGCGATGGAGGTCGCGGCTAGGGAGGAGGAGTACGAGCGCGCGGGCCATCTCCGGGATGCGCTCCGCGGCCTCGACGCTCTCGCCGAGCGCCAGCACGTCATCGGCCCGGGTCCGGGGCGGGCGGATGTTCTCGCTCTCGCCTTCCCCCGCGACCCCGCGGTGCTCCGCGTCGCGGTGGGCCTCCTCACGGTGCAGGACGGCGAGGTGCGTCACACCGAGCCGCACCTGATGGCGACCCCCGCGGACGACCTGCCGGACGCGGGGGAGTTGCTGCGCCAATTCCTAGTGCAGTGGTACAGCGTGCGGACCGAGATGCCGAGCCGGCTCTACATTTCGGGCCCACGTCCGGCCGGCGTTGAAGAGGCGGTGGGTTGGCTCGAGAAGGAGCGGGGGGTGCGGGTACGGTTCCGCCCCACGGGCCGGTGGGCCTCCCTCGCTCGGCTCGCGGAACGGCTCGCTCGCTCGCACCTCGACGCCCACGTCCCGGCGGCGCCCCCGAAGGCCGTGCTCGAGGCGCTCTCCTCGCTCCTCCAGCTCCCCACCCTCCCCCGACGGATCGAGGGGATCGACATCTCCCTCATCCAGGGAACGGAGGCGGTGGGCTCGCTCGTCGTCTTCCAGAACGGCGCGCCATTCAAGGACGAGTACCGTCGGTTCAAGATTCGGACCGTCCCCGGGATGAACGATTTCGCCATGGTCGCGGAGGTCGTGCGGCGGCGGTACACCCGTCGGGTCGCCGAGGAAGAGATCCTCCCCGACCTGCTGCTCATCGACGGCGGCCGCGGCCAGCTCGCCTCGGCGGAGACCGAGCTCGCGGCCCTCCATCTCGAGGAGCGCCTGCCCGCGATCGGGCTCGCGAAGCGCGAGGAGGAGGTGTACCTTCCGGGCGAGAGCATCCCGTTGCGGCCGAATCCCGATTCGCCTCCGATGCTCCTCCTTCGCGCGGTCCGCGACGAGGCGCACCGGTTCGCCGTGACGTATCACCGGCGGCGACGGGCGATGAGGCTGCGCGCCGAGGTCGAGCGCGCCGCGAGCGCCCGACCGGCGCGGACACCGGTCGGTTCCGGTTAGCTCGCTAGCGGAGATGCCGGAGGAACGGCGGCCGCATGCGCTGTCCCTTCCGGTGACGCCCGCGCGCGAATCTTGCTGCGTACGTGCCGGAGCAGCAGGAGGGCCACGACCGCCACGGCGACGATTCCGAGCCCCTTGCCGACGAGCTCGAGCAGAACCGCCCACGCCGCGAGCGTGAGGATCGCTCCGCTTGCGAACAGGAATGCAGGTTCAGGATCGTCGAGTCGGCCGACGTAGCGGAAACCGAGGAGGACGGGAAGCTCGCAGAAGAGGAGCACGAGCACGATCGTGACGGTAACCGGGAGGCGGGCCGCCGCCCCGAGGCTCCCGACGAGGAGCCAGGCCGGCAAGTAGGCCGCACCGAGGAGGAGCAGCGTCGCTCGCCCAGGACCGCGCGCGCCCGCCGGGGCGAGCAGCAGGTCGCGCGGGAGCTTCCAGGCCAAGAGCCCGAGCAGGCCGGCGACGAGGAAGCAGCCCACGAACCCGAGCGCACTCGGGGCGTAGGGGTAGAAGAGCGAGAGCAGGAGTACCGTGACGGCGAAGATCCCGGCCACCGCCGGGAGCCTCCGACCCTCGAGGAGTGGGCGCTCCCGCCACTGCGGATACCAGAGTCCAACGACGAGGATGGGGAGCGCGATGCTGTACATCCCATGGAACCCTGCGAGGCCGACCGCCCAGACCCAGTTGGTGCCGAGGTAGTGGCCGTACGTCGCGAACACCCCGACGGTCGACCCTCCTGTCGCGAAGAAGGTGTGCACGCCGACCCCCTCCTCGAGGATTCCGTAGGCCGTGCCGAGCAGCAGCACCGACTCCCACCCTCGATGCCAACGGACGGTAAGCTCCCGAACGAGGAGGACGCCCGCCCCGTAGAGCCCCGCGAGGAATGCTGCCGAAACTAGGAAGGCAATCGGGTTGAGGAGGAGCGCGATCGGCGTGGAGCCGGACAGGTACTCCGCGAGGAAGGGGGAAAGTGCGGCGAGGGCAAGAAGAGGCTTCCAACGGGGGACCGAGGCCGGCTCGCTGCCCGCGCCCACGACTCCTTGAGCCGGGCCCCGCCTACTTGAATCCCCCCGGAAGAGAGGAGGGCCTTCCCCCGAGGAGCGAGGGCGCGGCGCTGAGCCGAAGGGCTAGCGCCGGACGCCCTGTCTACGCCCTCTTCGCTCCGGATCGATCGGGGGTCCCGATGAACGGCAGTCCGCTCGCCCGCTTCGCCACTTCCGCGGTGGGAATCCGCCGGAGGTCCTTCTCGGGCTCGAGGAAGGCGACGTCGAGGGCCTCGGCGGGGAACGGGGAGGGGGAGCCCTCGGCCACCGCCTGGAGCGCGAACTTGAACGCGTTCTCTTCGTTCCGCTGCGCGGGGAGCTTCTCCTCGAGGAAGTCGGCGACCTGGCGCCGGTTCCGGCCGATCGCGTACGCCTTCCAACCGATGGTGGCGCCGCTCGGGTCGAGCTCGACGAGCTCCGGGGTGTTGCCGGAAAATCCACCCAAGAGGATCGAGACCGCGAACGGGCGGGTGCCTCCGAACTGGGTGAACTGCTGGAGGTGCGTACCGAGCGCGCCCGAGAGGAGCGAGATCGGGATCGTCTCGCCGAAGCTCAAGCGGTACCGTTGGGCCTCGAGGCGCAGAAACTCGACGAGCACGCGCGAATCCGCGATCAGTCCCGCGGTGACGCAGCCAAGCCCGGTGTCGAGAGCGAAGCTCTTCTCGATCGAGCCCGCCTCGGCGAGCGAGCTCACCGGGAGGTTCCGGTAAGCGACGAAAACGATACCCCCCTCGTAGGAGACCGCGACCGCGGTCCCGCCCATCTGGATCGCCTGCAGGGCATACTCGACCTGGAACAGTCGGCCGTCGGGCGAAAAGACCGTACTCGCGCGGTCGTACGCCATCTGGCCGGGTTGCATCTCCACGAAGACACCTCAGACGGCGGACGGGAGACGTGGGGGGATTTGAGCCTGCGCCCGCGCTGACGCGGAGGTTACCGAGGTACCCAGACCCTCCCGTCCCGGCGGGCGAAACCCTATAGCCCTCGCCGCCGCCTCGCGGCAGGATGGCCGCACGGACTGTCGACCCCGTCGTGGAGCTACCCATGGCCTCCACGCACCGGGGAGCGCTGTCGGTTGCCTGCACGCAGTGCGCCGAGGGCCGGAAGATGGTGCTGTTCGTCTCGGGGGTGTGCCGGTTTCGCTGCTTCTACTGCCCCGTCTCGGAGACCCGGAACCAGAAGGACGTCACCTACGCGAACGAGCGGCTCGTCCGGAGCGATGCCGATGTTCTCGACGAGGCGCACGCCATCGGAGCGGCGGGAACCGGGATCACCGGCGGCGACCCGCTCGGGTTCCCGGAACGGGTGGAGCATTACATCCGACTTCTCAAGACCGAGTTCGGGCCCGAGCACCATATTCACCTCTACACGCACGAGCCGAACGGCCCGAAGCTCGCCCGACTCGCGGCCGCCGGGCTCGACGAGTTCCGACTTCACATCCCGTGGTACCTCTGGGGCTCCCTCCGAGGCTCTGGAGGCGCTTACCGCGAGGTACTCGAACAGGCCCCCGAGTGGGGGTTGCGCCGGGGAGTCGAGATCCCCGTCCTCCCAGACCATCTACGCGAGCTCCGTACTCTCCTTCGAGCGCTGGACGGTATCGGTCTCGATTTCATCAACCTGAACGAGCTCGAGTTCTCCGAGACGAACGAGGAGAAGCTGCACGCGCGCGGGTACCTGGTGGCGCCGCGCGGTGGCTGGGGGGTCCAGGGGAGTCGCGAGGGGGCTTCGCGACTCGTGAAGGAGCTGCGCCTCCGGACGCCGCTCCACTTCTGCTCTTCCGGATTCAAGGACGGTGTCCAACTCCGCCAGCGTCTCCTGCGAAGGGCCGCACGAACCGCCCCCGCGTTCGCCGAGCACACCGGCGAGGGCACGATACGGCTCGGCGTGGTCGAGCTAGGCAGCCGACGGTCGCTCGACCGACTCGCCCAAGAGATCTCGAGGGTCGGGCGACTTCAGCCGGGGGAGTTCCGCGTCGACCGGATCCGGCGTCGGGTCGAACTCTCCCCGGACCGGGCGCGTGGGCTCGCGTCGCGGCTCCTCTCGCCGGCCTTCGTCGTCGAGGAGTATCCTACGGCCGACGCTCTCGAGGTCGAGCGGGAGCCGCTCAATAGCGCCGCCTTCCCGGGGCCTACGCGCGGCGGCGGAACGTAACCCTCGTCGCACGCGTGGGCGCCGAAGGTGAGGAACCGCCGGTCGCCCCGCTGATGCTTGATCGAGCAGGGGCCCCATCCCTCGTCCTCCGCGCCGTACCACATCGGGCAATCGCGACAGCGGAGCCCAGGGTTCACCGGACGAACGCTCGGTGATCCGCTTCCGGGTTCTGCCGTGCTCACGATCCGTCCCGGTCGAGCCACTCGCGAGCGTTCACGAGGTTGTTCATGAGCTCAGCGACCGTGACGGGGCCCACGCCCCCGGGCACGGGTGAGAGCGCTTCCACCCACCCTTCAAGATCCGGGGCGGCGTCGCCGGCAGGGCGGTGGCTCCCGGGTTTGGCTGGGTCCGGAACGGAGCTCAGTCCGACATCGACCACTGCGACGCTGCGCGGGGTGTTCCCCCGGTGAAGGAGTCCCGGGAGCCCGGCACAGCTCACGACCACCTCGGCCGCGGCGAGCTGCTTCTCGAGCTCGGGGGTCTGCGAATGAGCGACGGTGACCGTGGCGTCCCCCCGCTTCCCCCGGAGAAGGAGGAGGAGGGCGAGGGGAGCTCCTACGGTTGCGGAGCGCCCAATAACGAGGACCCGTCGCCCCGCGACCGGCACGTCGTAATGTTCGAGCAAAGCGCGCGCAGCGAGCGCGACGGCGGGCACGTGGCGGGGCCTTCCGGCAGCAAGGCGGCCCAGGTTGACCGCCCCGATGCCGTCGATGTCCTTCTCGGGGCGCAGCAGGTCGACCGCGCCGTGGAAGTCGAAGCCGACCGGCAGCGGATGCTCGACCAACACCCCCGCAACCGACCGGTCGGCGTTCAGTTCCGAGAGGCGGGTCGCAAGCTCGGCCGGACTGGTCACGGCGACCGACCGGAAGCCTATCCCGGCCCCCGCGGCGGCCCGCTCCTGCTGGGCGAGGTAGAACTTGAACGGGGAATCGATGGCAAGATGCACGCTCGCGAGCAGGGGCGGCTCAAGTCCCCGGGCGCGACGCGCCTCGACCCGCCCGCGGAGCTCCCCGAGGAGGCGCTCCGCGACCTCCTTTCCGGCCATCCGGAGCGTCACGGGTGGAGACCTTTCCGCGGGAGGCCCCGGCGCAGATAACGACCGTCGGCGGCCGCGCAGCGCAGAAGCTGCTCTACGATACTTCAGCAAAGGGATTTAACCCGAAGGACACTCAGTAGGTACCGAGCAACCCGAACGGGGGCCGACCGGCGGGAATCTCGGGGGAAGGACCATGGAGGAGAGCCCGCCTGCGGTGCCAGAAACGGCTCCGCTGTCGGAACTGGAGACGTGGGGGCGGGAGCTCCCGTACCAGTCCACCCAGGATGTGGAGGTCCCTCCGAGGCTCCTCGAACAGGTGATCGGCCAGGACGACGCGGTCGAGATCGCGAAAAAGGCCGCGACCCAGAAGCGGCACATGATCCTCATCGGAGAGCCCGGCACGGGAAAGAGCATGCTCGCCCGGGCGATGGTCGACTTCCTCCCAAAGGAACAGCTTCAGGACATCCTCGCCTACCCGAACCAGGA
>JAKIWH010000036.1:14254-17065 GCA_022750125.1 Thermoplasmata archaeon
GAACGAGCCGAAGATCCGGGTCGTCCCCGCGGGCAAGGGCAAAGAGATCGTCGCCGCCCAGAAGCTCGAGGCGGCGCAGAAGAAGGAGCACCGCACGATCTTCATCGTGCTGTTCGCTTTCGCCATCTTCGGCCTCGCCTTCTACGTCATCTTCAAGACGGGCGATTTCACCGCCCTTCTGCTCGCCATCATCGCCTTCGTCCTCGTGCTCGCGGTCTACCGCCTTGGCTCCGGCCGCTCGGACAGCGGCCCGGGCGTCGCAAAGCTCCTCGTCACCCATTCGGCGGACGAGCGGCCGCCGTTCATCGACGCCACCGGCGCACACGCCGGGGCGCTCCTCGGTGACGTGAAGCACGACCCGTTCCAATCGGGTGGGCTCGAGACGCCGCCCCACGAGCGGGTCGAGGTGGGCGCCATCCACAAGGCCCACGGCGGGGTCCTGTTCGTGGACGAGATCAACCTCCTCAAGATCGAGAGCCAGCACTCCCTCCTCACCGCGCTCCAGGAGCGGAAATTCTCCATCGTCGGCCAATCCGAGCGCTCCGCCGGGGCGATGGTGAAGACGGAGGCCGTACCGTGCGACTTCGTGCTCGTGGCCGCAGGGAACATCGACTCCGTCCAGTCGATGCACCCCGCGCTCCGGTCCCGGATCCGCGGCTACGGCTACGAGGTGTACGTCAAGACGACCATGCCGGACAACGTCGAGAACCGGCAGAAGATCGTCCGGTTCGTGGCCCAGGAGGTCACGAAGGACAAGAAGATCCCCCACTTCGACATGCACGCCGTGATCGAGATCATCCGCGAGGCGCAGCGCCGCGCGGGCCGGTCGGGGCAGCTCACCCTGCGCCTCCGGGAACTCGGCGGGCTCGTCCGGGTCGCGGGGGACATCGCGAACGCGGACAAGGCCCCTCTCGTCACCGCGGAGCACGTCGTCCGCGCGAAGCGGACGAGCCGCTCCCTCGAGCAGCAGATCGCGGACCGCTACATCGAGCGGCGCAAGGAGTACCGCATGTTCTCGACGGAGGGCGCGGCGATCGGCATGGTGAACGGCCTCGCCGCCATCAACTCCTCAAGCGGCATGTCCGAGTTCTCGGGGATCGTGCTCCCGATCGTAGCGGAGGTGACGCCCGCCCAGACGAAGAACGGCGGGGTGGTCGTGGCGACCGGCAAGCTCGGCGAGATCGCCCGCGAGGCGGTCCAGAACGTGAGCGCGCTCATCAAGAAGTACACGGGCGAGGACATCTCCCGGTACGACATCCACATCCAGTTCGTAGGTACCTCGGACGGCGTGGAGGGGGATTCCGCCTCCGTGTCGATCGCCACCGCGGTCATCAGCGCCCTCGAAGGCGTCGCGGTCGACCAGACGCTCGCCATGACCGGCTCGCTGAGCGTCCGCGGCCAGGTGCTCCCCGTGGGCGGCGTGACCGCGAAGGTCGAGGCCGCCGCCGACTCGGGGCTGAAGCGCGTCCTTGTCCCCGAGGACAACCTTTCCGACCTCGTCCTCGAGGCGAGGTACGTGGGCCAGATCGAGGTGACGCCCGTGCGGACGCTCCGCGACGTGCTCAAGTACGCGCTCGTGGGGCAGGAGCCGCAGAAGGAGTCGCTCCTCGAACGGCTCGCCGCGATGGTCGGTGCCACGAGCCGGACCGAGCTACCCGGGGGCTCGAAGAAGGGGCCTGCCCGACCCGCGGGATCGTGAGGCCGAACGTAAGCCACGCCTCCGCGCGACGCGGAGGGCTCGGCCGCGCCGAGGTGGGCGCGTCGCTCGGCGTCAGTGAGCCTCCCGATGAGGATCCCTCACGGTTCTTCCACCGGCCTTGTTTCGTGTTCAACGCCGCTTTCCCCGCGACCCTCAACGACACCCACTGCAGCCACTGCCGGCACTACCTCACCTCCCGCTGCCCCCACATCGACGAGTTCCTCGACGATGTGGAGGACCTCGGCCCCGAGTGAGCCCGATGCCGCCCCAGGAGCGTGGGCTCATGGTCGGGCGGTTCCAGCCGTTCCACCGGGGGCACCTCGAGGCCATCGCGAGGCTTCGCGCTTCGGTGCCGGAGGCGGAGCTCCTCGTGGGGATCGGAAGCGCGCAGCACTCCTACACGCTCGACAACCCGTTCACCGCGGGGGAGCGGATGGAGATGCTTCTGCGCGCGACCGAGGAGGCGGGGGTGACGGGGGTGCGGCCCATCCCGCTCGTCGACATCGACCGCCACGCCGAGTGGGTCGCGTACGTCGAGTCGCTCCTCCCCGAGTTCGGCAGGGTCTACACGAACAACCCGCTCACCCGCCTCCTCTTCGAGGCGGCGGGCTACGCGGTCGAGGAGGTTCCGTGGTCCCGCCGGGAAGAGTACGAGGGGCGTCTCGTGCGGCGCGAGCTCGCTGGGGGGGATGCGTGGAAGTCGAAGGTCCCGCCCGCGGTCGCTGCGTACCTCGGCGAGATCCGGGCCCCCGAGCGGCTTCGGCTTCTCTCCACGAAGGATGCCGGAAAGGTAGCGCACCCCAAGGGGGGCGCGTGAACTCCGAGGCCACCTCGGACGAGGGATCGCCGCGACGGTTCCGGAGCCTCCCGGCGTGGGCCCAAGGACCTGCGACGACCATCCTTCATTCGGCCCGTCGCCCGGAGCGGAACGCCGGTGCGGTCACCCCGCCGATCTACCAGACCAGCACCTTTCACTTCCCGGCTGCGAACTCGGAGATCGGCCGGGGAGCCGAGCCGTACATCTACACACGGTACGAGAATCCGTCGCAAGAGGCCGCGGCCGAAACCGTCCGGATGCTCGAGGGCGGCGAAGCGGCTCGGGTGTTCGGGAG